>NZ_PJJT01000089.1:0-243624 GCF_002929615.1 Cryobacterium sp. M91 | reverse complement strand
CTCAACCTCGAAACCCCCGCCTACCGCCTCAACCAGCTACTTCTCGAAGCAAAAACCCCCGCGTTGCCCTGACCACTTGACTTTGCCCAATCATGGCCGGGAGAAACTCTCGGGTGATGTACATCGGGGCGAGCGCGTTGATCTGCATGGTAGGGCGGGTGTCTGCGCCGTTGTCGTGCTCCCAGAAATATTTGCCACGCACGATTCCGGCGTTGTTGATGACGACGTCGGGGTTGCCGATCTCGGTGCGCACGCGCTGTGCGGTCTGCGCGATGGCGCCGAGATCGGCGATATCCACGACGTACGGCGCGATCCGGGTGAGCCCGTTGGAGCGTTCCGTCAGGATGGCAGCAGTTTGGGCGAGCGCAGCACCGTCGCGGTCCCAGAGGATGACGGCTTTGGCCCCCTCGGCAACGCAGCGTTCGGCATACAGGCGGCCCATGCCGCTGGCTGCTCCGGTTATCAGCACGTGGGCTCCGGCGACGGTTCGACTCATACCCCCATCATGCCGTCTGCAGCAGTACTACGCTCGATCTAGCAATAGGAGGAGGCGCGGATGGACTTTCAAACCCTCGCGATCATCTCCGTGGTCGCGTTGCTCGGGCCACTCCTGGCAATGCCGCGCCGCTGGAATATCCCGGTCGTCATTGGCCAGCTCGCCGCCGGCGTCATCGTCGGTCGAACCGGCTTCGGCCTCATCGAGGCCGCCGACCCCACGCTGACCCTGTTAGCGGATGTCGGATTCGCGTTGATCATGTTCGTGGCCGGCACGCACGTGCCGGTTCGTACCGGCGCGATTCGCGCGGCGCTCTCGGCGGGCCTGGTGCGGGCGATTCTCGTCACGGTCTCGGCGAGCGCCCTCGGCGTGGCCATCGCGATAATGTTCGGAACGAATCATGCACCTCTCTATATAGTGCTGCTGGCTTCCTCGTCGGCCGCGCTCGTGCTGCCGCTCATCCACTCCCTGGGGCTGCGCGGGCGCTCGATGCTCGAACTCACGGCACAGGTTGCGATCGCGGACATCGCGGCCATCGTGGCGCTGCCCCTGGCCATCGACCCGCCGAATGCGGGCCGCGCGGCGCTCGGCGCCGCCCTGATCGCGGCGTTGGCCGTGGCCTTGTACGTCTTGTTGTCCCGTTTGGAACGAAACGGCTCCCGCGCACGGCTGCACAAGCTCTCGGCGAACCGCAAGTTCGCCCTCGAGCTGCGCATCCAACTGGCCATTCTGTTTGCCCTCTCGGCGGTGGCCGTGTTCAGCTATGTCTCGGTCATGCTCGCCGGTTTCGCGTTCGGGCTCGCCGTCGCAGCGGTCGGCGAACCGCGCCGCCTCGCCCGACAGCTCTTCGCCCTCGCCGACGGATTCTTCGGCCCGCTGTTCTTCGTCTGGCTCGGCGCTTCGCTCGCGCTGCGCGACCTGACCGACCACCCGCAGATGATCGCCCTCGGCCTGACACTGGGCCTGGCGACCTTGCTGACCCACGCGACCACCCGGGTGCTGGGCCTGCCCCTGTCATTCGGGCTGCTGTCGGCGGCCCAGCTCGGTATACCGATCGCGGCCGCGACGATCGGTACCCAGCTGCACGTGCTCGCCCCCGGGGAGGCGGCGGCGCTGCTGCTCGGCGCACTCGTTACCATCGCGGTGACCGCGGCGGCGAGCGGATGGGCGCGGCCGCGCGCAGCATCCGCTGCCGAAAAGACGGTCGGTTAGACGAACATCAGCACGATGCCGGTCACGCCGGCGAGCACGCCGATGCCGAGCAAGACCAGGCCGATCAGGCGCAGGCCCTTGCCGTCGAGTTCGGGGTCGTGTGTGCGGCAACGCTCGGGATGGCGGTTGCGAAACCACACGCGCACATCGTCGCCGGGTACCAGGTGGTGCGTCTCGTGGGTGTCGGCCGGGCATTCGTGGACATCGCCGTCGCCATCAAACCAGCGGATGACCGTGGCCGGCCCCGACGCGGCGATCACCGCGGTCGTGCGGGTCCAGCGGCCACTGATGCCGCGCACGGACAAGCCGACAATGTAGAGCAGCGCTCCGATGATGAGGCCGACGAGGGTGAGGATCTCGCTCATGATGCCGGCGAAGTCGAGAGCGTGCACTGTCACCGCCGTCCGTTTATTGTTGTCGTCCTGGCTCCAGAGTAACGTTTGACGCCCCGACCAGGCGGCAGTCTAGGCATGAAACCATGCGATTCGGACTGTTGGTACCCCAGGGCTGGCGACACGATCTGGTCGGAATCGAACCCGCCGAGCAGTGGGCAACCATGAGCGGCCTGGCCACCCACGCCGATGCCGGTGCCTGGGAATCCATTTGGGTCTAAGACCACTTTCATACCGTGCCGGTGCCAAGCAGGCAGGCCATGCACGAGGCGTGGTCGCTGATCTCCGCGTTCGCTGCCACCACGACACGAGTGCACCTCGGCCAGATGTGCACCTGCATGAGCTACCGCAACCCCGGTTACCTGGCCAAAGTGGCCACGACCGCCGATATCATCTCGGGTGGACGCATCGAGCCGATCGTAGCCCTGGGCCATACCAATTCCATGCCGCTTTCGGCCATGCCGTCGCGGGCATCCTGGCTGGGAAAAATCGGCCTGCTGCGCGCTCTTGACAAGGTTGCGCCGACTAATGGGGAAGGCCGGCGCCGTCTACCGTGTCTTGGTGATCACGGATCGTCGCGGCGGTCTGCATGACGTGAGCCATCATGCACACCGCTGCCCGGTCGCCGTCGTGGTCGCGCAGCGCCTCGTAAATCTGGCGGTGCTGATCCCACGAGCCGGCGGCCCGGGTCACGACGACCTGGTAGAAATACCAGCGAATTCGTCGTTGCAGCACCCCCAGCATTCGGGCAATAACCGAGTTGTCGGCGGCCTCCACGACAATATTATGAAACCGGTCGTTGAGCTCCAGCAGGTGCTTAGCGTCCTGGGCCGCGATCGCCGCATCACCATGCCCCAGCAGTTCCTGGAGCCGAGCTAAATCGACGTCTGAAATATTTTCGGCGGCCAACCGTGCGCAGTCGCTTTCCAACAGTGAGCGGGCGTGGAAAACCTCCTGCACTTCCTTGTCACTGGGAGCGTGCACGAAGGCACCCTTCTTGCCCGGCCGATGTTCGACGAAGCCGTCGTGCACGAGCCGTTGAATGGCCTCACGCACCGGGTTTCGGCTCACCCCCAGCTGCTTGGCGACTTCGTCTTCGCGCAGGTGGGAACCCGGTGCGATGACACCGTCGACAATGGATTCTTCCAACACCTCGTAAACCCGTTCGCCCAGGGTTTGCGCAGCTTTCAGTAGGCCGAGAGTGCGCAACTCATCCCCTTTCGACTCCAAGACGTCCCACACTTCAGCTATTCCTCTTCGACCATTCCTGCGTGGCGGACCGCCATCTGCCGCCGTCCGGCGCGCACA
This sequence comes from Cryobacterium sp. M91, assembly GCF_002929615.1. Lineage (NCBI taxonomy): Bacteria > Bacillati > Actinomycetota > Actinomycetes > Micrococcales > Microbacteriaceae > Cryobacterium > Cryobacterium sp. M91. The sequence continues at coordinate 240,216 of NZ_PJJT01000089.1, read as the reverse complement.
ACATTTGTTGATTATGCCGCAGTTCTCGGGGCGCCTCGTTCTGTGCCCCGTGCGACTAGCGCCCGACGGCGTAGCCCTGGTTGCCCCGAGGGTTGGCCGCAGCCTTGAGCCAGCCGCCATCGCGCGCCACGGCGCTCACTCGCCCTTCGGACCACGGCTCACCGACCACGACGACGTGACCGCGATCCCGCAGCTCGTCAAGCACGGCCGAATCAAACCGACTCTCCAGATAGACCTCGGCTGGATGCGCATCCCGCGGGAAGAAAGAGTTGGGCATGTGCGTGGAGTGAAAACCGGGGGCATCGATACCCTCCTGCAGATTCATATCGCCGTGCACGAGGTTCAGGAAGTAGTTCAACGACCATTGATCCTGCGCGTCGCCGCCCGGGGTTCCGAACGCGAGCCAGGGCCTGCCGTCGCGCAGGGCGAAGGACGGCGTCAGCGTGGTTCGTGGGCGAGCGCTCGGGCGCAGGGAGTTCGGCAGACCCTCCTGGAGCCAGAACATTTGAGCGCGGGTGCTGAGGCAGAAGCCCAAAGCGGGGATCGTTGGGGACGATTGCATCCAGCCGCCACTGGGCGTGGCCGAGATCATCATTCCGTTGGCATCGACCACGTCGACGTGGCAGGTATCCCCCAGGGTCTCCCCCGATTTGGAGATCGTCGGCTCGCCGGATCCGATCAAATTCTCATATCCGGCTGGAGATGCCGGGTAATGCGGCAGTCGTGCCTGGGCGCCGCCGGGGTTGCCGGGGCGGAGTTCCACGGAGGCCGTGTCGGTGATCAGCAGGCGACGCTGCGCGTTGTATTCCGGGCTGAGCAGAGCCGCCATGGGCACGTCGGTGAAATTCGGGTCGCCGTACCAGGCCTCGCGATCGGCAAAGGCGAGTTTGCAACTCTCCAGGATGGTGTGCACCCAGTCAGCTGAGCCGGGTCCCATCGCGGTCAGATCAAAGCCTTCGAGCAGCGCCAGTTGCTGCAGAAAGACGGGTCCCTGCCCCCAGGGGCCCGTCTTGCAGACGGTGTAGTTGTGATACTCGTAGGTGAGCGGCTGTTCCACCGTGGGCTCCCACCGGGCCAGGTCCTCGGCTGTCAACAGCCCCCGATGACGCTCCCCCGAGGTATCCATCACCTCGTTGTCTGCGCAGAATTCACCGATGGCTTCGGCGACAAAACCTCGGTACCAGCAGTCCCTGGCCGCGCGGATTTGCGCTTCTCGCGACCCGCCGGCAGCTTCGGACTCCGCGACTATCCGGCGCAGGGTCGCGGCCAGCACAGGATTTCGGAAACAGCTTCCGGTCGCGGGCACCTGTCCGCCCGGCAGCCAGGTCGCAGCTGAGGTGGGCCACTCGGTCGTGAACAGTTCCTGCATCGTTTCGATGGCAACGGATACCCGTTTGAGCAGCGGATGCCCCTCCTCGGCATAGTGGATGGCCGGTTCCAGCACCTGGCGCAGCGTCATGGTGCCGTGCAGTTCCAAGAGGAGCGTCCACGCCCCAAAGGCACCCGGCACGACCGCGGGCAGCAGGCCCGTCCCTGGCATCACGTCCAGGCCCAACCCGGTCACGGCCTCGATCGTTGCCGCAGCCGGCGACACGCCCTGACCGCAAATGGTGGATACCTGCTGGTCGATTTCCGACCAGACCAAAATCGGAACCTCGCCACCGGGTCCGTTGAGGTGAGGCTCAACAATTTGCAGCACGAAGCCGGTGGCTACCGCGGCATCGGCGGCATTGCCGCCGCGCTCGAGGATGCTCATTCCGGTGGCCGAGGCGATCCAGTGGGTGGTGGCCACCATACCGACGTTTCCGACGAGTTCAGGACGGGTGGTAAACAAAATTCGTGTCTCCTTGGCTGATGCGCGGTGCGCCATTTTCTGCGGTGACGAGGTGGCAGGCGCTCTGGTGTTCGGGGCTTGTTCCGCCGAGCAGACGCGGCACCTCGGTTCGGCAGTGATCAATCGCAACCGGGCAACGGGCGTGGAACGGGCATCCACTTATTGCTTCGGTTGGACTCGGCAGGTGAAAGGAGTGAAATAGTTCGTCCGTTGTCTGGATACTGTATACGGTATAGAGACAGATCGTCTATGAATAGGACAATAACCATGGAAATTGAGATAGGGCTACTCAATGGCACGATTATCTTCGTGGCGGGGATCGTGGCCGGAATCATCAACGTGGTGGCCGGCGCGGGAACGCTGATCACCTTTCCGACCCTGCTCGCCCTCGGCATCCCCCCGATCACCGCCAATGTGTCGAACACCGTTGGTCTGGTACCAGCCTCCGTCACCGGCGCCTACGGCTACCGTCGAGAACTCCAGGGGCAGTGGCGCGCCGTGGGGCTCATGGCCATCTTCTCCGCCATCGGCGGGATCGTCGGCGGCGTCCTGCTGCTGGTTCTGCCGGCATCCGCATTTTCCATGGTCGTTCCGTACCTGCTGATCCTTGCAGGTGTGCTCTCCGCAATTCAGCCGCGCATCGCGCGATTCGTGCGGCGCAAATCTGCAGCAACCCATGCCGACACCCGCCCGGTGACGATTGGTCTCAGCCTCGGCGTGCTGGCGACGGGCGTGTACGGCGGCTATTTCGGTGCAGCCCAGGGCGTTGTACTTCTCGCCCTCCTCGGGATTCTCTGGTCGACCGACATGCACCGCGCCAACGGGGCCAAGAACGTTTTGGCCGGTGTCGCCAACGTCGTGTCGTCGGTGATCTTTATCTCCAGCGGCACGGTCGACTGGATGATTGTCCTCCTGATCGGCGTGGGCTCAGCCCTCGGCGGCTGGCTCGGTGCCAGAATCGGGCGGCGCCTGCCCGCTCCAGTGCTGCGCACGATTCTCGTGATCGTCGCGCTGACGGCCGCGGCCGTGTTGCTGGTCACGTAGTTACTCCGGTCAGGCAATCTGACACACTGGATGCAATGAGTCTCAGTGACAACGCGGTACCAACCTGGTGGCGGGGGCTCGGCCTGCCCGGGCTGGTCGACCTGCACACCCATTTTCTTCCCGAGCGGATGCTGCGGCGCGTCTGGGCTCACTTCGACGAGATCGAGCCGCTCATCGGTCACCCGTGGCCGATTCACTATCGCGACGACCAGGAGTCGCGACTCGCGACGATTCGCCGACTCGGCGTGCGGCGCTTCACCGCGCTGTCCTATGCGCATCGCCCCGGAATGGCGGCGTCCCTGACCGATTTCTCACTGGACCTCGCGGACGAGCATGCCGACTGCGTTCCGAGTGCCACGTTTTACCCGGAGGATGGCGTGCTCGATCAGGTTCAGTCCGCCCTCGACCGCGGCGCTCGAGTATTCAAAATTCATGTGCAGATCGGGGCTTTTGACCTGCGCGAACCGATCCTCGACCCGGTCTGGGGGCTACTGGCCGACGCAGCGATTCCGGTCGTGATCCATGTCGGCAGCGGGCCGGTTCCTCGACCGGGCATCACCGGGCCGCACACGCTTGCAGGAGTGCTGGTGCGGCATCCGCTGTTGACGGTCGTCGTTGCACACATGGGCGCCCCGGAATACGGCGAGTTTCTCGACCTGGCCGAGCGGTATCCCTGGGTGCACCTCGATACGACGATGGTGTTCACCGACTTTTTCGAGCAGCTCGCGCCCTTCGACCCCGCCCTGCTGTCCCGGCTGGCGGACCTGCCCGACCGTGTGGTGCTCGGCAGCGATTTTCCCAACATTCCGTACCCGTATGCGCACCAGTTGGAGGTGCTCGAACGCCTGCGCGCCCGAGAGCCGCGACTCGACGACGACTGGCTACGCGCGGTCTGCTGGTACAACGGCCTGCGCCTGATCGGCGAGTAGTTCGGTAACGAACTCAGGACGTCAAAATTGGATTCCGCGGGTGAGCGCGCCATCGATCAGCAGGTTCGCGCCCGTTGTTCGGCTCGACACCGGGCTGGATAGAAACACGACGCTCGCTGCAATCTCCTGCGGCGTGCCCATGCGACCGGTCGGGTTGAGCCCTACCGCCTCGGTGAAGAAGTCGGTATCACTGGTCTCGAGGCTCTCCCAGACTCCACCCGCATGGTACGTATTGCCCGGTGAAACCGTATTTGCACGGATTCCTTTCGCTGCAAGCTGGTAGGCGACACCGGCAATGTAACCGATGATGGCCGTCTTCACCGTGCCATACGGGCCGCTCGCGAAGTCCACCTCGCGGCCGGATACGCTCGACAACGCCACTATCGACGGCGCGGTGCTCTGCTCCAGAAATGGGATCGATGCCTTCACGAGGTTGACCGTTCCCATTAGATCGACCTCGATTGAGTCCGTCCAGTTGGCCGCCGTATCTGGAATGGCCAGGGCGCTCACGTTACTCACCACCATGTCGATGCCGCCGAAGCGCTTGGCGGAGTCGGCAACCCATCGCCCCAGAGCCTCGCTGTCGCGTACGTCGAGCACCGTGCCGACGACAGTGGCTGGGCCATTGGCGAATTCGGATTCGGTAGCGGCGACTTCCGCTGCACTGCGGGCACAGAAGGCGACGTTGGCGCCCTCGGCAACGAAGGCATCGACGATCGCGCGCCCGATGCCCTTCGTGCCGCCGGTGACGAGTGCGGTTTTTTGGGCGATGCGCAGATCCAAGGTGGGTCCTTTCGGTGATGCGGGTTCGGAGCGAGTGAGAAAGTCTCGGAACAGGTCAGCGGATGGCGGCCCGCTCGCGCAGGTCGCGGTGCATCCCGTCGAAAGCGTGAACGGTGGGGAATAGCGATTTGCGCACCTTCACGACGACGCTGTAATTGGGGTCGACCACGTTGGCAATGGGTGCCTCGGCGGTCTGGCTAAGCAGTTGGTAGGCATCCATTTCGTGCAGATCGAAGAGCTCGCTGAGCCAGCGGATCATCTCGAGCTGAGCGATCCGCCAGGAATCTTCCATGGGTCGGGACGAGCCGACGATCATCCAGTAGTCGTCGGTTTCCAGGCGCGGCCATAGCGGAGCGCGGCCCTTGATCAGGTCGACCAGAATGACGGAGTTCATTGCACCCTCGACGGCGGTGCCGCAGCTCTCACCCTCGCCCTGCCGGTAGTGACCGTCGCCGATAGAGAATAGAGCGCCCTCAACGTTTACACCTAGAAAGACGGTGGTGCCGGGCTTGATCTCGGGGGTATCCATGTTGCCGCCAAAACGCTCGGGCACGAGGGAGGAGCGCACCTCGCCCCCTGATGGGGCTACTCCCACCGTGCCGAGCATGGGTGCGAGTGGCAGTGCTACCTCAAAATCGCTAAAGCGGGATTGGAAGCCGACGGTGCCAGCCAGCGTATCAACCTCGTAGATCCAAGTAGCTTCAGGCAGCGCCTGTTGCAGCATGGCGGTGCGATCGGTGCTCGTCATGCCGCCAAAGAAGGGGATGGCAGCCGAGGCTCCCCAGCTGCGCGCCGGGGTGAGATCAATGATGTGAATGGCCAGAGTGTCGCCCGGTTCGGCCCCTTCCACGTAGAAGGGGCCGGTCTGCGGGTTGAGGTAGCGAAAGTCGAGCACGTGGCTGGCGACGTCGCTGACGCGCGTCAGTGCGTGGTTGAACGCGTCCTCCGACCAGAGGTTGAGCAGGGTCCCTGGCCGCACCCGGTGGCTGGGCGCCGCGCCGCCGAAGGTGTACACGAACTGGCTGCGATCCGGGCGAAAGTCGAGGGAGTCCATAATGCAGCATATCGCGGCGATATATGCCCACGTCGTCACCATATGCCGATACCTGCATGGCTTGCGTTGGCGGCGGTCAACCTACTTCAATCCGCGGCGGGGAGTAGAAAATCGCTCAGACCGGATGCCCCGCCCACGACGTAATACCCGTCGCCAGCGTCGGTCCCACCCATGAGCACGCCCCGCGCGGCGCGGTAGGCGGCGCGCCGCTCGAGGGTGGTCGGTTGAGTACGTCAATATGATCGAGTGCGTCCCGCACGAGCTCGACATCGGACCGGCTCACAGCGGCACGGCCTCTTTCACTACTCGTTCAGAGAGGTGTTCGCGAAGGCCACTGGCCACGACGTCAACTTTGGTTCCGAGCTGGTCGCCCAGCTCGCGTTCCAATCGAGCCAGCGCGAGCAGTCCCGTTCTTGGCGCAATGTCGGCCTTCAGGTCGATATCGGACTCCGAGGTATCGATGCCGCGGGCAGCACTCCCGAAGACGCGGAGGTTCGTAGCCCCGTGAGCGGCGACCAGAGCGATTATCTTGCTGCGATGCTGCCATCGCTTTGGCCGACGGCTTAAACCTCGACGCCGTTCTCACCATGCACCGTGCTCTGTTGGAGAAGTCGAATCCCCTGATTGTCGGACGCTGGCGGAACGAGCAAGTGTGGATCGGCGGTGGTTCAATTTCTCCGCACAACGCCTCGTTCATTCCCCCGCACCAGGACCGAGTCCCCGAATTCATGGATGACGTAATGAAGTTCGTACGTCGCAGCGATCTCCCTGTGATCGCGCAGGTCGCGATAGCGCATGCTCAGTTCGAAACCATCCATCCCTTCCCCGACGGCAACGGTCGCACCGGGCGCGCCCTAGTGCAGGGGATGCTGCGCGCAGGCGGCGTCACCAAAAACGTGACCGTCCCAGTCTCCGCCGGTCTCCTCGGCGACACCAAGGGCTACTTCAATGCACTTAATGCTTATCGCAATGGGGATGTGCGTCCGATTATCGAGACGATGGCGGAAGCCGCGTTCGCTGCCGTCACAAACGGTCGCAGGCTGGAGAAGGAAATCACGTCGATCACCGCCGGATGGGACGCAACGGTACAAGCGCGCTCGTCGATGCCGGCATCCTGTCTCAGCCGACAGCAGGCCGACGCAATCGCCACTGGCAGGCGACAGAACTACTGAACGCGCTGGACGATTTCGGTGCCCGCGCACGTCGTCAACGCTTGGGAAACTGAGGGCCCCCAGATTTCGCATTACGTGTCGCGCGCGGAACTCACGACTCCCCTCTGGCTTGCTCCGCGCGATAGGACGGGACCTCGAAGGGGTTCTGGGGAAGGGGTGACTCCGGTGAGCTACACAGTAGAAGTCACACGCGAGGGAGGCCGAAACTCGGGCGGTGGTCACCGACACGTCCGAACGCGCCGTCGAACTGGCCGACGCAGGTTATTCGGTTCGCGATATCGGACACCTCCTCGGCATCACAAAGGGCCGCGATTCCCGAATCGTCCCCGGCAGGCGTATCAGAGCCTGAGTATGCACGCTCCACTCCGGTGCACGGTCACGTCGGTATGAAGTGCGCGCACGCGAGCGGAACGTCGATTCTCGGCGTCCAAACCCAGCACGAGCGACGATTTGTTGCGAAAAATAGCAAGAAAACGCCGCTCCGTGACCGATATTCTGAAAGAGCAGCCTTTTCGGTGCGCACGCCCGTCGCGACCGCGGCACTCACGAGAACGGGAGGTTCCCATGTCGATATCTGTTGAAAAAACACACGTAGCTAACGCTCTGGTCGGAGAGCCCGAGGTTCTCGAAGACGGCGTCAATCTCGCGCAGCATCCGTCCTGGCTCGACCTCAAGGCCGCGGCGACCTCGCTGCAGGGCCTGCAGTCGCAGGACGGCTCGATTGCCGACGCCTCGCGGCATGCGGATGCTGACGTCTCCGTTTCGCGCATCACCGCCGCGGTCACCGACCTCGCGCCGCGCTTCACACACGATGCCGCCTATCTTGAAGCCCTGATCGTGGACTTTGACCGTTGGGCCTCCGACGGATTCGGCGTGCCCGACTTCTACGATTCCCTGATGGCTTTTCAGCCGCAGCAGCACCGCATCAACGGGCTGCGCCACCTCGTGGTATTCCCGATGTACACGCAGAACGGCAGCGCCAACCGGCTCGTCGAGGCCGTGCTGATCGAGGTCATCTGGCCGGAATTCATCGGCGAACTTGAGGCCGGCTATACGAACAAACTGTTCGTGCCAATTCGTTTTCTCGATTTCACGCCTGGCTACGACACCAACTCGGCCGTACTCTTTCCCGAGACGGTCGCGATGCGCGAGATTCCGACGTTTACCTGGGGGGCGATTTTCGCCGACCGTGAAGCCGCCCGTTTTCGCCGGGTCGTGCGCGCGGCCGCCGAGATCACGCGGCTCGAGCTGCCGTCCGAGGCTACCGCGCTGCTCGACGACCAGCACCTCACCGAAGAGACCTTCGTGATGTGGGATCTCATCCACGACCGCACGCACATGCGCGGCGACCTGCCGTTCGACCCGTTCATGATCAAGCAGCGCATGCCGTTCTTCTTGTATTCACTCGAAGAACTGCGCTGCGACCTGACCGCCTTTCGCGAGTCGGTCACGATCGAGCGCAGCGAGCTGGCCAGCCCGGAGGCGCGTCGGCACGCGAAACTGGTGCAGTACGCGGTCATCTTCGACCGCATCTTTCGGTTCGCCATCACCGGCAACCGGGTGCGCAACTATGACGGCCTCGGCGGCCAGCTATTGTTCGCCTGGATGCACCAGCACGGTGTTCTGCACTGGACCGACACCCGCCTCACCTTCGATTGGGACGCCGTTCCCGAGGTGGTCATCGCACTCGGAGCGCAGGTCGACGAGCTGTACTGGGCGTCGATCGACCGACCGAAGAAGGCGCACTGGCTCGCGGCCTACGAGATGATCTCGAAGACCCTCACTCCGAATCCGGCGTCGACCTGGGCCCGCGGCCTGCCGCTCGAGGTGCTCGCCGGCGCCCCGAAGGGCTACACCGACCAGGTTCTCGACGACGAATTTCCGCTGTCGATGTTCTTCGAAGCGCTGGAAAAGAAGATGCGCACGGTCATCGACTCGACGGCCGGTATCACCGCCAGCGCGGTCGACTGATGGGTGCCAGTCTGGCCGTCGCTGGCCGAACCGTGCTCATCGCCGGGGCGACCAGCACGGCCGGCCTGGCCGTCGCCTCGTCACTAGCGGATGCCGGCGCGCGCGTCGTCGCCGTCGGCTCCAATCTCGCCCGCCTCCAGTCCGTGCTCGCGGTCGCGCCCGAGGCCGCGCTCTACGAGTGCGACCTCACTGACTTTGCCGCCGTGACTGCCCTAGCCGGCGCGATCGGCCCGATCGACGGGCTCATTCACCTCGTGGGCGGCTGGCGCGGCGGCGGCGGTTTGGCCGGTCAGACCGACGAGGATTGGGAATTTCTGCACTCGCACGTGGTCACTACGCTGCGCAACACCACCCGGGCGTTCAACGCCGACCTGCTGGCCGCGTCGGCCGGGCGGCTCGCCATTGTGTCGAGCGTGTCGGTAGACCGACCGACCGCTGGCGGCGCAAATTATGCGGCCGCGAAGTCCGCGGCCGAAACCTGGGTGCGCGCGGTCGGCCAGGGGTTTGCGAAAGCGGGCGACACCGCCGCGGCTGCGATCTTCGTCGTGCGCTCGCTCGACGGGCTCGAAACAGAGCTGGCTACCCGGGTGACGGGTTTGTGGGAGGAGGCGGCGGCATCCGTCAATAACAGTCGGGTCCTGCTCAAGGCCGACACCGAAACCTAATGCTGTGAAACACAAGCCGCGCTGCCGAAACCGGCGCACGCGCCGGCCGGTGGATGTGTCGGCCGGTGGATGTGTCGCGCCGGCCGCCCGCGCTACCGTGAAGTCAGGCACAACGAAGGGGCGGGCATGCTCGACATTCGGGGAGTCACCAAGAGCTACGGAACCCGGCAGGTGCTCAGTGACGTGAGTTTCACCGTCGGGGACGGCCGCATGACCGGCTTCGTCGGCGCGAACGGGGCCGGCAAGACCACGACGATGCGCATCATTCTCGGTGTGTTGTCGCCCGACTCGGGCACCGTGCTCATCGACGGGGTTCCGGTTACGGCGAGTGATCGCCGCCGGTTCGGCTACATGCCCGAGGAGCGTGGCCTCTACCCGAAAATGAAGGTCGCCGAGCAACTCGTCTACCTGGCCCGCTTGCACGGGCTGTCACCGGCATCCGCTCGCCGCAACACGACCAATCTGCTGGAGCAGCTCGGCCTCGGCGAACGGGCCGGCGATACCGTCGAGTCACTGTCGCTCGGCAACCAGCAGCGCGCCCAGATCGCCGCCGCGCTCGTGCACGACCCCGAGTTTCTCGTGCTCGACGAGCCGTTTTCCGGCCTTGACCCACTCGCCGTCGAGGTGGTCATGAGCGTTCTCGCGGGTTACGCGGCGCAGGGCGCGCCCGTGCTGTTCTCGTCGCACCAGCTTGACATCGTCGAACGGCTCTGCAACGACCTCGTCATCATCGCCGAGGGTGAAATTCGCGCCAATGGCTCCGGCGAGGCCTTGCGCGACCAACACGGTCGCCCCCGGTATGAGATTCGTACCGCGGGCAACATCAGCTGGATCCGTTCGCAGCCCGGCATCACCGTCGTCGACTTCGACGGCGATTACGCCGAATTCGAGGCAGAAACGGATGCCGCCAGCCAGGCGGTCCTGCAGCACGCGATCACGCTCGGCGCGGTTCACACCTTCAGCCAGCAGAGACCCAGTCTCGCCACCATCTTCAAGGAGGTCATCGCATGAGCAACGCCACCCGCCCGCTGCACACCGCGCCCACCTTCGCCCAGGGTGTCTGGCTGGTTTCCAACCGCGAGATCGCGGCGCGGTTGCGCAGCAAATCGTTTCTGATCGCGACCGGCATTTTGCTGTTCATCTCGATGGGCTCCGTCATCGTCGGCAGCATTATGAGCCAGAACACCAGCCTGACCAAGGTCGCCGTGGTCGGCACCGCGATCAGCGTCGTCGAGCAGACGCAAGCCTTCGACATCGTGGAAGCATCCAGTGCCGAAGACGCCGAGGCGCTCGTGCGCGATGGCACGGTCGATGCGGCCGTTGTGCCGTCGACGAATCCCGCTTCCTTGCTTGGCATCACCGTGATCGCGCTCGATTCGGCGCCGGGCGAGGTTCTCGGCGCGCTCAGCGTGAACCCCGAACTTGCGATTCTCGAACCGGCCGAGCAGGACGGTTTTCTTGCGTACCTCGTGGCGATCGGCTTTGGAATCATCTTTCTCATGTCCGCGACAACCTTTGGCGCCACGATCGCGCAGAGCGTCGTCGAAGAGAAGCAGACCCGCATCGTGGAGATTCTCCTGTCAACGATTTCGGTGCGGGCCCTGCTCGCCGGAAAGGTGCTCGGCAACAGCCTGATGGCGTTCGCGCAGATCGTCTCGATCGGCTTGTTGGTCTCGATCGGTCTGGCGGTGACCGGGCAGCGGGTGCTGCTGGCCGACGTCGGCCCGGCGATCGTGTGGTTCGCCGTGTTCTTCGCCTTCGGCTTCGTGCTGCTCGCCGCCCTCTACGCGGCCACGGCATCAATGGTGTCCCGGCAGGAAGACGTGGGATCAGCGACCTCGCCGGTGTTGTTCCTCGTCATGATCCCGTATTTCATGGTGGTTTTCTTCAACGACAACCCACTCGTGCTGGCAATCATGTCGTACGTGCCGTTCTCAGCGCCGGTCGGGATGCCGGTGCGCATCTTCCTGGGCCAGGCCGAATGGTGGGAGCCGGTGCTCTCGCTCGTCGTGCTCGCCCTGTCGACGATGGTGGTGATTCTGATCGGGTCGCGCATCTACTCGAACGCGCTGCTGCGTATGGGCTCCCGCGTCTCCCTGCGCGAGGCTCTGCACAAGTAGCGGCATCCACTTCGTGCAGACGGCCAGACGAATGCGGGAGGATGGAGGGGTGACCCAACTCCATGATCTTTCGTCCCGCGGTTTCGCCTCCGACAATTACTCCGGCATTCATCCGGAGATTCTGGAGGCGATGACCCGGGCCAATGGCGCCCACCAGGTCGCCTACGGTGAAGACGTCTACACGGCCCGGCTACAGGAGGTCTTCGTCGAACAGTTCGGCGCTGGCGTTGAAGCGTTCCCCGTTTTCAATGGCACCGGCGCCAACGTCACCGGGCTGCAGTCAATGCTGCCACGCTGGGGCGCCGTGATCTGCTCGGCCACCGCGCACATTCACACTGACGAGGGCGGCGCCCCCGAACATGTCGGCGGCTTCAAGCTGCTGCCGGTCGTGACCCCCGACGGCAAGCTGACCCCGGAGCTGATCGACCAGGAGGCCTGGGGCTGGGGCGATGAGCACCGCGCCCAGCCGCTCGTCGTCGCGATCACCCAGACCACCGAGCTCGGCACCGCGTACACCGTCGACGAGGTGCGCGCCATCGCCGATCACGCCCACTCCAAGGGCATGACGCTGCACATGGACGGCGCCCGCATCTCCAACGCCGCCGCCAGCCTGGGTGTGCCGCTGCGCGCGTTCACCCGCGACGCCGGCGTCGACGTGCTCAGCTTCGGCGGCACCAAGAACGGCATGATGCTCGGTGAGTGCATCGTGGTATTGAACCCATCGGCATCCACTGGTCTGAAATTTCTGCGCAAGTCGAACATGCAGCTCTCCAGCAAGATGCGGTTCGTCTCGGCGCAGCTCATCGCGCTGCTCGACGGCGACCTGTGGCTGCGCAACGCCAGCCATGCCAATGCCATGGCGGCTCGGCTGCGCGGCGCGCTCGAGACCGAACTCGCCCAGGGAACCATCACCGGCCTCAACTTCAGCCAGGCCACCCAGGCCAACGCCATCTTCGCCACCCTGCCCGACGGTGTCGCCGACCGGCTGCGCGAATCCTTTCGCTTCTACGACTGGGATGCGTCCAAGAACGAGGTGCGCTGGATGTGCGGCTTCGACACGACCGAAGACGACATCGACCAGTTCATCGCCGCCATCACCCGAGAACTGTCATGACCTTCAAGGATCAGCCCTGGCTCGCCTCTTACGCGCCCGGCGTGCCCGGCACCATCGACGAGACCACCGAAACCCTCACCGAGATGATCGAGGCCTCGGTCGAGACCTTCGCGTCGAACATTGCCTTGGATTTCTTCGGCGCCACGACCACCTTTGAGCAGCTCGGTGAGCAGATCTCCCGAGCCGCCAACGGCCTGCGCAAGCTCGGCGTGAGCCCGGGTGACCGAGTGGCCCTCGTGCTGCCTAACTGCCCTCAACACGTCGTGGCGTTCTACGCGGTGCTGCGCCTCGGCGCCATCGTGGTTGAGCACAATCCGCTCTACACCGACCGCGAGCTGCGCCACCAGTTTGAAGACCACGGCGCCAAGGTCGCGATCGTCTGGGACAAGGTCTACGACGCCGTCCGTGCTTTTCCCAGAGATATGGGCATAACGGATGTCGTCACCATCGATCTCACGCGCGCCATGCCGTTCTCGAAACGGCTGGCCCTCAAGGTGCCGATCAGGAAGGCCCGGGACGCTCGCGCCTCCCTCACCGCCGGGCCCGGAAAGGGCGCGATCAGCTGGGACTCCCTCGTCGGAACCCGCAAGTTGCATGCCTCGCATCAGCGCCCACTGCTCGGGGACACCGCCGTTTTGCAGTACACGAGCGGCACGACCGGCACCCCCAAGGGCGCCATTCTGAGTCACTACAACCTGCGCGCCAACGCCGCCCAGGGCTCCGCCTGGGTGGCGGGCCTGCGGCCCGGCGAGGAAACCGTGTACGGCGTGCTGCCCATGTTCCACGCCTACGGCCTCACGCTGTGCCTCACCTTTGCGATGAGCATCGGTGCCCGCCTCGTGCTGTTTCCCAAATTCGACGAGAAGCTCGTGCTCGACGCCACCAAGCACGCACCGCCCACCTTCCTGCCGGCGGTGCCGCCGATCTACGACCGCCTGGTCACGGCCGCTGCGAAGAAGAACGTGAGTCTCGCCGGCATCCGTTTTGCTATTTCTGGTGCCATGAACCTGCCGGTGTCGATCGTGGAGCGCTGGGAGAGCGCGACCGGCGGGCTGTTGGTCGAGGGCTACGGCATGACCGAGGCGTCCCCGATCGTGGCCGGCAACCCGATCGGCCCGAGCCGCCGCCCCGGAACGGTCGGCGTGCCGTTTCCGAGCACAGACATTCGCGTGGTCGACCCGGAGGACCCGACGGTTGAGCGCGGCTTCGAGGAGGAGGGCGAGCTGCTCGTGCGCGGTCCGCAGGTGTTCTCGGGCTATTGGGACCGCCCGAGCGAGACCGCCCAGGTGCTGCTGCCCGGCGGCTGGCTGCGCACCGGCGATATCGTGCGGGTCTCCGCCGACGGCTTCATCACCGTCGTCGACCGGATGAAGGAACTCATCATTACCGGCGGATTCAACGTGTCGCCGTCTGAGGTCGAAGAAGCCCTGCTCTCGCACCCCGACATCGTTGATGCTGCCGCGGTGGGTCTGCCGAGCGCGAACGGCGGCGAAGACGTCGTGGCCGTGGTCGTATTGGCTACCGGCGCCGAACTCGACGTGGCCGCGGTGCGCGAGTACTGCCGCACCCGGCTCTCGGCATACAAGGTGCCGCGCCGCATCGTCGAGGTCGACGACCTGCCCCGCAGCCTCCTCGGAAAGGTGCTGCGCCGCGAGGTGCGGGGCCGGCTGCAGGGCAAGTAGACCGGTCGGGCTCCGTCGGAGAGCAACATGCAGCCGGCTCGGTTCATTGTTGCCCGCCGCGGCTCGGCGAGCTTTGCGAAGATCAACGATGCTCTCATGGGCTTCAACAAGGCGTGGGCCGACACGGCATCCGTTCTGATCGCCAGCGTGGCGAAGCTGTCGATCGATGAGACCCGCGAGAACCCGTGGGCACGCTACGACCTCGGTCAGGCCGTTGCCCACCTGTCGATCCAGGCCCAGCACGACGGACTGCACACCCACCAGATGGGCGGATTCGATGGTGCAGCCATCGCCGCAGCGTTCAACCTCACCGAGGATCAGACCGTCGTCACCGTCACGGCGCTGGGAGTGCTGGGCAATGCCGACGATCTCACCGCCGAGCTGCGCGAACGCGAAGTTGCCCCGCGCAGCTGCAAGCCGCTCACCGAGCTGCTGCTCGTCAACGACTAGCTCGCAGCGCGTGGCCCACGGAGTAACAGCGTCGGAATCAACGAACCGACAATGATCAGGGCCGTGAGCCACGCGAGGTGTACGTCGAGCGGGAACGGCCAATACATGGTCACCCCCACGCCGGCAAGGGTGACAATGAGTGCACCCAGGGCCGGCCCCCACACTCTGCGCCACGCCACTACCAGGGCCGCGGCGGGAAGCCAGTAGGCGACTTGGCTGCCCGCACCCATGTCCCGAACCATGTCGGCCGGTGCCAGCAGAAACGACACGGCGTCGACCCAGGGCCCGAAGAACATCGCGGCGCAGTGAAAAACCAGGGCAAGCCCGCTGACGAACGCCACCACAGCCCCCAGCCATCCCACGCGCACCGAACGTTCTCGCAGCAGCGGGTGACCCACCACGAGCCGCAGAATCGCGGAGGCGATGGCGAAGGCCAGTAGCCCTCCCCAGAGGAACGGTTGGTTCACAATTGTCCCTCCAGAGCGGGCCAGACGGTGGGTCAGGGGCGGAGCAGCACCTTAATAGCGCGGCGCTCGTCCATCGCGGCGTAGGCCTCGGCCACCTCGGCCAGCGGCAGCTGCAGGTCGAAGACCCGGCCCGGGTTGATCTGGCCGGAGAGAACCTCGGGCAGCAACTCCTCGACATAGCTGCGAACGGATGCGACACCACCGTTCACGCCCACGTTTGTTCCAAACAGGGTGCGGATCGGCAGTTCGGCGCCGCCGTTGGGCACGCCGACGTAGCCGACCATTCCGCCGGGGCGAGCCGATCGGATGGCCTGGTCCATGGATTCCTGGGTTCCGACGCACTCGAGCACGTAGTCAGCGCCGACGCCATCGAACAGGGCCTGCACGGCGGCAACGCCCTCATCGCCGCGCGCCTCGATGATGTCGGTCGCACCGAATTCGCGGGCGACGGCCTGGCGGTCGGCGTGGCGGGACATGGCCACGATGCGGCTCGCGCCGAGGCGCTTGCTCGCGAGAATGGCGCAGAGTCCAACAGCTCCGTCACCGACGACGACCACGGTGCTGCCCGGTTCCACGCCGGCCGAGACGGCCGCGTGGTGTCCGGTGCCCATGACGTCGGCGAGGGTGAGCAGGCTCGGAACGAGGTCATCGCTCGGAACTGTCGGCGTGGCAACGAGCGAACCGTCGGCGTGGGGAACACGCACGCGCTCGCCCTGGGCTCCGTCGGCGAATCCGCCGAGCTGGTCGTCCGCGCCCCACCAGCCGCCGTTGAGGCAGGAGGTGCTCACACCGTTCTGACAGTTGATGCAGGTGCCGTCGCAGTCGTAGAAAGGCGCAATGACGAAGTCACCGACCTTGATGGTCGAGACGTCGGGACCGATGGCTTCGACGATGCCGACGAATTCATGGCCGATCCGGTGCGGTTCCTTGGTGGGGGCGATACCCCGGTACGGCCACAGGTCTGACCCGCAGACGCAGGCCGCAGTCACGCGAACAATGGCGTCGCCACCGGTCGAGAGTACGGGTTCGGGAACTTCTTCGAGGCGAACATCCCGTTCGCCATAAATCACAGTTGCGAGCATGAATTAAGCGTAACCCGCGACTCTGGACATCTCCCTTTTACACGCGAGAGCGGGAATCGGCTAGAGCAGGTCCTCCTCGAGGGGAACGTCCAACAGCGCGGGGGCGGATTCGACGGTGAGCGAGTCCCCGTCGGCTTCCAGACTCACGAGCACCGTGTCGCCGTCGCGAATCTCCCCGGAGAGCAGCGCCCGCGCCAGGCGGTCGTCGATCTCGCGCTGCATGAGGCGTCGCAACGGACGCGCACCGTAGATCGGGTCATAGCCGCGTTCGGCCAGCCAGCGGCGGGCATCCGGTGTCACGGCGAGCTCGAGGCGACGTTCGGCCAGGCGCTTCTGCAGCCGGTCGACGTCGAGTTCGACGATTTCGCCAAGCTCCTCGGTGCTGAGCGAGGAGAACACCACGATGTCGTCGAGCCGGTTGACGAACTCGGGCTTGAAGGCCTGCCGCACGAGCGACTGCACGGCTTGTTCCTTCTGCTCCACCGACAGGGTCGGATCGACTAGAAACTGCGAACCAAGGTTCGAGGTGAGCACGAGGATGGTATTGCGAAAGTCCACCGTGCGGCCCTGGCCATCGGTGAGGCGGCCGTCGTCGAGCACCTGCAGCAGCACGTCGAATACCTCGGGGTGCGCCTTCTCGACCTCGTCGAACAAAATCACCGAATACGGGCGACGCCGCACGGCCTCGGTCAGCTGCCCACCCTGCTCGTAGCCGACGTAGCCCGGAGGCGCTCCGACCAGGCGCGACACCGAGAACTTCTCGCCGTACTCGCTCATGTCGATGCGCACCATTGCTTTTTCATCATCGAATAGAAACTCGGCGAGCGCCTTGGCGAGCTCGGTCTTGCCGACGCCGGTCGGGCCGAGAAAGAGGAAGGATCCGGTCGGCCGGTCGGGGTCGGAGATCCCGGCGCGTGAACGCCGCACGGCGTCGGCGACCGAGCGAACTGCCCGCTTCTGCCCGATCAGGCGGTGGCCGAGCTCATTTTCGAGGTTCAACAGTTTTTCGGTTTCGCCCTGCAGCAGCCGGCCGACCGGAATGCCGGTCCAGGCGGCGACGACAGCGGCGATGTCCTCGCTCGTGACCTGGTCGTTGACCATGCGGGGTCCGACTGATTCTTCTTTTTCGGCGTCGGCGAGCGCGCGTTCCATCACCGGAATATCCCCATAGAGCAGCCGGGAGGCCTTTTCGAGGTCGCCTTCCCGCTGAGCCCGGTCCGATTCGATGCGCGCGGTGTCCAGCCGCTCGCGCAGTTCGCCGACCCGGTTGAGCGAGGCCCGCTCGGCGTCCCAGCGGGCCTGTAGTTCCCCCAGGTTCGCTTGGCGCTCCGTGAGGTCGCTGCGCAGTTTTACCAAACGTGCTTTCGACGCGTCGTCTTTCTCCTTCTTCAAGGCGAGTTCTTCGAGTTTGAGCCGGTCGACGCTGCGCCGCAGCTCGTCGATCTCCACCGGAGAGGAGTCGATCTCCATGCGCAGCCGGCTCGCGGCCTCATCGATCAAGTCGATGGCTTTGTCGGGCAGCTGGCGGGCGGTGATATACCGATTCGAGAGGGATGCCGCGGCCACGAGGGCAGAATCGGCGATTGTCACCTTGTGGTGGGCTTCGTAGCGTTCCTTGAGCCCGCGCAGAATAGCGACGGTGTCTTCGACCGAGGGTTCGCCGACGAGCACCGGCTGAAAACGGCGCTCGAGCGCGGCATCCTTTTCAATGAATTCGCGGTACTCGTTGAGGGTCGTGGCGCCGATCAGGCGCAGTTCGCCGCGGGCGAGCATGGGCTTGAGCATGTTGCTGGCCGCGACGGAGCCCTCGCCGCCGCCCGCGCCCATGAGCGTGTGCAGTTCGTCGACGAAGGTGATGATCGCTCCGTCGGCGTCATTGATCTCCTTGAGCACGGCCTTGAGCCGTTCCTCGAACTCGCCGCGATACTTGGCGCCAGCCACGAGGGCGGCCAGGTCGAGCGAGACCAGCTGTTTGTCCTTGAGCGAGTCGGCAACGTCACCGGCCACGATGCGCTGGGCCAGTCCCTCGACCACGGCGGTCTTGCCGACGCCGGGTTCGCCGATCAAGACCGGGTTGTTCTTGGTGCGCCGGGTGAGCACCTGGCTGATCCGGCGAATCTCGGCGTCGCGCCCGATCACCGGGTCGAGCTTGCCGCTGCGGGCGATGTCGGTGAGGTTCACCCCGTAGAGCTCGAGGGCCGTCTTGGCGTCTTGCTGCGGTGGTCGCTGACCGGCTTGCATGAGCTGTCTCCTCTAAAGTTGAGCCTTGCTGGCTCAAGTTTAGTCCCCCCAGGCTAACCGCCGAAATAGGTCGCCGAAAATTACAAAACTGAACAACTTGTTCGGCCAAGCCCGCTGAACACCAGTCAGATAGTGCAGTTTGTGACGTGCTGATTGGTCGAATTGTCAAACTTCTGCTGCATCACTACGCTCTGAACCAGACCCGTCATTGCCGACGCTTTACTCGACGCGCATGTCTGGCACACCCGTCCCGAGTTGAGGTTGAAAAGTTATGGTGCAGCAACGCGAAGCCATCAGCAGACTGCCCGCGTACAAGCAGGGCGCCGCAGCGGGCGATTCCGGAGCGTTCAAGCTCTCCTCGAACGAGAACCCGTTTGCGCCGCTCGCCTCGGTGACCGAGGCAATCGCATCCGCTCTCGGGGAGATTCATCTGTACCCGAGCATGGCCGTCGCCGAAGTCACCGACCGTATTGCGGCCCGGTTCGGCGTCTCGAGCGACAACGTGGCCTTCGGTGCCGGGTCGGTCGAGGTGCTATCCCAGATCATCCACGCGAGCGCCGGGGCCGGTGACGAGGTCATCTTCGCCTGGCGGTCATTCGAGGCTTACCCGATTCTGGTGCAGGTCGCCGGTGCGACGCCGGTGCCGGTCGCGCTCACGAGCGATGAGTGCCACGATCTGAACGCTATGGCCGATGCCATCACCGCGCAGACGCGACTGATTTTGGTCTGCAACCCCAACAACCCGACCGGCGCCTTCGTCACCAGCGAGGAACTGCACGCGTTCCTGGCCCGGGTCCCCGAGAACGTGCTGGTCGTCGTCGACGAGGCCTACGTGCACTTCAACCGTGACGCCTCCTCCGCTGTTGGCATTGATTTCTTTCGCCGTTACCCCAACGTGGCCGTGCTGCACACCTTCTCCAAGGCGTACGGCCTGGCCGGCCTGCGCATCGGCTACGCGATCGCACCGACCGCTATCGCGGCCAACCTGCGCCGGGTGGCCCTGCCGTTCGGCGTAACCGCGCTCGCCCAGCGCGCGGCCCTCGCCTCCCTCGACGCGGAGGCCGAGCTGACCGTGCGCATCGACCAGATCGTGGCCGAACGCACCCGGGTGCTCGGGTCATTGCAGGCGAGCGGATGGCGCGTAACCGACTCGCAGGGAAACTTCGTCTGGCTCCGCACCGGCGACGACACCGACCGGGTGAACGCCGTGTTCATCACCGAAGGCATTCTGGCCCGGGCTTTCCCCGGCGAGGGACTGCGCGTGACGATCGGCACGGCCGAGCAAAACGACCGATTCCTGGTCGCCGCGGCAGCCGCCCTCGCGCCCGCAACCGTCTAACCCCTAACCGTCCGGCCGCAGATTCCTGCGTGCCGTATCAGCATAAATTCAAAGGAGAATTTCCAGCATGAAACACACCAGATCTTTATCCGGTCTCGCCCTGGTCGCCGCGGGCGCCCTCGCACTCAGCGGATGCGCGGCGAGCGAGCCGGAAGCATCCGCTTCAGACGACATGATCACGATCGGCATCAGCCAGATCGTGCAGCACCAGGCGCTCGACGACGCCCGCGAGGGCTTCAAGCAGGCCTTCGTGGACGCCGGCTACGTCGAGGGCACCGACATTGAGTTCGACGAGCAGAACGCGCAGGGTGAGCAGGCCACCGCGAGCACCATCGCTGCTAAGTTTGCCGCCGACAAGGTCGACCTCGTGCTGGCGATCGCCACGCCCACCGCGCAGGCCGCCGCGCAGACGATCATCGACATTCCCGTGCTGTTCACCGCCGTGACCGAGCCCAAAGAAGCCGGACTGGTCGAGAGCTGGGAGAAGCCGGGCAGCAACATCAGTGGTACTAGTGACCTGAACCCGGTCAAGGAACAGCTCGAACTGATCCAGGAGATTCTGCCAGACGCCCAGACGGTCGGCATCATCTACAGCTCGGGCGAGGTCAACTCCGACGTGCAGGTTGAGCTCGCCAAGGAGGCTGCTAAGGACCTGGGCCTGACCATCAAGGAAGCCACCGTCACCAACTCAAGCGAGGTCGCCCAGGCCACCGTATCGCTCGGCGATGTCGACGCCATCTATATTCCCACCGACAACCGTGTCACCGAGGGCCTCGAAGCCGTCATCCAGTACTCCGAGTCGAACCAGATTCCGTTGTTCGGTGCCGAAAACGGCCAGGTCGAGCGTGGCGCCATCGCGACCTACGGCATCAGCTACACCGACCTCGGCTACCAGACCGGCCAGATGGCCATCCGCATCCTCGAAGACGGGGAGAACCCGGGCGATATGCCCGTTGAAACCCTCGACACGATCGAGTTCATCCTCAACCCGGCCGCTGCCGAGCGCATGGGAGTGACCCTCACCGAAGAACTCATCGCCAAGGCCGACCGAATCATCGAATAACAACCGCTCCTCATATCCGAAGGAATAACCAGATGAATGCGGCTCTCGAACTCGGCCTGCTCTACGGAATCATGGCGTTGGGTGTCTACCTGACGTTTCGAATCCTCAACTTTCCCGACCTCACCGTCGACGGAAGTTTCACGACCGGGGCCGCGGTAGCCGCGTCGCTCATTATCAATGGTGTGCCCGCTCCCCTCGCCACCCTCGCCGGGGCGGCGTCGGGAGCGGTGGCCGGTCTGGTCACCGGTGTGCTCTATACCAAGGGGCGTATCGACGGCCTCCTCGCCGGCATCCTGACCATGATCGCGCTGTGGTCGATCAACCTGCGCATCATGGGCAAATCCAATCTGCCCTTGTTGCGCGAAGACACCATGATGACGCCGCTGCGTGACGCCGGTCTGCTCGGCGGAGCCTGGAGCATCCTGATCTTCGCCGTTGCGGCCCTCATCATCAAGTTCGCCATCGACTGGTTTCTCAGTACCGACCTCGGCCTGTCGATTCAGGCGACCGGCAACAACGAGCAGATGATCCGCAGCCTCGGCGTCAATACGCACCGCACGACGATTCTTACCCTCGCGATCTCCAACGGGCTTGTCGCGCTCTGCGGCGCGCTCATCGCGCAGTACCAGGGCTTCGCCGACGTCAGCATGGGCATCGGCCTCATTCTGGTCGGACTCGCCTCCGTCATCGTCGGCCAGGCCGTTTTCGGGCGTCGCACCATTTTTCTCGCCTCGCTCGCCGTCATCGGCGGCGCCGTCATCTATCGCTTGGTGATCTTCTTTGCCCTGGGCGCCGGCCTCAACCCGAACGATATGAAGCTCATCTCGGCGCTGCTCGTCGTCGCAGCGCTGCTGTTGCCGCGCTGGGGCTTCCTGAAACACATCCCCTCGCTGCGCCAGATGCGTTCCGCCGCCGGCAGTGCCAACTACAGCAAAGCCACTTAGGAGTCTCATGCTGCTCATTCAGAACATCACCAAGACCTTCTTTCCCGGCACAATCAACGAACGCGTCGCCCTCAACGACGTATCACTGCAGCTGAAAACCGGTGATTTCGTCACCGTCATTGGCAGCAACGGCGCCGGCAAATCCACCCTGCTCAACATGATCAGCGGCAAGCTGCCGATTGATTCCGGCGACCTGTCGATCGATGGCAGTTCTGTCAAGCGGATGCCCGACTACGCACGCGCCGCGTACGTCGGCCGGGTGTTCCAGGATCCCATGGCCGGCACAGCGCCCGACCTGAGCATCGAACAAAACCTTGCGCTCGCGCTGCGCCGCGGTCAGCGTCGCGGGCTCGCCTGGGGCGTCACCCACAAGCGTCGGGCGTTCTTTCGCGAGGAGTTGCTCTCGCTTGAGCTCGGCCTCGAAAATCGGCTCAAGGCCCGGGTAGGACTGCTTTCAGGCGGCCAGCGGCAGGCGCTGTCACTGCTCATGGCGAGCTTCACTCAGCCACGCATCCTGCTGCTCGATGAGCACACCGCCGCCCTCGACCCGCAGCGGGCTGAGCTGGTCACGACGCTCACCCAGAGCATCGTCGAGAAGCACCATCTGACCACGCTCATGGTCACGCACAATATGGAACAGGCGCTGCGCCTCGGCAACCGACTCATCATGATGCACGAGGGCCAGATCATTCTCGACGTCGACGCCGAGCGCAAGGCCACCATGACGGTGCCCGACCTGCTCGCTGAGTTCGCGAAGATCAAGGGCGCGTCCCTCGACGACCGGGCGCTGCTCGGGTAGTCGGCGGCGGCAAGGAACGCGGGTTCGGCCCTGCGGAATTGCGCAGTCCGGGCGGCGCTTCTAGGGTCAGGGACTCAATCGCGGCTGGCTCGGCGGCGTCTGAGCCGGACAGGCGGTCTATAACGACCTTGGTGACGAAGAGCAGGCCGTGGTCCGGTTGGACCTCCAGCGCATCTTCACTGGCACACCATTTTGAGCGGATGCAGTCCACCAGATTGAGCACCACGCGTCACACACGAAGACGGTATGACGGGTTATGACTTGCGTCATGAAGACTGCGATCTCGGTTCCCGATGGCGATTTCGAGCGCTTCGAGCGCATCGCGGGCAAGCACGGCATGAACCGTTCGGAGTTCTATCGACTCGGCGCGCGGGGATGTCGTCTGGGTCGATTTCGGGTCGTCCCGCGGCTCCGAACCGGCGAAAGTTCGCCCTGCGGTCGTTGTTCAGGAGGACTGGCTGTTGGCCACGAACATCGCCACGGTACAGGTCGTCCCGTTGACGTCGAACACGGGACTGGAAGCATTCCCGGGGAACGTCCTGATACCCGCCGAGGCCTCCGGACTTGAGAAGGACTCCGTCGCCATTGTCTCTCAGGTCGGTCCGGTCAGCCGGGAATTCCTCGACCCCTATCCCGCCGGGCATGTACCTGCGTACCTGCTCGCCGAGATCGGCGCGGGCATTCGCCTCGCACTCGGTTTATAGAGCCAGAACGCCCCGCGGCAGCTAACTTAGCCGTCTGACTGAATGCCCTTCGGGCAATTCGCCGCCGCAGAACCCAGGCTATGAGCGACCAGGGCGCGATGGCTCCGCTGCTCAACACTCCCGCTATCCGCAATCCCGGTGTCGTCAGCGTAAGTGCGAACAGGGCGCAGAGAGCGCACGGTGGTGGAGCCACGTGCTGTGGTACGGCGCCAGAGTATCCGCATTCACCCGGCGCCGTTCACAACTGCGGATACTTGTGGATCATCAGCTGAACGGTGGCACGGGAGACGAAACGAACGCAAATATGCAAGTTCTCTTGGAGTACAAACTGTTGCAAGACTTCGCTCACGATACGCACTGACCTAGAAACTGAACGGGCTCTAGCAGCGCTGACCAGTGTTGGACTGTCCCGCTCGGATGGCGATCATGGAGGCTGAACGTACTCACCGCCGCGCTCGACTCCGGGCCGAGTCCGAAGCGCTCCGGAACGATCCGGAAGACGTCACCGCTTCTCGCAAACTTGCGGCCGATCTGGACGCTCTTCGTGCGTGGCGACCTC
Source organism: Cryobacterium sp. M91 (assembly GCF_002929615.1). Taxonomy (NCBI): domain Bacteria; kingdom Bacillati; phylum Actinomycetota; class Actinomycetes; order Micrococcales; family Microbacteriaceae; genus Cryobacterium; species Cryobacterium sp. M91. Next base: position 216,200 of record NZ_PJJT01000089.1, on the reverse strand, counting down.
TACCGCCTGAAGACGCCTAGTGACCCTCGTGGACACGAGCAAACTGGGGCGCGGTTCGCTGTGGTCCTGCAGTCCGACGAGGTGAGGCGTCATTTCGCCCCGAGGTCGAAATCAATGGAACGAAGACCAGAGTGTTGGTCGAGCAACTGACAGCGGTCAATCAGGAAATCCGGCTGGGTGAGTTCGCCGGTCACTTGAATGGCTCGAAAATGCGCGCCATAGACGCGGCTCTGCAGAACCTGCTGGGTCCGGACTGACCGCTAGTTGCGGGGGCGGGCCGTTCCGCTACGACTGGTAGCGGGCGAGAAACTCGATCGCAGCTTGTTTGAACGCCCGTGAGCTGACCGCGTTCATATGGGTACGGGCCGGCAGCCACAACACTTCGGAGCAGGCGGCGAGCGCCGCGAGCTCGGCCGTGCCGGTCGCGAGCACATCACGGTCGCCGGTCACGAAAAGAAGGGGCCGAGACGGAACGGATGCGCCCGGCTCGAACCGCTCAGCCTTGATCGCGGCGACCAGCCGCAGCAGGGCCGGGGTGTTCGCGCCCGGAGCGAGCTGCATCAGGGTCATCAGTGAGGCGGTCGACTCGTGCGCGATCGCGCTGGAATCCGACAGAAACAGGGCGGCCGCCTCGAGGTCGAAGTCGGCGAGCGGGTCCTCGGCGCTCATGCCGCCGAGCACCGCGCGATTGACCAGGTCGGGCCGCTCGGCGGCGAGTTCCCAGGCCAGGCGCGAGCCGAGCGAGTACCCGACCAGGTCGACGCCGGATGCGGGCTGGCCGACCTTGCGGGGCCGGGCGCCGGCCAGGGTGAGCACCTCGAGAACCGCCGCGCGCAGGCGGCTGGGGGCGTAGGCATCCGTCTCGAGCGGTGCCCTGCTCGCTCCGTGGCCGAGCAGATCGATGGTAATGACGCGCCGTCCGGCGCTCACGAGGTCACGCACCCAGCCGGTCGCCTCCCAGTTGAGGGCGGTGGATGAGGCGAAGCCGTGCACGAGCAGCACCGGGGCAAGGCCCGCGTCGAGTTCGGGTTCGTGCTGGCGCCAACTGGTGAGCATGTCTAGTCCCCGTCGAGAACGACGGTGAGGCGCACGCGGCGTTTCGGCGCGGCCTCTGCCGGCACAGTGCCGACGATGCCGGCCGAGTCGTCGGCGACCGTGAAGGTGATCAGCGGAGTGTCGACGAGCACCACGTCGCCGGGCTCGCCGTGCAGGGTGAGCACGATACCGGCGATGGGTGACGGCAATTCCACCGACGACTTCGTCGTTTCAACCTCGACGAATGGCTGGTTGCGTTCGACTTGGTCACCCACCGTGACGAGCCATTCGAGCACGGTCGCCTCGAGCAGTCCCTCACCGAGGTCGGGCAGGGGAAAAGAGATTTCAGCCACGGCGGTACTCCAATACTCGCTGAACTCCAAAGAGAATTCGATCAATGTTCGGGATGTACTCGTCCTCCAGATCGCCAGACGGGTACGGCACGTCGAAGCCGGTCACGCGCTCGACCGGCGCCCGCAGCGTGTCGAAGCAGCTCTGCGAGACGAGCGCGGCGACCTCGGCACCGAGGCCAATGGTGCGCGGCCCCTCGTGCACGACGATGGCCCGACGCGTGCGTGAAACGGATGCCGCCAGCCCCGCTTCGTCGATCGGCTTCAGCCAGCGCAGATCGAGCACCTCGAGTTCGATGCCATCTTCCGCGGCTAACTCCGCCACCTGGAGGCAGCGGGAGACCATTGAGCCCCACGCGATGAGGGTCGCGTGCTTGCCCGGACGGGCGATCACCGAGCCCTCGAGGGAGGCGCGGCCGGTGAGCGGGCCATCCGTTCCCCCGGAGATGCCATCACCGACCACGTTGTCGACCAGGTTGACCCCGGCCTTGTTCCAGTAGCGCGCCTTGGGCTCCATGAAGATGACCGGGTCGGGCATCGAGACGGCGTGCTTGAGCAGGTGGTAGGCCTGCTGCGGGTTGGCCGGCGACACGACCTTGAGTCCGGGCACGTGCGCGAACAGCGATTCGAGGCTCTCACCGTGGTGTTCGGGGGCGCGGATGCCGCCAAAGCTCGGCACCCGCAGCGTCACAGGCATCGGCAGGCGTCCGCGGCTGCGATAGTTCATGCGGGCCAGCTGCGTGATGATCTGGTTGACGGCCGGGTAGGCGAAGCCGTCGAACTGCACCTCGGGGATCGGGTGAAAACCGGCCATGGCCAGCCCAATCGCGGTGCCGAGAATGCCAGACTCTGCGAGCGGGGTGTCAAAGACCCGGTTCGCGCCGAAGCGCTGCTGCAGCCCGTCGGTGACCCGAAAGACTCCGCCGAGCACGCCGACGTCTTCGCCGAAGATGAGGGCGCGCTCATCCGTTTCGAGAATCTCACCGAGCGCCCGGTTGATGGCCTGCTGCATGGAGAGTTGCAGGAGCGGGGCCTCCCGCACGAGTTCGAGGACGGCGCCGTTCATAGACTCAGACATGCTCGGATTCCTCTCTCCACTGGCGCGCCTGGGCGCCAAGCGTCGGGGTTGATTCTTGAAAAACGAAGTCGAACATTTCGCTTCCGGGCCGGCTTTCGAGGGCCACGACTCCGTCGCGAATCTCGTCGGCACGCGCCTGGGCGTCGGCGTCAGCCACGGCGAAGAAGGCAGAGTCAGCCACGTTGTCGGCCAGCAGCACCGCGCGAAACCGGTTGAGCGGATCTTCGCCGCCGTCGGTTTTCTCGTCCTCGAGGGTGCGGTAGCGACCGGGGTCGTCGCTCGTGGAGTGCGGACCGCGCCGGTAGGTCATCGCCTCGACCACGACCGGGCCGAGGCCCGCGCGGGCGTGGGCGACCGCGCGTCGGGTGGCGTCCAGCACGGCGAGCACGTCGTTGCCGTCGACCTGCACGGCTGGCATGCCGTAGCCGGCAGCGCGTGCGGCCACCGAGCCGCCGGCCACCTGTTGTTCGGTCGGCACCGAGATGGCCCAGCCGTTGTTTTGCACGAAGAACACCACCGGCGCCTTCAGAATGGCGGCGAAGTTCATCGCCTCGTGCACGTCACCCTGCGAGCTCGCGCCGTCGCCGAGAAAGGCCAGGCCCACGCCGAGGCCGGTTGTTGAAACGGATGCCGCACCGCCCGTTGCCACAGCCGTCCCGTTCAGCGTCTGGCCGTTCAGGGTCTGCCCGTGCGCCCAGCCCACCGCGTGCAGAACGGATCCGCCGACAACCGCTTGAAAGGGCGCGAAGTGGGTGGCCCCGGGGTCGTAGAGCCCGCCGTGCCAGATCGCTTTGTGGGTCGACATGTACTCGACCATGTTCACGCCGACCGTGTAGGCCACGCCCATCTCACGGTAGGTCGGAAAGATGAAGTCCCGGGTCTTATCGACGCCGAAGCCGGCACCGACCTGGGCTGCCTCCTGGCCGAGCATCGGCGCGTAACCGGGAATAAGACCCTGGCGCTGCCACGCCACGGCATCGCGGTCGAGCTGACGCACGTTCGCCAGCATCCGATACAGGTCGCGCAGCTGATCCGGGGTGAGGTCGCCGACATCCGCACTCTGCATCTGCATCTGCCCTGAACGCAGGGGAAGGGTGTCGAGGGCGTGAGTCGCCATGCTGGCTCCTTCTGATCGTTGACTGGGCGGGCTACCGCAAAGTTAGTGACTTTGCCGAGCGTCTGCCACAGCGACCATTTGAAGTGCACACTCTGTGAATAATTGTGTGCATTTTCAACGAAACACCATACAGTTGGTACACCCCCGCTCGGCAACGATGCCCGACCGGACCACCGAAAGGTCACGCTCATGGATGTCGACTCGCTGGATGCTCGACTCGTCACACTGTTCTGCGAGCGGCCGAAGCTCTCGGTGCTCGAGGCCTCGCGGCGGCTCAAGGTGGCCAGGGCAACCGTGCAGGCCAGGCTCGACCGGCTAATGAGCCGCGGGGTGATCAAATCCTGGGCGCCGACCCTGAACCCGAGCGAGTTCGGCTACCCGGTCACCGCCTACTGTTCGCTCACCGTGCGGCAGGACTCTGGCCACGCGGTTGTCGTTGCGGCTCTCGCGAAGATTCCCGAGATTCTGGAGTTGCACACGGTCTCCGGCGACAGCGACATGCTCGCCCGGGTCGTCGCCCGGTCGAACGCCGACGTGCAGCGCGTGCTCGACCTCATCGTCGCCACCCAAACGGTCGTGCGCTCCTCGAGCGTGATCGTGCTGCAGACCCGCATCGAGGCGCAGGCCCTGGCCCTGCTGCAGGCCACTGCCGCCGGCACTATCTCCACTCCTGGCACGCCGGAGCCGCCCGTCGATCGTGGCTAATTCAGGATAATTTCGGCGAGCGACCCCGCGGCTCCCGAACCAATGCGGCGCAACTCCCCCCGCTCAGGCAATTTCCTGAATTAGCCACCAGGCAGCTCCGTGACACACCACGCTGAGCTGAGCCACTCAGGCTCGCGTGAGAGAATAAGGGTTGGTCCCTTTTTCTTACGGAGCTCCCTCACCTATGGCCCATTCCCTCAGCACTCACGAGATCGCCCGCATCGTCGGCAGCCAGTCGTTCTCGCGCGGTGAACGGTACGCCCGCAACGGACACGTCACCGAACAGTCCTGGGCCCCGTCGGGAACACACCTCACCGGACGCGTGAGCGGCACCAGTCCCCAGCCGTACACCGTGCTGGTCTCGTTCACCCTCAATGCGGCCGGCCAGGCCGTTCGAGCCAGCGGAACGTGCACCTGCCCGATGGCCAGGAACTGCAAGCACGTCGCCGCCCTGCTGCTGGCGAGCCGCAGCACGCCCGCGGAGCTGAATGCCGAGCGCGCGGCGTCCAACGTGCGTGCCATCGGCGACCGCCGCACCCCCGTCTTCGAGTCGACCTTCGTACCGACCGCGTATCAGCCGCCCACCCCGGCCCCCGTCGTTCCCATTCGCCCACCGGTCCCGGCCTGGCGCGCCGCCCTGGCCCCGCTTGCGAAGCCGAGCGGCGCCGAGACGGTCACGAGCACGGCCCTCGCGCTGCAATTCGACCTGCTTGATCCCGTCTACAGCCCGAACCGCCGCACCGGGCCTCGCCGCCTCGGCGCACGCCCCATGGTGATGGGCAAGAAGGGCAAGTGGATCCGCGGCTCCCTCACCTGGGACAACCTGTCCTGGACGCCCGGCACCTACAACCGCGGCCACCGCAAAATCCTGAACGCCCTCTACGCCCTGTCGGCCACCGGGCAGCGTTATTACAGCTACACCGACCACTGGCTCTACCTCGACAACTTCGAGAACAAGGCCCTCTGGGATCTGCTGCACGAGGCCCAGCTGAGCGGTCTGCCACTCGTCTGCGCAACGGATGCCCAGAATCCCGTCCTCCTCTCTCCCACGCCCGCCTCGCTCGAGGTCGACATTCGGCGGGACGATGACGGCCTGCAGCTGACCCCCTTGCTCGTGTTGAACGAGAAGCTGCACCGCGGCTCCGAATTCGGTTTTCTCGGCGATCCGGCGCACGGCGCCTACACCTGGACCGCCCCGGCCGACCCGCTCGCGACCGGCAATCAGCTCATCCTCGCCCCGCTGACTGCCACGGTGAACTCCGAGATCCGCGCCCTGGCCGTGACCGGCGGCTTCGATATTCCGGCCGACGACGAGGTGGCCTTCCTCACCGACTTCTACCCCTTTCTTCAGCAAAAACTAATCTTGACCAGCCATGACGCATCGTTTGAGCTGCCCAAGACCGCTCGCCCCCAACTCGCCCTCACCATCACGCACCAAACGGATGCCCGCATCACCCTGGCCTGGGAGTGGCAGTACGTCGCGCCCACCGACCAGGCCGCAGCCGTCCCGACCGACGCCTTCGAAATAGAGCCCGCCCCCGTGCTCTACCGCCACCCGCTGCGCCCGACACCCAACGACACCCGCTTTCGCAACGCGACCCGCGAGAGCGACACGCTGCGAGACGTCGAACGCGCCATCAGCTCGTTCGAGCAGCTCTGGCAGCCGGCAACCCCGATCAGTGCGGCCCTACTGCTCGAGCACGCCGAGCTGCAGGGCGCCGTCATGATCACCTTCCTCGGTGAAGCCGTATCCCAGCTCGCGAAAGATGGCGTCATCGTGCAGGTCTCCGCCGACGCGCCGAGCTATCGCGAGGCTGACGAAGCGCCCGTGATCAGCCTCGCCACCACCGAGAGCACCGATACCCGCGACTGGTTCGACCTCGCCGTCACCGTGTCGATCGAGGGCGAAGACATTCCCTTCGACGACCTCTTTCGAGCGCTGGCCACCGACCAGGACCTGATGATCCTCGACAGCGGAACCTATTTCAGCCTCGACCGGCCCGAGCTGCAGCAGCTGCGCCGCCTGATCGAAGAGGCCCGTGGCCTGCAGGAGAGCAATGCCGGCACTCTCGGCCTCAGCCGTTTTCAGGCCGACCTGTGGGACGAACTGCAGCTGCTCGGCGTGGTCGCCGAACAGGCCGCTACCTGGCGCAGCGCCGTCGAGGGCCTGTCTGAAGCCGCTCCCATCGCCGAACGCCCGCTCCCGCTGGCCGTGCACGCCACCCTGCGCGCCTACCAGCAGACCGGTTTCGACTGGCTCAGCTTTCTCTACGACCACCAGCTCGGCGGCGTACTCGCCGACGACATGGGGCTCGGCAAGACCCTGCAGGCGATCGCCCTGATCGCCCACGCCCGGGACAGCGAACGCGCGCAGCCGGGCACCGTGCGCAAGCCGTTCCTCGTCGTCGCGCCCACGAGCGTCGTCTCCAACTGGGCCACCGAGTGTGCCCGGTTCGCTCCCGACCTGGCGACAGCAGCCATCACCCAGACCGCCGGAAAGCGCGGCTCCAGCCTGCAGGACGTGATGGGTGAAGCGGATGTCGTGATCACCTCGTACACGCTCTTTCGCCTCGACTTCGAGGAATACAACGCTCAGGACTGGGCCGGACTGCTGCTCGACGAGGCCCAGTTCGTGAAGAACCACCAAAGCAAGGCGCACGTCTGCGCCCGCCGGCTGCGCACCCCGTTCAAGCTCGCCATCACCGGCACGCCGATGGAAAACAACCTGATGGAGTTGTGGTCACTGCTCTCCATCACCGCGCCCGGCCTGTTCCCGAGCCCGAGCCGCTTCGCCGACTACTACCGCAAGCCCATTGAAACGGATGCCGACGGTGAGCGGCTCACGCAGCTGCGCCGCCGCATCCGTCCCTTCATGCTGCGCCGCACCAAAGCCCAGGTGGCGAGCGACCTGCCCGAGAAGCAGGAGCAGGTGCTGGAACTCGACCTGCACCCGCGGCACCGCAAGGTCTACGACATGCACCTGGCCCGGGAACGCCAGAAGGTGCTCGGCCTGATCGAGGACATGAACGCGAACCGGTTCGAGATCTTTCGCTCGCTCACCATGCTGCGCCAGCTCAGCCTCGATGCGAGCCTGTACGACAAGAAGTACGACAGCGTTCCCTCGACCAAGCTCGACGCCCTGCTTGAGCTGCTCGAAGACACCGTCGCCGAGGGCCACCGCACCCTCATCTTCAGCCAGTTCACCCAGTACCTCGGCAAGGCGCGGGACCGGCTCGACACAGCCGGCATCAGCTACTCCTACCTCGACGGCAAGACCCGCAATCGAGCCAAGGCCATCAGCGACTTCAAGGAGGGCTCGAGTTCGGTTTTCCTGATCAGCCTCAAGGCCGGCGGATTCGGCCTCAACCTCACCGAGGCCGACTACGTCATCCTGCTCGACCCGTGGTGGAACCCGGCGACCGAGGCACAGGCGGTCGACCGCGTACACCGCATCGGCCAGACCAAGAACGTCATGGTCTACCGATTGGTGTCGAAGGACACTATCGAGGAGAAGGTCATGGCCCTCAAAGCCACCAAGGCCCGCCTGTTCGAGAGCGTTATGACCGATGGCGCCCCGGCCGGCACCGCCCTGACCGCCGCCGACATCCGAGAACTCCTCGCCTGACCCCCTCCACCCCCTGCGGTCGGGGCCCGGGCCCGGAAAGCGGGCCCATGATAGGTCATGGGCCCGCTTCCACAACCTGGGCCCGGGGGATGACCATCCGTCACCAGAAGTTCACTCGCCACCCCTAGACTGCCCGCGACTCCCCACCCCGCGCTGCAGAAACGGTGACATGTCTAGAACCTTCGATTGGATCGACGCCCGCCTCGCCACGGCGCTCACCCCGAGCCGCCGTCTCACCCTGCAACGACCGCGCACTCTGGCCCTGGGGTTCCTGGGCCTGCACGCGGTCTTTCTCGTCGCGCTGCTCCCGACCATCCTCACCGGCCGGGTGCTCGGTGATCTCCCGCTCTACCGACGATGGGCCGAACTCGGCCTGGGCAACGGTTTCTGGCAGGGCCTCGACGTGGCCTGGGTGTATCCGATCGGGGCCATGCTGCCGATCGCGTTCGCCGGCATCGCCGGGCCGCTGCTCTACCAATTGCTCTGGTTTCTGATGACGGCAGCGCTCAATGCCGTCGCCGCCGGAGCCCTGACCGATTGGGGACGCCGCCGCAGCGGCTACAAGCCGGCCTGGTACTGGTTGCTGTGCTCGTTCCTGCTGAGCCCGGTCGGGCTGTTACGCCTGGAAGGAGTCACCGCACCGATCGTCATTGTCGGCCTCGTGCTGCTCGCGCGTCGACCGGTCATCGCCGCGCTCCTGCTGGCCCTCGCCACCTGGATCAAGGTCTGGCCGGCCGCCGTTTTCCTCGCGGTCGTCACGGTATCGTCGCGAAAACTGACGATGGTCCTGACCGGAGCGGCGTTGTCGGTGGCGGTGGCGGCATCCGTTTGGCTGCTCGACGCTGCGCAGTTTCTCACCGGATTCGTCACCGAACAGACCGACCGTGCGCTGCAGCTCGAGGCTCCGGTCACGACTCCGTGGGTGTGGCTGGCCTCGCTCGGCCAACACGACACGGTCATCTACGAAAACTTTGCCATCGCGACCCGCGAGGTGAGTGGCCCCGGGGCCGGTCTCGTCGCCTCCCTGATGACACCGGTCATGTTCGGTGCCATCGCGGCGATCTTCGTGCTGATGGTCATTGCTCAACGTCGACAAGCGGATGCCGCCGAGCTGCTGCTGCTTGGTTCCCTGGCCCTGGTCAGCGCATTCATTGTCTTCAACAAGGTCGGGTCGCCGCAATACATGCTCTGGCTGGTGCCGATCGTCGCGGTCGGCGTTGGCCGCAGCTGGGCGGCCTGGAGGGTGCCCGCCGTGCTGATGCTGGCCATTTCAGCCCTGACGACGTTGATCTTTCCAATCTTCTACCTGCCCCTGATCGACGGCAACCTATTTTCGCTGCTACTGCTCACGGCGCGCAACGGGCTGCTCGTCGCACTCTGCGGCTGGTCCATCGTCGCGGTCGCACGGTTGGCCCACACCGCACCGCGGAACGAGGCCGCCGCTGGCGCGCGGCGCGCACTCCCAGTCGGCCAAGGCAGAATAGACGGGTGACCACGGCGACGACCTTCGCCCTCATCCGCCACGGCCAGACCGATTGGAACGCCGCCGCGCGCATCCAGGGCGCCACCGATATCCCACTGAATGACGTGGGGCGCGGTCAGGCAGCGGATGCCATCGCTCCCCTGAAACGCTACGACTGGGATTTCATCGTCTCGTCCCCGCTCTCCCGTGCTGCGGAAACCGCCGACCTGATCGGCGAGCGGCTCGGCCTCGACACGGCCCGCCGCCTCCCGGCACTGATCGAGCGCAACTACGGGCCGGCCGAGGGTTTGAGCGCTGGCGCCGAACTCGATGCCCTGCGTTTTCCCGGAGGGTTCCACGGTGCCGAGACCGAACAGGCCGTCGCCGCGCGCGGCATCGACGCCCTGCGCGACCTCGCCCGCGAGCACCCCGGAGCGCGCATCATTGTGGTCGCGCACGGCACGCTCATTCGTTTGAGCCTCGAAAACGCGCTCGACCAGCCCATCGGCAGCATTACCAACGCCTCGCTCAACGTCGTGCAGCACCACCACACACACGCTGATGGATCGACCGCCTGGCAGCTCGACGTTCTGAACGGCGAGCCGCTCGTACGCGCCTGATCGCGCCCGAAGTATCACCGCAGACCGGCAGACCAGTGTCTGCCGGTCGTCACCATCCACTGATCGAGCTTGCCGAGATCGCCCTAGGCCCGCCGTAAGCCGCCCCGAAAAAGCTAGCGACCGGTCGACACCGTCACCGTGAACTTGGTGTTGCGGCCGACTTGGCGGGTCGAACCGACGATGCGGGTCAGCATCGGACGGTAGCCGAGGTGCGTGTTCCAGACCGTCCACAGTTCGCCGCCGGGCGCAAGCACTCGGGCCGCGTCGATGAACAGCTTCTCGGCCAGGCCCGCGTGCACGGATGCGCCGATGTGAAAGGGCGGGTTGAGCAGAATCAGGTCGGCGGAGTCATCAGCCTGGCCGGACAGGCCATCGGCCCGCACGACGGTGACTCGTTCGGCGAGCGCGTTGGCGTCGACGGTGGCACGAGCGGATGCCACGGCAACGGCCGACTGGTCCGTCGCGAGCACCCGCAGCAGGGGTCGCTGCGCAGCGAGCGCCGCGGCGAGCACGCCGGTGCCGCAGCCGAGGTCGATGGCGCGCTCGGCATCGGGCTTCATGCGGTCGAGCACCTCGAGCAGCGCCCGGGTGCCGATGTCGATGCTGGTTCCAGCGAACACTCCGCCGTGGCCGCGCACCACGAGGTCGAAGTCCTCGTGCTTCTCGCTGTGCGGCCAGTCGGTCGTCGACGTGGTGAGCGGCGAGGAGGCGATGAGCACGCGGGACTTCTGGCGAGCCGGGCGCACGTTGAGGGCGCCGAAGTGACGGCGCAGCACCTCGTTCATGCTCACGGTCATGTGCTTGATGCGGCCGCCGGCGAAGACGATCACGTCGGGGGCGGCGTACTTGGCGATGGCGCCGGCGATCTCATCGAGGGCGTCGAGGCTTTTTGGCAGCTGCAGCAGCACGACGTGGGCGTCGGCCAGCAGTTCCTCGCCGAGCGGAAGGGAGCGGTAGGCATCCGTCAGGTTGACGCCGGAGGCGTTGCTGTCAAGCGCGTACTCGCCCGAGAGGGCGTCCTGATAGACGCGAATGCCGCGGGCATCGTGCAGTGCGGCGGCGCCGAGGGTGAGGGCGCCATAGCGGTCCTCGAGCACGACGACTCCACCGCTGCGGTAGGCGGCGATCGCACCGGCGGCCTCATCGAGGATGAGCCGGTCGCTGGCGTCGACGGCGAACAGGTTCTCGGCCTCGATGTCGGGGCGACGTCGCAGCCGATCGAAGTCGAAATCATTGGTGTTCCGCGGCGCGGACTGGTCGTGCGTGCCCGATTCGGACATGGTTCCCCCTGAAAGTGGTGCCGGTGCAACCAGTTCGTGCTGTGAAAGCGAAACGTGGAGCTAGGTGTTGTAGAACTACGTGTGGTCTCGCGGCCGCCAGATGACAATCTGGTTGCTGCGTCTGGTGCGGGTGCCCGCCTTCATCGAAATGACGTCGCCGGCCGAGCCAGCCGCGAAAACGCGGCGGCCCGGACGGTTCAGCAATTCGTCGGCGAGCGTCGATTCCAACTCGCGCAGGCGTTTTTCGAGCCCGCGCACGTGATCCTCGAGTTCGAGGATACGACGGATGCCCTCCAGACTCACACCTTCTGAGCCCAAGAACGCAATTTCACGGAGCTTTGCCACGTCGAGCATGGAGTATCGACGGCTCTTTCCGGGGGTGCGCTCCGGGCTGACCAGGCCCAGGCGATCGTATTGGCGCAGGGTTTGCGGGTGCATTCCCGCAAGCTCTGCTGCCGTGGAAATCACGAAAACCCGGGTGGTCTCGTCCATGACTAGCCCTTCGCTCGCGCGATCAGTTCATCACGCGGATTTTCCTTGGGCAGTGCCTCGGCGAAGGCTGCGAGCTTTTCTTCCGCATCCTTTGACAGGTGTGACGGTACAGCGACCTGCACGATGGCGAGCAGGTCGCCGGTGCCCTTCGCCGTGGTGACGCCGCGACCCTTGACCCGCAGCACGCGTCCTCCGGGAGTGCCGGGGGCCACGCGCAGTTTGACCGGGGCACCACCGAGGGTGGGCACCTCGATCGTCGCACCGAGGCTCGCCTCGACGAAGGTGACCGGAACGGTCACCCGCAGGTTGAGGCCGTCCCGTTCAAACACCGGGTGCTTGCGCACGGTGATCGTCAGCACGATATCGCCGGTTTCTCCGCCGTCGGGGCTGGGCTGGCCCTTGCCGCGCAGGCGAATCTTCTGCCCGTCGGCGACGCCCGCTGGCACCTTGACCTTGATCGGCCGGCCGTCCTGGGTCTGCAGACTGATCTGGTCGCCCTGGGTAGCCGTGATGAAGTCGATGGTCGTCGACGCGATCACATCGCGGCCTCGGGTAGGCGCGCCCGATCCGCGGTAGCCGCCGGTGGGGTTGCCGAAGCCACCGCCACCGCCGCCACCTCTGCCGAACATACCCCCGAGGATATCGTCGAAGCCGCCCTGCTCGAAGGTATAACTTTGCTGACGACTTCCGCCGCCGAACATGCCTCCGAAGGCGTCCTCAAAGCCACCGCTCTGGGCCCGGCCGCCGGGCGCGGCGAACCGCGCCCCACTGCCCATGGCCCGCACGGCATCGTATTCCTTGCGCTGCGCGGCATCGCCCAGCACCGAGTGCGCCTCGCTCAGTTCCTTGAACTTCGCCTCGGCGGCGGGGTTCCCCGGGTTGGAATCCGGGTGGTACTTACGCGCGAGCTTGCGGTACGCCTTCTTCAACTCGGCCGGCGTGACATCTTTCGATACCCCGAGAACCTTGTAGAAGTCCTTGTCAAACCAATCCTGGCTAGCCATCGCTCGGTACCTGAACGACGACCTTGGCCGCGCGCAGCAGCGTGGAGCCGAGGTAGTACCCCGTCTCCGCGACGTCGCCGACGGTTTCAACGTCGACCGCTGCACTCGGCTGCTGGAAGATCGCCTCGTGCATGGTTGGGTCGAAGGGTTCGCCGACCGTGCCGAACGAGGTCAGCCCGAGCCGTTCAACGCTCGAACGCAGTTTGGCTGCGATCGTGGCGAAGGCCGAGTCGGGCACGAGATCGCCGTGCTTCTCAGCACGGTAGATGTCGTCGAGTACCGGAATAAGCACCTTGACGATATCCCCGGTCACGCGCTCTTTCTCGATGGCCCGGTTGGCTTCGGTGCGCCGACGATAGTTGGCGTACTCGGCCGTCACGCGCTTGAGGTCGGCGAGGTGTTCGCTCGTCGGCTCAGCAACTTCGCGTTCCGCCGCGTCCAGAATGTCCTGAACGGTCAGTTCGTCTTCTTCGATCCCGTCGGCCGTACCGTCGGCTACAGCACTGTCAGGTTCAGAAGCGGATGCTGCATCAGCTGCGGCCGCGCCCGCAGCGGCGGTGCCGTCATCGGGCACCCCCGCAGCGGACGCGTCGTTGTCTGGATGTTTCTTGTCAGCCATGGTTGCGGCCTACTTCTTCTTCTTCTCGTCTTCGTCGTCGTCAACAACTTCGGCGTCGACAACGTCTTCGTCCTTGTTCTCTTCGGCAGGAGCCTCGTCGGTGCTGGTCTCATCAGCGCCGGCTGCGGCATCCGCCTGGCTGGACTTGTAGATGGCTTCGCCGAGCTTGCCCTGGCTTTCGTTGAGCTTGTCAAACGCGGTCTTCACCGCGTCGTCATCGTCGCCGGCGAGAGCGGACTTGAGGGCGTCGACATCAGCCTGCACCTCATTCTTCACGTCCTCGGGGAGCTTGTCGACGTTGTCCTTGATCAGCTTCTCGATCGAGTAGGCGAGCTGCTCGGCCGTGTTGCGGGTCTCGGCGACTTCACGCAGACGCTTGTCTTCTGCGGCGTGCTCTTCACCCTCGCGCACCATGCGCTCGATGTCTTCCTTCGCGAGCGAGGAACCGCCCGTGATGGTCATCGACTGCTCGGTTCCAGTGCCCTTGTCCTTGGCAGACACGTGCACGATGCCGTTGGCGTCGATGTCGAAGGTGACCTCGACCTGCGGAATGCCGCGCGGCGCCGGCGCGATGCCGGTGAGCTCGAAGGTTCCGAGGTTCTTGTTGTCGCGGGTGAACTCACGCTCGCCCTGGAAGACCTGGATCGCAACGGACGGCTGGTTGTCGTCGGCCGTGGTGAAGGTTTCGCTGCGCTTGGTCGGGATGGCCGTGTTGCGCTCGATCAGGCGCGTCATGATGCCGCCCTTGGTTTCGATGCCGAGGCTCAGCGGGGTGACGTCGATGAGCAGAACGTCCTTGCGCTCGCCCTTCAGCACGCCGGCCTGCAGTGCGGCGCCGACGGCGACGACCTCGTCCGGGTTGACACCCTTGTTCGGGTCCTTGCCGCCGGTCTCGCTCTTGACGAGCTCGTAGACGGCGGGCATACGGGTGGAACCACCGACGAGAACGACGTGGGCGATGTCACCGACCTTGACGCCGGCCTCACGAATAACGTCCTGGAAGGGCTTCTTGGTGCGGTCGAGCAGGTCCTCAGTCATCTTCTCGAACTGGGCGCGGGTGAGCGTCTCGTCGAGGTTGGCCGGGCCGTTTTCGGTCAGCGACAGGTAGGGCAGCTGGATGCTCGTCGACATGCTCGAGGAGAGTTCCTTCTTGGCCTGCTCAGCGGCTTCTTTGAGGCGCTGCTTGGCGATCTTGTCCTTGGACACGTCAACGCCGGTGGTCTCCTTGAAGCGCTTGATCAGGTGATCAACGATGCGCTGGTCCCAGTCGTCGCCGCCGAGGCGGTTGTCGCCGGCGGTCGAGCGCACCTGGATGGTGGAGAAGTCGTCGTCCTTGCCCACCTCGAGCAGCGACACGTCGAAGGTTCCGCCTCCGAGGTCGAAGACCAGAATGAGCTCGTCTTCCTTGCCCTTGTCGAGACCGTAGGCCAGCGCGGCGGCGGTCGGCTCGTTGATAATGCGCAATACGTTGAGTCCGGCAATCTCGCCGGCCTCCTTCGTGGCCTGACGCTCGGCGTCGTTGAAGTACGCCGGCACGGTCACGACGGCGTCGCTGACCTTCTCGCCCAAGTACTGCTCGGCATCCCGCTTGAGTTTGGCGAGGATACGCGCGCTGATCTCCTGCGGGGTGTACTTCTTGTCGTCGATCGCGACGGTCCAGTCGGTGCCCATGTGGCGCTTGACGCTGGAGATGGTGCGGTCGACGTTGGTGACGTTCTGGCGCTTGGCGGTTTCTCCGACGAGAACTTCGCCGTCCTTGGTGAATGCGACCACCGAGGGGGTGGTGCGCAAGCCCTCAGCGTTGGCGATGACGGTGGGTTCTCCACCTTCGAGCACGGACACCACCGAGTTTGTGGTTCCGAGGTCAATACCTACTGCACGAGCCATCTGGGTTGTTCTCCTTCAATCATGTGCGAAACGAACTGCTAAGTAATCTCAAGACTTGAGCCTCGATGGCTCAAGTATTCCAGAGCCGTTTCGTCCCTGTCAATTTCTACGGCTGAAAGTTGAGTGTGAGTGGCTCAACTTTCAAAGCGGATGCCGCTCCGCCGACGGCAGACATGGAAGAACGGGCCGCACGATGTAACCAGTGCGACCCGTCCACGTATTTTTCGCCCGAAGGCTGGTTAGTCGCCCTCCACCTTGATGGTGGCGATGGTACCGGTGAGCACGCCGATCAGGCGGTCACCGTCGAACTCGGTGGTGGGGGCATCCATCACGATGCGGCCGAGGCGCAGCACGACGATGCGGTCCGTCACCTCGAGTACGTGCGGCAGTGTGTGGGAGATGAAGATAACGCCGAGTCCCTTGGCCTTGGCCGCACGAATGACATTGAGCACTTCGCCCGCCTGACGCGCACCGAGGTGGTTGGTGGGCTCGTCCAGAATGATCACTTTTCGCGCCCACGACACCGCCCGGCCAATCGACACCGCCTGGCGCTGGCCGCCGGAGAGCTGAGAAACGGAACGGTTCGACGCCGGCACGGCGATTCCAACCCGCTCGAGGTCAGCGTGCGCCTCGCGGGCCATGGTCTTCTTCGACAGAAACCCCAGCTTTCCCAGGAATCCCGGCACGACCTTTTCACGGCCGAGGAACACGTTTTCCGAAACGGTCAGGTGCGGTGCCAGACCGGAGTCCTGGTAGAGAGTCTCCACCCCGGCCTCGAGGGCCTCCCGCGGCGAGCTCCATTCACGCTCCACCCCGTCGAGCAAGATCTGTCCGCCGTCGGGTTGGTGGGCGCCCGAGAGCACCTTGACCAGGGTCGATTTTCCGGCACCGTTGTCGCCGACCAGGCCGACGACTTCGCCGGCGTGGAGCTTGAGGCTGGCCCCGTCGAGGGCGATGACTGAGCCGTAGCGCTTGGAAACGTTCCGGACTTCGTAGATGACTTCGCCGACCATGGTCACTTTCTCCCGTTCTTGCTCTGCAGCGTCTGAGCGGCGACCGCCGCAGCGATCAGAACGGCCACGACAACCTTTTTCCAGTCCGGTGCAACACCGATCATGATCAGGCCGGACTGCACGGTGAAGAGGATGAGGGCGCCGAGGATGGTGCCCATGATGCGGCCGACGCCACCCATGAGGGACGCGCCGCCGATGACGACAGCCGCGATGGCGTCGAGTTCACGGCCCGTTCCCGACGAGGGGGAACCTGCGCCGAGACGGATATAGACGTACATGCCGGCCAGGCCGGCCAGCGCACCGGACAGCGCGTAGACCATGGTGAGGTGTCGTTCCACGTTGATACCCGCTGCCCGTGCCGCAAAGGCATTCGAGCCGATGGCGTAGGTGTACAGACCAAAGCGGGCCTTGTGCAGGAACAGGCCCAGCACGGCAATGACGATGGCCACGAAGAGCACGGCCCAGGAGAGCGGATTCCAGGTCGGCGACATCGCGCTGATGAGAGTGAAGTCATTGGCGCTGCCGATCGGGGCGCCCTTGGAAATGATGACCGAGAATCCGAGCGCCGCGCCCATCGTGGCCAGGGTAGCGATGAACGGCACGATTTTGAGCTTGTTGATCAGGAATGCGTTGACCAGACCGACGCCCAAACCGACGGCGACCGAGACCACGGTTCCGATCAGGAGCGGGCCGGCAGCATCCTGCCCCTTGACGGTCTGGTCCAGGCCGAGCACGTTGGCCATGGTCCAGGCGGAGATGACGCCGCTGAGTCCGATGGTGGCACCGACCGACAGGTCGATGCCACCGCTGATCACTACAAAGGTTTGACCAACGGCAATCAGGGCAACGGAACCCCAGTCCGTGAGGACGTTATTGGCCGTCGCGACCGAAAAGAACTTCGGTTCGAGCACCGTGAACACGACGATCAGAATGATCATCACGCCCACCAGGATGGTGCTTTGATTGGCGGCCAGGGAGGAGAACCGTGACGAGAGCGCTGACTTCTGCACGCTCTGACTGACGTTGGTCATGTATTTGCCTTTGTTTTCTACAGCTACCGGGAGGACGACTTATTCAGTGGCGACGTAGGTGTACTTCGCGAAGTCGTCATCAGAGGTGCTGGAATCCAGAACTACGTTCGGAATGACAACCTCGTGCTCGGTCGACGTCTCACCGGTCTTGATGTACTCGACGAGCGTCTGAATGGCGAGGCGGGCTTCGGCGGCGGGATCCTGCGCGATGAGCGCGGTGAAAACGCCGGACTTGATCTTCGCGACGTTGTCGGGGTAAGCGTCGTAGCCGACGAGTCCAATGGTGCCTTCCAGGCCCTTGGATTCGAGGGCCGCAGCCGCACCCGAGGCGTTCGTGCCGTCAATGGCGAAAATGCCGGCCAGGTCAGGGAAGCGGGTGAGCCAGTTGTTCACGTTGGTCGCGGCCTTTTCCGGGTTGGACTCGGAGTACGCGACGTCAGCGATTTCAATGCCGGGATATTCGGCTTCGATCTGGGCCGTGAAGCCGTCGAGGCGGCTGACATTGGTGGTCGCGGTGGCGCTGGTGAGCCCGACGACAACCTGGTAGGTTCCGCCGTCTTCGTAGCCGATCTGGGTGGCGAGCGCGTCAGCGGCCTTGGCGCCGCCGTCGGCGTTGTCACCGGTGATGAATGACACGACGTCGGAGAGGTCGTCGACGTGGGTGTCTACGTTGACCACGGGGATGCCGGCGGCAACGGCCTTGGAGACCGAGGACTGCAGGGCCGTCGGGTCGGTCGGGATGAGCACCAGGCCGGAGGGCTGCTGGGCCAGAACCGCGTCGACGATCGGGATCTGGGTCTCGGCCGAGTAGTTCGCCGGGTCGCCCTGCCAGATGAGCGTGACGCCGAGCTTGGCGGCTTCTTCCTCTGCGCCGGCCTTCATCGCCTGGAAGAACGGGTCGGCCTCTGCGCCCATGACGAATGCAATGGTGATTTCATCCGCTGCCGCAGCATCGGTGGAATCGGTGGTGGCTGCGGTCGAGCAACCGGCCAGGGTCAGTGCGAATGCCGTCATTGCACCAACTGCTGCAATCGTTCGGAATGAGCGCCTCATGAATGTCTCCTTTGACTTACGTGACCAATGCGAGATCGTTCTCGCAAACCTTGGTACTATATATTCCAATGGGAGAATGAGTAATGCAACTCGAGTAGGTAACGGTTGCATCACGTTTACAAAGGGGTCACTGTGCGGGACGACGACGTCACGAAGCCAAGTCATCTGCCGACAATCGTCGACGTTGCCGCCGAGGCGGGTGTGTCTCGAGCCACGGCCTCGCGGGCGCTCGGCCGCTACGGCCGCACGTCGGCCTCCACCATCGCGCGGGTCGAGCAGGCGGCGGACGCGCTGGGTTACCGCCCGAACGAACTCGCCCGGGCGATGCGCGTCGGTGTCACCAAGACCATCGGTCTGGTCATCATCGCTGACTTCACGAATGCGTTTTTCGATCGCGCTACCAAGGCCATCGTGGACGAGGCCAAACTACACGGCTACCAGGTGCTCATTACCAACACCGATGAAGAAACCGCGATCGAGCGCCAAGCTATCGAGACCCTGCTCGAGAAACAGGTCGATGGGTTGATCGTGGTGCCGTCGCTGTCAGAGGGCTACGAGCATCTAAAGCCGGCTCAGCTCGGCGGCCGACCGATCGTGCTCATTGACCGCCGCCTGGACGACCCGCCGCTCACCTCCATCACCACCGACGACTTCGCCGGCACCCGCGAAGCCGTGCGCCACGCCATTTCACTCGGCCACAAACGGCTGGGTTTTCTCATCTCGGCCTCGAGCGTCGAGGGCGTGACCGACCAGAGGCCAACCCATCTCATCTCGACCGTTCTGGACCGCACAGAAGGCTTTCTGCAGGGCGCCTCCGATGCCGGTATCCGTCGCAACAGCCAGCATTGGATCTTCTGTGAGGACAAGCCGAAGTCATCCGAGGCGGCCGTGGCGTCGCTCCTGGACCGACCGAACCCACCCACGATCATTTTCACGTCGAACAACGACATGGCTCTGGCCGTGCTGAAGGTTGCCGGAAACCGGCGCCTCACCATCGGCCGGGACATCTCGCTCGTGACGGTCGACGACAGCCAGTGGGCGGCGGCAATAGTTCCCGGCATCACCGTGGTCGCCCGCCCGGTTGAAGAAATCGGCCAACTGGCCGTCACGAAGCTGCTGGCCGAAATCGCCGAGCCCGGCCAGCCCATCGAAGTCGTGGTGCTGCCAACCGAACTCATCACCCGCGATTCGGTGGCGAACCTGTACCTGCAGGACTACCGCGTCAGCTGACGTTCGCCCGAGCGGATGCCAACCCGACGGTCCCAGTATCGGCGCAGCATCCGTTCCTTACCGGCGGGCAGTAGATTGTGCACATGATCCACACTGTCGCCGGAGACGCAGCCACCACTCCAACGCGTGGCCGGGTGGTGGCCTGGGCGTTCTGGGACTGGGGATCAGCCGCGTTCAACGCCGTCGTCACGACCTTCGTCTTCACTGTGTACATCACCGGCGCGTCTTTCGGCGATGAAGACGTGATCAGCGCCCAGCTCGGCTGGGCCCTGGCCATCGCCGGCCTCGTCATTGCCGCACTGGCCCCGATCACCGGGCAACGCTCCGACACTTCCGGCCGCCGCAAATTCTGGCTCGGCGTGAATACCTTCATCGTCGTCGCGCTGACCGCTTGCATGTTCTTCGTGCAGGCAAGCCCGAGCTACCTGCTGCTCGGACTGTTCCTGGTCGCGGCCGGCAACGTCTTCTTCGAATTCGCAGGCGTCAACTACAACGCCATGCTTGCGCAGGTGTCGACACCGCGCACTATCGGCAAGGTCAGCGGATTCGGCTGGGGCATGGGCTACCTCGGCGGCATCGTGCTGCTGCTCATCGTGTACTTCGGCTTTATCCAGCCCGAGGTCGGCCTGTTCGGGGTGACCGGCGACAACGGTCTCGCCGTGCGCGTCTCCATGTTGCTCGCAGCCGCCTGGTTCGGTCTCTTCGCGCTGCCCGTGCTCCTGCGGGTACCGGAGTATCGGGCGCCCAAGGCCGCCCGACGCGAAAAAGTCAGCTTCTTCCAAAGCTACGGGGTGCTCGGCCACGATATTGCCCGCCTCTGGAAGACCAGCCGCCAGGCGGTGTACTTTCTCATCGCGAGCGCGGTGTTCCGCGACGGCCTGGCCGGCGTGTTCACCTTCGGCGGTGTGCTCGCGGCATCCGTTTTCGGATTCTCGCCCGGCGAGGTCATCATTTTCGCCATCGCGGCCAATGTGGTCGCCGGCATCGCGACCATGAGTGTTGGCGCGCTCGACGACCGGCTCGGCGCGAAGCCCGTCATCATGACCGCCTTGGTCGGGCTTCTGGTCAGCGGCCTCCTGGTGTTTTTCCTGCACGACGGCGGGCAGATCGTGTTCTGGACGGCAGGGCTGGCCCTATGCCTGTTCGTCGGCCCCGCCCAATCGGCCAGCCGCACCTTTCTGGCTCGGCTCATTCCCGTCGGCCGCGAGGGTGAAGTGTTCGGGCTCTACGCCACGACCGGTCGAGCCGTCAGCTTTCTCGCGCCGGCCGCCTTCGCGCTGTCGGTCACAATCTTCGGCGAGACCTACTGGGGCATCCTGGGCATCATGCTCGTGCTGCTCGTCGGCCTGCTACTGCTCATTCCGGTCTCGGCCAGGCAGCAGCATATCTCCTAGCCGGACGCCAGCCCGTCCTTGCCTGAGCATCTACTGAATTGCGGCTGTTCCCTCGCCCAGGGCGCGCAGGCCGGTCAGACTGAAGAGCATGACTCTTACCCAGCTCCAGAAGGCCGAACTCCTGCTCTCGCTGCACGTGCCCGGCGAGCCCCTCATCGTCACCAACGTGTGGGATGCCATTACCGCCAAGATCGTGGCCGATGCGCCCGGAGTGAAGGCCCTCGCCACCGCGAGCCACTCCATCTCGAACGTGCGCGGCCTGCCAGACGGCGAAGGCCTCTCGCTCGACGAGGCCATTCTCGCCGCCACGATCATCGCCCGCGCCGTCGACCTGCCGGTCTCTGCCGACTTCGAGAAGGGCTACGCACCGGATGTTGCCGGCGTGACCCGCAACGTGCGTCGCCTGATCGAGGAATCCGGCATCGTCGGCATCAACATCGAGGACTCGGTCGGCGCCGCGAAGGCCCCGCAGTTCGACATCGAGACCGCCGCCGCCCGCGTGGCCGCAGCGAGAGCCGGCGCCGAGCAGAGCGGCATTCCCGTCGTCATCAACGCCCGCGTCGACACCCTGGCCGGCGGCGGCGACTGGGACGAAGCCGTCGCCCGCGCCAACGCCTACCTCGGCGCCGGCGCTGACGTCATCTTCTTCCTCGGCCTGACCGACGAGGACAAGGTGGTCCGCGCGATCGAGCAGGTTAACGGCAAAATATCGGTGATCGGTGCGCCCGGACTCGTTCCGCTGAAGCGCCTCGCCGAACTCGGCATCAGCCGAGTCAGTTTCGGCCCGGGCACCCTCGGCCTCACCCTCGCAGCACTGCAGGCCGCGGCCACGAACCTCACCGCCCTCGGCGACTACCCGGCCGACCTCGGGTTCAAGTTCACCCTCTAAGCCACCCAGACACCGAGGCCATCAGCATCCGTTTCTCAGCGGATGCGGGTGGCCTCATTGTGTTCGACGAGTTGCCAGGTCGCGCCCTCATCGGCGGAGACCCACCCCTCCCACTTGTAGCTGTCGGGGGTGATGGCGGTGAAATTCCAGCGGATCGGGCGGCCGTCCGTGCGGGTGCCCTCCTGCCGAACTCCATGCCGGTATGGGGTGGCCACGAGCTGGCAGTATTCGCCCAGCGCCGGGGCGAAGTGGCTCACGCGCCAGGCTCCGGCGAACGGGTCGTAGACGCGCACGGTAGTGGCGACGGTTTCAAACCCAGACGGATGCGTCGTGCTCGCAACGACCTCGACGTCTTGCACGGCCCGACCGTCGAGGATGAATTCGACCATCCAGACGAAGTCACGTTCGATCCACTCTCCGGTGGTCTCGTCGAGGCGGGTACCCTTGGCGGCCCAGGATCCGACCATCTGGCCGAAGCGGTGCATGCGCCCCGGATACTCCGGCGTGGGGCCGTGCGCGATCAGCGCCTCGTCGAATCGGGTCGGCATGGAGGTCATATTCAGATTTTACCCGACGCGAGGTTACGTTCGACGTATTACGTTTGCTCGGCCCGCGGGCATCCGCTTGTGTTGGAAGGCTGCATCAGCGGTCGATGACCGTGCGGTGAAAGTTTTGGAACGAGCGTGACGCCGTCGGGCCGCGCTGGCCCTGGTAGCGGGAGCCGTATTCGCTCGAGCCGTAGGGCTTCTCGGCCGGGGAGCTGAGCTGAAAGAAGCACAGCTGGCCAATCTTCATTCCGGGCCAGAGCTTGATCGGCAGCGTCGCAACGTTGCTGAGCTCGAGCGTGACGTGGCCCGAAAAGCCGGGGTCGATGAACCCGGCCGTGGAGTGGGTCAGCAGACCGAGACGTCCGAGCGAGCTCTTGCCCTCGAGCCGGGCGGCAATGTCGTCTGGCAGGGTCACCTGCTCGTAGGTGGCGCCGAGCACGAATTCGCCCGGGTGCAGAATGAACGGCTCGTCGGGCTTGGTCTCGATCAGGCGGGTCAGCTCTGGCTGGTCCTCGGCCGGATCGATGTAGGCGTACTTGTGGTTGTCGAATAGCCGAAACAGGCGGTCGAGGCGCACATCAATGCTCGATGGCTGGATCATTGCGGGGTCGAGCGGCTCCAAACCGATTCGTCCAGCGTCGAGTTCAGCCTTGATATCGCGATCTGAGAGCAGCACGGTGCCAGCCTAGCCGCGCTGGGTTGATATGCTGGCACGGTTCCGATTGTTGTTCACTCACGGTCGGGCGCGCGGATGTAGTTCAATGGTAGAACTTCAGCTTCCCAAGCTGATAGCGCGGGTTCGATTCCCGTCATCCGCTCCGAATAAGCACCGTCACGTTCTCAGTGGACAACTTCGTGTGGTGCAACCGGACTGTGACCACCCAAAGTTGTCCAGTCAGTGACGAGGTTGGTCGGCACCCACGTCGTGCAGAAAGTACGCCCCGAACGTCGTCACCAGGCCACCTCGCCGGCCCGAAAACGACAGGCCGGGCATGGGCGTTCGAGTACCCAGCTCCAGTCAGACGTGTCAGGAACGATAGGCATGGTTTCATGGTAACGCCCGCACTTCGCGGCGCTGCGGGCTCATCGTCATGGTGCGCCCGCTAGCGTGGAATAAATCAAGGAGACAGATGACGGTACTCATTGCCGGATGCGGCGACCTCGGCACCGAGGTTGGCCTGCGGTTCGCGCGGCTGGGGCACACTGTGGTCGGGCTGCGGCGCAACGCACGCCTGCTCCCCCCAGAAATCACCGGCCAGTCCATCGACCTGAGCGTCGAGAAGCCAACCATCCCGCCAGACACCGAGTTCGTGGTCGTCGCGATCTCGGCCGGCAGCCCCACGGCCCTGGCCTATCGCACCACCTACCTTGACGGCCTGCGCAACCTGCTCGACGCGCTCAATGAGGCGCAGGTCACGCCGCGCCGCGTGCTGCTGGTCTCGTCGACGGCGGTCTACGACGTCAACGACGGCAGCCGGGTCGACGAGCAGACGCCGGCGAATCCGAAACCGGGCACCGATTCAATCGTGCTCGATGCCGAACGGATGCTCCACTCCAGACTCCCCGCCGCCACCGTTCTGCGCCTGGCCGGCATTTACGGCCCCGGCCGTGAACGACTGATCGCCCACGTACGCGCGGGTGCCGGGCTCTCCGCCCAGTCACGCCACACCAACCGCATCCACCGGGACGACGCAGCCGCCGCGATCGTTCACCTGCTGCTGCGTTCTGAGCAACCGGCGCCGCTCTATCTCGGCGTCGACAATGAGCCAGTGCGCAGTGACGAGGTGCTGACCTTTCTCGCTGCCGAGCTCGGCCTGCCCGAACCGGCGCTGAACGAGTCGGACCAGCCGACGCGCACCCGCGAAAGCCAAAGAGGCGGCGACAAGCTACTGAGCAACCAGCTTCTGCGCGATACCGGCTTCATCTTCAGCTACCCCACCTACCGGGAAGGCTACCGGGCCATGCTGGCCGGGCGCGGAATCCGCCACCCCTAACGGTGGCCCAGGCGGTCATACTCAGGCGGTCAGGCTCAGATCGGCATCCGATCCCACGGTCAACGCCATCGCGGACAGCATGGCGCCCAGCCGTGCTTGGTCCTCCGGGCTCACGTCGCGCACGGAGTGAGTGATGAGCGCCTCGAAGTCGTCGTAGATTTTCTGCGTGATCTGCTCCGCGGCCGGTGTCAAGGTCAAGAGCAGACTCCGTCGATCGTGCGGGTGAGCCACCCGAACCAGCAGTTGCAAGGCCACGAGTCGATTCGAGATCGCGGTCACTGCACCGGTCGTCATTTCCATCGATTCCGCGAGCAATTTCGGGGTAATGCTGCCCGCTTCGGCAACGCGAGCCACGGCGCGCAGCTCGCTCCCGGTCAGACCGCTCTCGGTCGCGACCCGGTTTCGATTCCGATCCATGGCGCGCAGAAAAGCTAAAGCGGATGCCGACAAGGCGTCCGGGGTGCGTCCGGAACTGTCCCGACCATACATTCGTTCTCCTGACCTCTGGTCTGTTGGTTTCGCCCAACTTCAGGCTCGCAAAATTGCCCGTGAGGGCATTCTGTTCTGTCAGTGTAGCCGCTAGATCAATTACTAAGTTTCTTAACTCTTAAATAGTTTACTGTTTGAAGTAAATCCCGTATATTGAAACGCGCGCTGCCGAGCAGCGCGACGCGCAGAGTCCGCGGTGGCAGCGAAGCCCCCGCATGCTCCTAACCGGCAGCGCGCTCACGAACCTGTCACAACGAAATGGACAATGCAATGCAGAGCTATCGGTTGACGATCAATGACGACTGGTTTTACCTATCGGACGAGTACAACATTGCCGGTCTCAAGTCAGCCCTGTCCGCCGCCGTGCACAGCGGCGGAGGCTTCGTCGACGTCGTCAGCCCCATGCGGGCGCACGTCTCCCTGCTGATCACGGCCCACTCCATGGTCAAGATTGAAACGATCAATGCCGTCGACCTCCCCGATATCAACGACGCAACCCCGGTGACCGGCCCGCAGTACATGGACGACGACTACTGGCTGGACTGAAGCCCGCAAGTCGAATCGTTGGCCGGTGGCTATTGACGATGCACAGACAGGCGGGTACATTCACGCGAACGGCTTAGTCCGCGCCACATCCAGGCCAACCTGAAAGGCAGTTCTCATGAGTTTCCTCGGATTTCTCCTGCTCGGTCTCATCGCCGGAGCCATCGCGAAGGCGATCCTGCCCGGTCGCCAGGGCGGGGGCTGGCTTATCACCCTGCTGCTCGGGGTTGTCGGTGCCTTCCTCGGTGGATGGCTCGGCGGGCTCCTGTTCAATGTCAGTCTGGAGGAGTTCTTCTCGCTGACTACCTGGGCCCTCGCTATCGTCGGATCGCTGATCGTGCTGCTTATCTTCGGCGCGATCACTAACCGTCGCAAGGCCTGACCCGCCTCGGCACACAGCGCGTCACCCAATTCGGGTGGCGCGCTGTTTTTTGCGCACCGATCCCCTTAAACGGGGAGATCAGGGCCACAATTAGTACCAATCCGAAGCGGATGGAGCTCCGAATAAATAGCAACCACGGGTTAACCGTGAATCACCTAGGAGGCACCTGAAATGCGCACATCACCCAATCGCCTGATCGCCACCGTCTTCGGCGCGGTCTATCTTCTCGTCGGATTACTCGGCTTCGCCGTCACCGGCAGTGTCGGCTTCATCGCCACCGAGGGCGGATTACTTCTCGGCATCTTCGAGGTCAACCCGCTGCACAACATCGCGCACCTCTTGATCGGAGCGGCTCTGCTCATCGCCGGACTCTCCAACGCCATGGCAGCCAAGGCCACCAACAGCACGATCGGTGCCGTGTACCTGCTCCTCGGAATCGTCGGATTCTTCATCGCGAGCACCTCGCTGAACATCCTGGCGCTCAACACCGCCGACCACTTCCTGCACCTCGCCAGCGCGATCGTGCTTCTCGGTGTCGGCCTCACCGCAGACAAAACGGTTCACAGCAAAGCCAACGCCTAACGCCGCACCGCTTCACTCCATCCCTTCGCGCACCAAGTCAATAGGAGCATCATGTCCCCGGTCGTTCGCACCTGGCTCGGCTTCGCTGCTTTCGGCGCCGCCCTGATCCATCTGGCCGTGGGTGTGACCGCTCCATTGCCCCTGTCGGTTCTGCTGGTCGGGTTCGGCATTGCCGAACTCGGCTGGGGAATCGCCACCCTCGCTGCTGGCCGGGTTCTGGTGCCCCGGATCATCGTGGGTGCGGCGCTCATCCCGGTCTTCATCTGGGGTACCACCGCCGTGCTCGGTAATGGCCTCGGGGTGACCAGTGGCCAAACCGGCCTGCCGCTCTACCCGATGTCCGTCGCTTCACTCTTCAACGTATTCCTGGCCGCCACGGTAGCCATCGCACTGCGCCGCTCTCCGACCGGGCCCCCTACGCCCGCGACCCCCAGCATTGAAACGCGACGTGCTTCCGCAGCAGGCGCTGCCACACCCAGCGGCTGGCGTTTTCTTACCGGTCTCGTCGTCGGAGGCTTTCTGCTTTCGGCGCTCACCACCCCGGCCCTCGCCGCCACGGAGGTCGGCTCCCATGCCGTGCCCCACGGTTCACCCGGAGTGACCGAACCGACCATCCCCGACTCCGGCGGCCACGGAGCACACTAGAGTCCCTCGCAGAGCTCACCAGCGCACGACAGCACGGGTCAGGCGGGCAGCCCGGTTTCGGGGTCGGTTGGCTCCTGGCCCGACGTGTCAAGCCCCGCCAGGTTAGCCACCGGCGGCACCACCTCGATGTTCATAAACCGTTTGACGTTCTCGTCGACGATTATGTCGCTCGGTCGCAGTGGCCTGGTCAGGTACAGGCCATTGAGGCTGGTCAGCCGGCTCAGCGCAACGTACGTCTGACCGGGGCTGAATACCCGTGCTCCCAGGTCGACAATCGCCCGCTCGTAGGTCGCACCCTGAGACTTGTGAATGGTGACCGCCCAGGCCAACCGCAGCGGAAATTGCGTGAATTCCGCCACGACATCCCGGCTCAGCTTCTTGGTCGCGGCGTTGTAGGTGTACTTGTACTTCTCCCACACCGTCGGCTCAACCTCGTGCACGTCACCGTCGATGTCGACGAACACCGTCGAGGTGACCTTGGTGACCGTGCCGATACTGCCATTCACCCAGCGCGGCCCGCCATCGAGCGGGGAGTCGTTGCGCAAAAACATCACCTGTGCTCCCACCTTGAGCTCGAGCACCTCGTCGGCCGGAAACTGCTTGCCGCCAAAATCCCCGGTGATATCGGCCTTCGCGGTGAGCGATTTGCCCGACAGCTTCTTCAAAGCGGATGCGTTGATGCGGTTTACCGCATCATTGCGCGTCGCGAGGGTGATCACGCCCTCACTCGGCGGGGTTCGCATCCCCGCACCGTTGAGCGCACCGCCGATCTCGGCGGTGACCTGACCATGGCGCACGGCATTGAGCATGAGCTTGAAATCGTTGTCCCGCTGGCGGTGAATCTCGGTGAGCTCGAAGATGCGCAGCTCGGCATCCCGCCAGACCTTGGCGTCGAAGAACCACATCGACCGATAGTGGTCGGCGAAATAGGCGCGCTCGTCGGGGCCGCCGGGCACCGGGGCCAGCTGGTACGGATCGCCGAACAGCACGATCTGCACCCCGCCGAACACCTCGAACGGGCGTTGGCGGGCCTGACGCAAACTGCGGTCGATCGCGTCCATCAGGTCGGCGTTGACCATCGAGACTTCGTCGATCACGAGGGTGTCGATGGTATTGAGGAGCTTGCGCACCTGGTCGTTCTGGTCGATCGGGCTGTCGGCGATGACTCCGATCGGCAGGCGAAAGAGCGAGTGAATAGTCTGGCCACCCACGTTGAGCGCAGCGACACCGGTGGGTGCCGCAATCACGATCTGCTTGCTGGTGTTCCAGGACAGGTGGTTCAGCAGCGTCGATTTACCCGTTCCGGCCCGACCGGTGACGAACACGTTCTGCTTGGTTCCCTCGATTGCCGCGAAAACCAGCGCCTGTTCACGGCTGAGCGGAATCTCGGACACGGCACACTTTCTCTGGCAGGCTCATGCTGCGCGGGGGACATACCACTGTAACGTCCCGTGGGCCCACAGCGAGCACTGGATCGGGCACTGGCCGTAGGTCCGACCCGCCCCCCGTACAATATTTATGTGACCACCCCGGCCGAAAACCAGCGGGCGAGCGGGCGCCGCGGCAGAATGCTCCGGGCCGTCCTCGCCCTCGTGGTGGTCGCTGCCCTCCTCGCGGCCGGTCTCGTGGGAACCATCACCGCCCTCAATCGCACGGTGTACAGCGCCGGCGGATTTGTGGAACAGTACCTCGACGCCCTCGCCCGCGGCGATACCGTCGGAGCCCTCGCGCTCGGTGGGGTCATGCCTTCGGCTGCGGAACTGACCGCGGCGGAACTGACCGTCGAATTGCCGGAGACGCTGCTGCGGGCATCCGTTTTGAGCGGTCTGAGCGATATCGAGTTGAAGAGTGACACGCCCAGCAATGCGGCCGGCGATGACACGCACCGGGTCGTCTTCGACTTTGATTTGAACGGCACAGCGTCGAGCATGGCGTTCACGGTCGAGCGGGCCGGAACCTTCGCTGGCGTCTTCAACGCCTGGACGTTTGCCGTCAGCCCGCTCGCTGTGCTGCAGGTGTCGGTGCTGCACGAACGCACCTTCACGGTCAACGGCCTCACGCTCGATACCCGCGCCCACGCGGCAGAGGATGCGCCAGCCACCTTCTCTTCCGGCGCCGCGTACCTCGCCTTCGCCCCGAACCGCTACACCATTGAACACTCCTCAGCCATGCTGACAGCGGAGAAGACGAGCGTGCGCGTGACGGCATCCGGGGCCACCGCGGTCGAGATCGACGCCCTGCCTAACGAAAAGATGATTGCGCAGGTGCAGTCAGAACTGAACAAGTTCCTCGACGAGTGTGCCACCCAGACCGTGCTGCAACCGACCAGCTGTCCGTGGGGTATCTCGATCGATGACCGCATCAAGGGCGCCCCGGCCTGGTCGATCACCGGTTACCCCGCGGTTGAACTCACCGCCGGCGAGCGGTCCTTCGAGATGGTGGCGACGGCCGGACAGGCCCACATTGTGGTCGAGGTGCAATCCCTGTTCGACGGCGACATCAGCACCCGCGACGAAGACGTGCCGTTCACCATGGGGCTCAGCGTCATCGTGCAGCCCAGCGGCGCCCTGGCCATCCAGCTGCACTAGCCGCGCGGACTTTGCGCGTCGCGCTCGGTGATCCGGGCCAGGTTGGTATTGTAGGCGATCAGCTCGGCGTCTTCGTTGCGATCGGCCTTGCGATCCAGCCTTCTCGTGACCTTGGTGTCGTCGCGGCTCCACTGAATCGCCACGACAACGGCCAGCACAAAGGTCGGCAGCTCGCCGATGCCCCAGGCGACGCCGCCGCCCATCTGCTGGTCGGCGATGGCGGAGAGACCCCAGGTGCGGCCCATCGCGCCGTACCAGTCGGCCAGGAGTAGCCCGGTGCCGCTCATCAGGGCGAGGCCGAAGAAGGCGTGGAAAGCCATCGTCACCAGCAGCAGCAGCAGTCGGAAGGCATACGGCAGGCGGTACGGCACCGGGTCGATGCCGATCAGGGACTGCACGAACAGGTAGCCGGTGATCAGGAAGTGCACGATCATCCATTGGTGGCCGATGTGGTCGGTCGTCGCCCAGCTGAAAATGGACGTGTAGTAGAACACCCAGAGTGAGACGCCGAAGAGTAGGGCAGCGACGATCGGGTTGGCGACGATGCCGGCGAAGCGCGAGTGCACGGCGGTGAGAATCCATTCGCGCGCCCCAAGGCTGCCGTCGTGGCGCTTGGCGATGGCGCGAGCTGCCAGCGTCACCGGGGCTCCCGGAACGAGCATCAGGGGCACGAGCATGGTCAGCAACATGTGCATGAGCATGTGGGTGGAGAACAGGTACTTCTCGTAAACGTTCACCCCCCCGTTGGTGATGTAGAACAGGGTGAGGATGCCCAGAATCCAGAGCACGCTGCGATAGATCGGCCAGGAGTCGCCGCGGCGGTGCAGCCTCCAGACGCCGGCCAGGTAGAAGAAGATGCCGAAGGCGCAGAACAGAATCCAGGCGAGGTCGAAGCTCCACTCGGTGAAATAGCGGGAGAAGGTCAGTTCCGGCGGCAGGAGTTCGCCGGTGAGGATCTGGGCCGGTGTCGACTGCGGAATCTCGGTGGCGACAACCTGGGCGACCGGTGTCGCCGTGCGAGCGAGGGCGGCGGCTACGCCCGAGGCGAGCCCCATGAAGCCGAGTTCGGTCACCACGAGCCACCAGAACCAGCGACCGTGCGTCGAGTCGGTCCGCTGCATCCGCTTGATGAAGAACCGGCGTTGCAGAATGCCGAAGCCGCCGAGGGCGACGAGGGCAGCGACCTTCACGAGCACAAGCAAGCCGTACGGGCTGAACAGGTTGTCCCAGCTGCCGATGCGCAGTTCGGCGCTGACATAGCCGGAGGCGGCCACCACGACGAAGGAGACCACGGCGAGGGAGGAATAGCGTGCAATCACCGAGCGGATGCGTTCGCCGTCGAGCTGGGTGCGCAGCACGATGATGGTCAGCAGGCCGCCGAGCCAGATCGCCGCGAAGACAAGGTGCAGGCCGAGGGCGGTGATCGCGGCGTTGTGGCCGGCAGCGCCCGCCGAGTGGCCCTGCTGGGCCATGGGTAGCAGCGAGAGCAGCGCCAGCACGGTGACGAAGATGAGGGCGGTCTGGTTGCGCACGGCGAAGCAGAGCACGGTCACGCCGGCGGCGATCAGCGTGGTCGCGAGCCAGGCCTGGCCGAGGTCGATCTGGCTGAAGAACTGTCCGACCGTGGCGCTGAACTGATCACTGAAGCCGAAGGGAACGTTGGTGACCTGGAGAAAGGTCAGAAAGCCGGTGACAGCGGATGCGACGGCGAACAGTGCGGCCGAGGCTGCGGCGAAGTCGAGGGCGGTGCCGAACTCGCGTTCCCGGGGGCTGAGGGCGAAAAGCGTGAGCACGAGGGCACCGATCGTTCCGGCCGCGCTGATGTTGACAATGACCTTGGCGAGGGGAAGTCCCCAACGCACCACCGGCCCGGGGTCGGCCAGCAGTTGGGCCGAAGCTCCGCCGCCATAGGCGAGGGCAACGAGGGTGGACAACACAGCGACCAGCAGCAGGGCTGCCGGTCCGAGAACGCGGACGAGACGGGGCACCTGCCCAGCTTATTCGCCCAGCCCTGGGCATCCGTCTCGCCTGAGGCCGGTGCCCGGTGCCGGCGCGCGCCGAGCCGTGAGTTTTGGCCCTTTTTCGAGGAGAAATTCACGTCTCGACGCGGCCCTCGATCGACATCGGAGGATGTCCGGGGACGCCAAAGAGGGCGCCGACCGTGGTCGACGCCCCCTTTCAGTACTGAAAGCTACTTCGCGGCAGCCTTGAGCTTGCTTCCGGCGGTCAGCTTGACGCGGTGGCCGGCAGCGATGGCGATTTCGGCGCCGGTCTGCGGGTTGCGACCGGTGCGAGCAGCGGTTGCGGTGCGCTCGACGCCCAACCATCCCGGGATGGTGACCTTGCCGTCAGCGGCAACGGTCTCGGCCAGGGTTGCAAAGAATGCATTCAGAACGCCGTCAACGGCGGCCTGGCTCTGTCCGGAGTCAGCGGCAACCTTGGCAACGAGCTCGGTCTTGTTCAGCGACTTGTCAGCCATTGAGTGTCCTCCTCGGACCTTCGTCTGTATAAACAGCGATATTCGTGATACGGATGCTCCTCGAGAGAGAAGCCCCGCTGGTCGGTTCGACCGAGTTGAAATCTAGCATTGATCCGCCAAAATCCCCGGATTTACGGCGATTTTCGACCATTTCAGGGCAGTTTCACCCGCTCAGACACCCGATTTCGCTCTCCGCGAAAAGGTCGTGACCACAAAACGGGATGTCGACCGAAGTTGACATCCCGTTTTGATGGTTCAGACACCGGCGAAACCGGCTACCAACTGCACTTACCAGCGCAGGAGTTACCAGCTGGACTTGGTGATGCCGGGCAGCTCGCCGCGGTGCGCCATGTCGCGAAAACGAACGCGCGAGATGCCGAACTTGGAGAGGTGGCCACGGGGACGACCGTCAACGGCGTCACGGTTGCGCAGGCGCACCGGGCTCGCGTTGCGCGGCAGCTTCTGCAGGCCCTTGCGAGCAGCTTCACGCGACTCGTCGGTGCCGGCAGGGTCAACCAGGGCCTTCTTGAGCTCAAGGCGCTTGACGGCGTAACGCTCGACGATGACCTTGCGCTGGTTGTTCTTGGCAATCATGCTCTTCTTCGCCATGTTTAGCGCTCCTCACGGAAGTCAACGTGCTTACGGATGACCGGGTCGTACTTCTTGAGTACCAGACGGTCGGGGTCGTTACGGCGGTTCTTCTTGGTCACATAGGTGTAACCGGTTCCAGCCGTGGAACGAAGCTTGATGATCGGACGTACGTCATGAGCCTTAGCCATTAGATCTTCACCCCACGAGCGAGAACGTCCTTGACGACGCTCTCGATACCACGAGCATCAATAACCTTGATGCCCTTTGCGGACAAGGTCAACGTGACCTTGCGACGAAGCGACGGCACGTAGTACGTCTTCTTCTGAACGTTCGGGTCGAAACGACGCTTGGTGCGTCGGTGCGAGTGCGAAATGTTGTGTCCGAAGCCGGGAACAGCTCCGGTCACCTGGCATACAGATGCCATGGTTTCCTCCATTACCGAAGAGCGAGTGCTCTTCCCAAGATCCCTTGTCGACGGGCAGAACCACATCGGCCCGGAGCTAACTCAAGGCCGGGGGAGAATCGCCCGCAATGTACGCACACAGGCGTAGCAGCTCACAACGTTACTAGATCCGCGCGCCTCCCGCAAACTCTCCTGGCCGCGAGAGCGGGTGAACGGTTACTTCAGCGAGCACGAAGCAACCGTTCACCCGCTTTCGCGCAACTTGTTAAGCGGATGCTGCGGCTGCTTGACTCGTCGCCGTGACAGTGCAGGCGGCGCAGAGACCGAAAACGTCCACGACGTGGGCGGCGGCGGTGAAACCATTCTTGGCGGCGACGTCTTTCGCCCAGGTTTCCACGGCATCCGCTTCGATCTCGACCGTGAGCCCGCAATTGCGGCAGATCAGGTGGTGGTGATGATCATTGGTGCTGCACGCGCGGTACAGGCTCTCGCCCTCCGGGGACTGCAGGGAGTCGGCGTCACCCTTGACCGCGAGGTCGGCGAGGGCGCGGTAGACCGTGGCGAGGCCGATTGGGGATCCGGTCGCATGCAGGGCGGAGTGCAGCGCCTGGGCGCTGACGAAGCCGTCGTTGGCATCGAGGGCGCCTCGAACGGCCTCACGTTGCCAGGTGTTTCGCTTCATGACTTCAACCGTAGCGATGTTCGCGCGGGCCGGCGCGCATCCGCTTCTTGGGGCACCCGCGCGGCACCGACCAATCGCCGAGCGACCAGGGCGAGCAGAAAGAACGCCGCCGCGGTGAGGGCGATGCTGGGGCCGGCGGCCACATCGAGCGAGCGGGAGAGCAGCACGCCGATCACGCCGGACACCGCGCCGAGCACGGGGGCAATCAGAAACATCTGCGAGGTCGTGCGCGAGACCAGGCGGGCCGCGGCGGCGGGGGCGGCGATCAGGGCGATGGCGAGGATTGCTCCGACGGCCGGCATCGCGGTCACGACCGTGGCCGTGATGAGCACCAGGGACAGCAATTCGATCGGCCATTCTCGATAGCCCGCTGCGCGAAAACCGTTCACGTCGAAGGTCGAGAACATGATCTGTTTGCCCAAAACCACGATGGTCAGCACTGCGAATGCCAGCACGATGGTTACGAGCGTCACATCCCTGGTGGTCACCGTGAGAATCGAGCCGACCAGATAGGAGTCGACCTTGACCGGCAACGAGGGATTGAGTCCCTGCAGCAGAACACCGAGCGCGAATCCGGCGGTGAGCAGAATGCCCGATGCGACCTGATTTCCCTGTCGCTTGACGCGTCCGATCATGGTCATGATCCCCACAATGAGCACGCTAGCCACTGCGGCGCCGAGCGGGATGCTTACGCCCAGGATCGCGGCGCCGACCGCTCCCGGAAAGGTCGCGTGGGTGAGGGCCTGGGCGAAAAAGGTGCGCTGGCGCAGTACCACGAGGGTCCCGACGAGGCCACTGAGCGCGCCGATCAGCAGCGCGGCGAGGAGCGCCTGCTCGAAGTAGCCCATCAGCGCAGCACCGCGCCCGCCGTGCGACGAGGGCCGCCGATCCGGTCGATCCCGAGCCGAGCGACCAGGGCCAGCACGTAGCCGCCGACGAGCACGAGCACGACGGTGGCGCCGCTCGGCAGGTCGACACCGCGGTTCACCGAGGCTTCGTAGCCGAGCACGAGGCCCAGCCAGGCGGCCAGAATCGCGAAACTGGCGGCGACCAGAAAGAGCAGCCAGAGGCGACGGGTCACCAGACGAGCGACCGCGCCCGGCACGATCAGCACGGCAAGCACGAGCAGGTTGCCGACCGCGCTACTGGCGGCCACCACGACCAGGGCGATGGCGACGTTGAGCAGAATGTCGAGGACGAGCGGGCGGTATCCGGCCGCAGCGGTGCCCTCGAGGTCAAAGGCGCGAAAGACCTGCTCCTTGAGGGTGAACCCCACGATAATCAGCGCAATCAGGCAGACCACGACGGTCTGATTGACCTCGGCCGTACTGACGGTCAACAGACGCCCGAACAGCAGCGCGTCGAGCTGGCCGACGTAATTTGTTTCCCGTGAAACCACGATGATTCCCACGCTGAACATGGCCGTGAAGACGATCGCGATCGCAGCATCCGAGGTGACCGCTCGTTTGACGATCACCGTGAGCACGACGGCGGCGATGAGGGCCGCCACCAGTGCTCCGACAAAGAGTCCGTCACGACCACCCCAGACGAATCCGATCGCCACCCCGGGGAAGACGGCGTGGGTGAGTCCGTCGCTGATGAATTCGAGTCCGCGCAAGTTGACGAGTACGCCGACGAGGCCGGCCACGAGGCTCAGCACCACGAGCACGAGCAACGCCCGAGCCATGAAAGGCAGGTCGAACGCGGTGATCAGCACGGTATTCATCACCGGCGTGACGGCATCCACTCAGTGCCCCCCGTGGCCGGGAACCACGATGGTGTGCTCGTCCATTTCGACGCCGACCGAGCCGAACGCCTGCTGCACGTTAGAGAGGGTCAGCACCGTATCGCGCGGCCCGAACGCCACCTGGGCGCCGTTGAGCAGCAGCACGCTTTCGCACACGGCGCGGGCCAGGTCGAGGTCGTGGGTGGATACCAGCACGGCGACCCCCTGCAGCTTGAGCCGCTTTACCGTTTCGATGAGGGCATCGCGGTTCACCTGGTCGAGTCCGTTGAAGGGCTCATCGAGCAGAAGCAAACGCGGGGCGGATGCGACGGCTCGCGCCAGCAGACCGCGCTGCTGCTGCCCGCCCGACAGCTCCCCGAACCGGGTCTTGGCTCGATTGCTGAGTCCGACGGTCTCCAGCGCCTCGGCGACAGCCTGCCGATCAGCCCTGGCCGGCATGCGCCACCAGCCGAGCGAGCGGTAGCGGCCCATCATGACGACTTGCTCGAGCGAGACCGGAAAGTGCGGGTCGAGCTGGTCGGTCTGGGGTACATAGCCGATGTAGCCAGCGGGGGCTGGCCACTGGCCGAGCACCTCGACCGTGCCGTCCGTGCGGGTGATGAGTCCGAGAATGCCCTTGAGCAGGGTGGACTTGCCCGAGCCGTTCGGGCCGATCAGGGCAACGGCCTGACCCGGCAACACGGTGAAATCAATGCCGGTGAGCGCAGGCTCTGCGCCGTAGGCAAACGACGCTGCCGCCACTCGAAGAGCGGCGGCAGCGTCCGATGTTGGTGTTTCTTGAGAAGTGTTCTCGATCACGTGTTAACTATTGCAGTTCGGCGGGCAAAGCAGAGGGTGTGACGCCCCACGATTCGAGCATCAGCGTTGAATTGTGCAGCTGCGCCTTGATGTAGGTGTCGCCGGCGCTACCGGCGGGGCCGAGCGAGTCGACGTAGAGGGCGTCGTCACCGGAGTAGACGGTGACGCCGGCTTCGGTGGCGATCGTCTCGGCGGTTTTCGGGCTGAGTGACGCCTCGGAGAACACGGCCGTCACACCGGTGGCCGTGATCGCCGCGACCAGTGAATCGATCTCGGCGGCGCTCGGCTCGGCGTTATCGTCGAAGCTCGGAATCACCGATCCGACGTAGTCGATGTGGTACGCCGCGGTGAAGTAGCCGAGGGCGTCATGGTTGCTCACGAGCAGGCGGTCGCTTTCCGGCACGGTCTCCACGTTGGTGCGGATCCAGTCGTCGAGCGCACTGAGCTGGGCGGAATACGCTGCGGCGTTGGCCTCAAAGTCCGCTGCGTTATCGCTGTCGGCAGCCACGAGGCCGTCGGTGATCGTCTGCACGATGGTCTCGGCGTTGTGCACGTCGGTCCAGATGTGTGGGTCTCCACCGTCGTGGGCGTCTTCGGCCTCGCCTGCGTGGGCATCCGCTTCTTCGTCAGCGTGGTCATCCTCCTCGGCGACTTCGTCGGAGTGATCTTCGCCGGCCCCAACCTCGGAGATGGTGATGCCCTCGTCGGCGTCGATCGTGACACCGTCGAAGCCCGACGCGACGATGGCGTCGTCGAGCCACTCCTCGAGTCCGACACCATTGATGACGAGCACGTCGGCGGCGCCGAGCGCGGTCAGGTCGGCCGCGGACGGGTCATAGCTATGGGCGCTCTGGTTGGGCTGAATCAGCTGCGTGAGGTCGACGCCGCTGGCGTCACCGATCACGTTGCGGGCGAAGTCGGCGACCTGGGTGGTCGTGGCGACGACCTTGAGTCCAACGTCCGCGCTGTCGGCGCTGGCGGTCGTGCCGGCCGAGCACCCCGAAAGGGCGAGTGCGGCGGACGCGAGGAGTACGGGAACGGCGAAATATCTCTTGTGCATGCTTCGAGATTAGCGTTGTTGATAATGATTGTCAAAACCATTAACAGTGTGCGCACACACCCTCTGACCGCGCTACTGGTCGGTGATGAGGTCGGGCGCCGGCACGACCTGCAACGTGGTTTGCTCCGGGCTGAGCGTGGGGGTGTCTTCGTCGTAGAAGTTCTTCCACCCCCAGGCGACACCGGCCGGGGCATCCACGTGCAGTGCCGACCAGGTGGCCAGTTTGTCGGGCTGGCTGCCGGGACCGTCCACGTGAATGAGCAGTCCGATCTCCGCATGCGTCACGTCGCGCAGCGCACGGTTGCCGATCATGCTGGAGCGAAACTGGTGCAGGACGAGGAGTTTCTGGCGCAGGGCCCCCTCACTGGTCAGCGCAGCGAGCCAGCTGACGACGGCATTGATCTCCGCCACATCGACCGAACCGATCTGCCCGAGGTGGCGATGATCGCGTGCAGGGGCACGACGCTTCGGGCGGTCAGCGACGCAAACGCCAGGGGCATGCCAACCGCCGCACGCGTACATCGACCGCCGCCAACTCGCCCTCCTCGATCCTTCATCCTGAGGTCTGCCACGATCGGGGAGTCACAACTGCGGTCAGGTCGAAGGAATGGGCCACATGTGACGCTGACCGTGGGTCTTTCCGCCCTTGTGAACGACGCGCCGTCCTACTCGAGCAGCAGGGCCGGTTCCTCCATGATGCTCGCGACGTCGGCAAGAAAACGGCTCGCGACGTCGCCATCGACGACCCGGTGGTCGAAGCTCGCACCGATCGTGGTCACGTACCGCACCCGTACCTCGCCATCGACAACCCACGGCTTCTGCTTGATCGTGCCGAGGGCCACGATTCCGGCCTCCGGGGAGTTGAGAATGGGGGTGCCGGTGTCCATACCGAACACGCCGATATTGGTGATCGTGATCGTGCCGTTGCTCATCTCGGCCGGGCTGGTCTTGCCGTCGCGCGCAGTCATGGTGAGCTTCTCGAGCGCCGCAGCGAGTTCGAGCAGGCTCATATCCTGCGCTTCCTTAATGTTGGGCACGATCAGCCCGCGCGGGGTCGCCGCGGCAATGCCGAGGTTGACGTAGTGCCGCACGATGATTTCCTCATCGGTGAAGGTGGAGTTCACCGTTGGATTGCGGCGCACCGCCCAGATCATGGCCTTCGCCATGATCAGCAACGGCGAGACGCGAATGCCGGCGAAGTCGGTCGAGGCCTTGAGTCGCTTGACGAATTCCATCGTGCGGGTGGCATCCACGTCGACGAACAGGCTCACATGCGGCGCCGTGAAGGCGCTCTTCACCATGGCCTGGGCGATGGCTTTGCGAACGCCCTTCACCGGAATGTGCTCGTCGCGATCGACCGGCCATTCCGGCGTCTGGATGTTGCGAAAGACACTGGCCTGGGTCGCCCCGCGCAGCACGTCTTCCCGGGTCACGTCACCCACCGGACCGGTCGCTTCGACGAGGGCGAGGTCGACGCCGAGGTCTTTGGCGAGCTTACGAATTGGCGGCTTGGCCATGACCGGGCCGACGGATGCCGCGCGCCGGGTCGGTTCCAGCGGCTCGGCCCGCGGGCGCACAGCGGGTTCGGGCGCCAGCGTCTCGTGGGCGACACTCGAGCCGCTGTGCCGACGCCGCCGGGTGGGCATCGTCGCGGCAGAGCCGCGGCCGACGAGAAGCGGTTCGGGCGCCTCATCGCTGATGCTGCTGCTGGTGTCCGTTGTGAGCGTGGTCGTGTCGGCGCTGTCACTGTCGGCCGTCTGCGCAGCGGATGCACCGGCCTCCACTGCCAAACCAGCCGCCGGCAGGTCTGCACTCGCGTCGGCGTTCGGCCCGCTATCGGAATGTATCGTGATGATCAACGTACCCACGTCGACCGTCGTGCCCGCCGCGACCAGAATTTCACCGACGACGCCCACGAACGGAGACGGCAGCTCGACCAGGGATTTGGCCGTTTCGATCTCGACCAGCACCTGGTTTATCGTCACGGTATCGCCGGGGGCGACCTTCCATTCCACAATTTCGGCCTCAGTCAGGCCTTCGCCGACATCGGGGAGGGTGAATTTCGACACGCTCATAAGGTGCCTTTCTTGAAGTTCATAAGTGCTAATTAGTAAGCGAGAGCGCGGTCCACGGCTTCGAGCACCCGGTCGGGACTCGGCAGAAAGTGCGTCTCGACCGCCGCCGGCGGGAAGGGGGTGTCGAAGCCGGAGACGCGCAGCACGGGCGCTTCAAGCGTATAGAACGCCCGCTCGGCGACCGTGGCGGCGATCTCGCTGCCGACACTGACAAAGCCGGGGGCTTCCTGGGTGACCACGAGGTGACCGGTCTTCTGGACGGAGTTCAGAATCGGTCCGTAATCGATCGGGGAGATCGAGCGCAGGTCGATCACCTCCAGGCTGATGCCCTCGGTGGCGGCCAATTCGGCGGCCTGCAGCAGCACGCTCACCATGGCGCCGTGGCCGACGACGGTCACGTCGGTCCCAGCCCGCACCACGCGGCTGGCGTGCAGCGGCGTTCCGCTCTGCTCGAACCGCACCTCGCCCTTGGGCCAATAGCGGCTCTTCGGCTCGAAGAAAATGACCGGATCGTCACTCGCGATAGCTTCCTGCATCATCCAGTAGGCATCGTGCGGGTTGGACGGGCTCACCACGCGCAGGCCGGGGGTGTGCGCGAAGTACGCCTCCGGGCTTTCCTGGTGGTGCTCGATTGAGCCGATGTGTCCACCGTAGGGAATGCGAATCACGACGGGCATGATCAGGCCCCCCTCGTGGCGGTTGCGCATACGCGCCAGCTGGCTGGTGATCTGGTCGAACCCGGGAAAGACGAATCCGTCGAACTGGATCTCACAGACCGGACGAAACCCGCGCATGGCCAGGCCGATGGCCGTGCCGATGATTCCGGACTCGGCGAGCGGGGTATCGAGCACGCGCTTGTCGCCGAATTCAGCGATCAGCCCCTCGGTGACCCGAAAGACGCCGCCGAGCGGGCCGATGTCCTCGCCCATCAGCAGCACCTTGGGATCGTCCAGCATCGCCCGGCGCAGCCCGGCGTTCAGGGCCTTCGTCATCGGCAGTGAAGCGGATGCCACACTCGTGTCAATTACAGCGGTCATCAGTTCTTACCCTCGTCGAAAGACGCTTCGTAGCGTTCCAGCCAGGCCTTCTGCTCGGCCACGAGCGGATGCGGTTCGGCATACACGTTGTCAAAGATCACCGATTGCTCCGGGCCGGTGATCTCCAGCGCCCTCTTGCGGGTGTCGGCAGCGAAGTCGACCGCTTCTTCATCGACGGCGTCGAGGAACTCCTGC
The DNA here is from genome assembly GCF_002929615.1 of Cryobacterium sp. M91. Taxonomy (NCBI): domain Bacteria; kingdom Bacillati; phylum Actinomycetota; class Actinomycetes; order Micrococcales; family Microbacteriaceae; genus Cryobacterium; species Cryobacterium sp. M91. The sequence goes on along the minus strand of NZ_PJJT01000089.1, from coordinate 175,478 downwards.
TCGATCCCCCGGCCCTGCAGATAGCTGCGAAAGCGCACGATCGGGTCGCGGGCCACCCAGTAGGCGAGTTCGTCCGGATCGCGGTACTTGGTGGGGTCGTCGGCGGTGGTGTGCGCGCCGACCCGGTAGGTGAGTGCCTCGATCAGTGCCGGTCCGTGGCCGGCGCGGGCGTCATCCATCGACTTCGCGGTGACGGCGAAGCTCGCGAGCACATCGTTGCCGTCGATCTGGGTGCCGGGCATGCCGAAACCACCGGCGCGCAGGTAGAGCGGAGTGCGCGACTGCCGGGCGACGGGTACCGAGATGGCCCAGTGGTTGTTCTGCAGAAAAAACACCTGCGGGGTCTGGTAGCTGGCCGCGAAGACCAGCGCCTCGTTGGCGTCGCCCTGCGAGGAGGCACCGTCGCCGTAGTAGACGATGACGGCCTGGTCGGTCTCCGGGTTGCCGGTCGCGGTCGCCCCATCCAGTTGCATGCCCATGGCATAGCCGGTGGAATGCAGCGTCTGCGAGGCCAGCACGAGGGTATAGAGGTGAAAGTTTCCGTGTTCTTCCGGCACCCAGCCACCGAGGGTCACGCCGCGCAGCATCCGCAGAATATCAACGACATCGAGGCCGCGGATCATGCCGACGACGTGCTCGCGGTAGGAGGGAAAGACGTGGTCCTGGGGCCTTGTGGCGTAGGCCGACCCGACCTGGGCGGCCTCCTGGCCGTGGCTCGGAACCCAGAGGGCAAGCTGGCCCTGGCGCTGTAGGTTGGCCGCTTCGGTATCGAACTTTCGCACCACGACCATGTCACGGTAGAAGCGGCGGTGGTCCGCCTCACTGAGGCGATCGAGGTAGGGCAGAAATTCCTCGGCGGCGGCATTGGGTTCGAACGTGCCGTTCGGGGAGATCATGCGTACGCAGGTCGCGGCCCCATCGAGGCCAAAGGCTGCTGACGTGGGCGCTGCTGTCATGGGCACAGTCGCATCGTTTCGGGTGGCTGACACCGTACTAACCTATCTTTCGTGCCGGGTGACCGGCGGGAAGGGCGTCGACAAGATCCGCGCTCATTAATAGGAGTGTCGCCACAGCCTGCTCCTCACCGATCGACACCCGAATGCCCTCCGGCACGAAGGGGCGCACGATAAGGCCGGCCTCGCCGAGAGCCTCGGCCACGCTCGCGGTTTCGGCACCCGTGGGCAGCCAAAGAAAGTTGCCCTGCGGCTGGGGAATATTCCAGCCCTGCTGGGTGAGTGCCGTCCAGGTTGCATCGCGACGCGCAGCAATGGTTCGAACCCGGTCAAGCAGTTCCTTTTCGGCGTCGAGCGAGGCGATCGCTGCCGCGGCTGCTGGCGCGGTAACCGAGAGCGGGATGGCGGTCGCGCGGGCGGCGTTCAGAATATCCACCGGCCCGAGGGCATAGCCGATGCGCAGTCCGGCCAGGCCGTAAGCCTTGGAGAAGGTGCGCAGCACGACCAGATTCGGGTAGCGGGCCAGGAGCGGCGGGCCGGTCACGGCATCCGCTTCGGTGACGAACTCGATATATGCCTCATCGAGAATGACCAGCAGATCGGTCGGGACAACGGCCATGAAGGCCTCGAATTCGTCCTTGGTGACGATGGTACCGGTGGGGTTGTTGGGCGAGCAGACGATGACGACCCGGGTCGCCTCGCCGATCGCGGCGGCCATTTCGGGTAGGTCATGACCGTGATCGGCGCGGTTGGGCACGCGCACGCTGGTCGCGCCCGCGACGGTGACGAGCGAGGGGTAGGCCTCGAAAGACCGCCAGGAGTAGAGCACTTCATCGCCAGGGCCGGCGGCAGCGAGAATCAGCTGGGCCAGCAGGGCCACCGAACCCGAACCGACGTGCACCTGGTCGACATCGATGCTGTACTTGGCAGCGAGGCGTTCGCACAGGGCCAGCGCCGAGGCATCCGGGTAGCGGTTAAAGGCCATTTCGGCGGCGACCGCCGCCACGACCCCCGGTAGCGGGTCAAAGGGGTTCTCGTTGCTGGAGAGCTTGAAGTCACTGGCGTCAGCCGGTTTGCCCTGCTTATAGGCCGGGAGTGCGATAATCTCCGGGCGCAGGCGGACGGAGGGTCGGTCGGAGAGGCTCACTCGTGGAGTCTACGCCCGCATATATTCGCAATGGCGAATGAATGATTGCCCGCCTTTCGACCGCGCGGCCCGGACGCCGCACCCGACGGCGCTTCCCGGTGAGATAGTAGGGACATGGCCAGATTCCTGATCAAGTTGATCGTCAACGCGGTGGCCCTGTGGCTCACCGCCCTGCTCGTCACCGGAGTGCACGTCATTCCGTACGCACCCGATTCGGGTGCGAGCGTGATCACCTACCTGCTCATCGCGCTCATCTTCGGGTTCGTGAACACCGTCGTCGGCGGCGTCGTGCGGGTCGTCGCATTTCCGCTGTACATTCTCACGCTCGGACTGTTTGCGCTCATCGTCAACGGCCTGCTGCTGCTGCTCGTCGCCTGGCTCTCCGGTTTTCTGGGTTTTGGCCTCGTTGTCGATGGCTTCTGGTGGGGCGTACTCGGTGCCCTGGTACTCGGAATCATCTCCTGGCTGCTCGGTCTGATCGTGCGCCCGGTCACCGACCGTAACTAAGCCGCGCCGTCACTTCGGCGCTGACCCGGCTGGCAAGCGGATGCCGCGCCACAAGACGGCCTCGCCCTCCGCGCTCCCGACAATGCCAGTCATCGTGTCCTGAAAATTTTGCAGGTTCTCTTCTGGGGAGGCGTTGATGAGTTGCGCCGTCTCGCGGTAGCGATCAAGGTGGTGGGCCGGCACGTTCTCCCCAACTGGGGGTTCGGTCGTCGCGAAGACCTCGCGACGCACGGTGAGGCGATCCTCCGAGTCGATCAGGCATGACCCACCAAGAGCCGTCACCACGTCATCGCTGTGCTCAACGGTGAGCGTCGCGACACCGGACGGCACCGGAACACACGTTTCCGGCGCCCCAAAAGTGGCCACCGCCTGCACGTTGAACGCCTCAGAGGCAGCTACCTGCGTGGCGACGATGCCACCCTGCGAATGACCGGCCACGACTACTGGATCACCGGGTTCAACGCCGGCGGCCTGCATCGCCTCCATCACCGCCCGAAAGGACCCCGCGTTTTGCTGGGCAATCGCAGACACGTTCGCGGCGAGGTCGAAGGGCTCGTTCGTGGCGACCGGATCCCAGTCGACCGTCCCACCGATGTACACGGCCCAGGACGTTTGCTCGCCGTCACCATATTTCTCGATGCGAACCTGCGCCCCGCCTTTGGCGGCTTTGGGAATTCGCGCGGCCACGTCACTCACCCCGGTGGGTGGCTTCAATTTTGCCAAAATACGGACCCGCCGCACCCTCACCGCACCTTCCCGCAACAGCCCGCCACTTCGCGCTACGGCGAGCACGGCGACTGCGGTGCTCGAGATGCCCGTCACACCCAGGCCGGTGTCTCCGAGAATCAGGTCAACTCCAAGAGGCACTCCCAGTGCGCCCAGAGCGACGTCATCGAGCGAAGAGACGAGCAGTTTGGCCATGAGGACCGTTTGCGGGTCCGTGATAACCCGTTGGTCGAGAACAAACCCGTATCCCGTCTCACGCTTCACGAGCCCCGCCATCGCCCAGACGACCAATCCCAGAGCAGGCAGAGAGGTTGCCATTACTCCCAGGACCAGTGGAGTGGCTCCGAGCAGGAGCATCAGCCTGATAATCGTCCCGACATCATGCCCCACTTTCGCGCTCCCCAGCACGGCCAGTTGCAGGGCGCTGTGCTCAGCCCAGCCGTACCGTTCCGCGGCAGCCACCAGGGACTCGGCCAGGTCGCCGCTGCGCTGCACCAGTTCGCCGAGCGCCCCACTGGCCCAGAGCAGGGGTATCCCGGCGTCCCCCGGCGTCCATTTCATGGCCCCGCCGGCGGAGTCCAGTTGCCGGATACTGTCCACCCTGACGCGAAAGTCCTCGGCCTGGGCCTGGGCATACCGCAGCATCTCGGCCTCGGCCAGTACGACATCCGTTGACACGATTGTGGTTCCCCCCACGGACACTGTCAGTTCGCTTCCACCCACGCCAACGTCGTATTCGCTCATTGCTCCGACTCCAGCTGCCAAATGTTCTGCCTTAACTGGTCCTGCGCTTCGTCCAGAAAGTTCACGACCAGGCCCAGGTCGTGAACAATCTCTGCGACCCGCTCGCGGTAGGCACGCTTCGCGGCCGACTGCCAGAATTCGCTTTCGTCCCCCCGGCGCAACCGTCCCTGTAAATCCACGACATCGGCGGTGAGGGCCTGCACCCGCAGCCGTTGAGCTCGAAACACGGAAAGCTGATCGGTGCGTCCCGATGCGATGAGTCCAGCCAGATCATCCATGGCACCTCCCCGACAGGACCGATCGTCGCAGAATCGCCGGCCACCGGGCCTCCCCTCGACGATTCTGTGCACAGACTCCGGATACTGGGCATGTGCAGGAGCCGAATCTGCTCCACAATGGGATACATGTCTTTCGCGTCACTCACCCCCGACGAGTCGACGCCATTCCGCATCATTTTCGTCTGCACCGGCAACATCTGCCGATCGCCCATGGCCGAGGTCGTGCTGCGTGATCTGATCACGAAGCTCGGCCTGGGGCGACTGATCGCGACCAGCTCGGCCGGCACCGGAGACTGGCATGTGGGTGAGCAGGCCGACGGTCGCACGATTACCGCGCTGGCCAAGCGGGGTTATGACGGCAGCCACCACCGGGCTCGCCAATTCGATCCGCTCTGGTTCGCCGACCACGACCTGGTCGTCGTACTCGACCGCGGCCAGGAGCGCATCCTGCGGAACTGGGCGCTGGCTGATCGCGATCGCGCCAAGGTGCGCCTGCTGCTGAGTTTTGACGCCGAGCAGGCCGCCCTGTGCGACGTGCCAGACCCCTACTATTCCGACGATGCGTTGTTTGACTCGGTATTGGGCATGATTGAGAGTGCCAACCACGCACTTTTGAAACAACTTGCACCCGCAATTCGACAGGGAGTCCAATGAGTCACCTACCCGTACAGGTTCTAAGCCCGCTTGACGGCCGCTACCGATCCGCCGTTTCCGATCTGGGCGAGTACCTGTCCGAGGCCGGCCTCAACCGCGCCCGGGTGCGCGTGGAGGTCGAGTGGCTGATCACCCTCACCGACCGCAGCCTGTTCGGCTCAGCCCCGCTGACCGCCGAGCAGAAGCTCGACCTGCGAGCCCTGGTGACGAATTTCGGGCAGGCCGAGATCGATGAGCTGGCCGAGCTCGAGGCAACCACCCGGCACGACGTGAAGGCTGTCGAATACCTCGTCCGTCGCCGCCTCGGCACGCTCGGCCTCGCCGACATCAGCGAGCTCACCCACTTCGCGGCGACCAGCGAGGACATCAACAACCTCTCCTACGCCCTCACCGTGCGTGATGCGGTGCAGACGGTCTGGCTGCCCAAGCTTCGCCTGGTCATCGACGCGCTGCGCAGCCGTGCTCTCGAATTTCGAGCGGATGCGATGCTGGCCCGCACCCACGGGCAGCCCGCGACGCCGACCACCATGGGCAAGGAACTCGCCGTGTTCGTCTATCGACTCGAGCGCATCGTGGCCCAGATCGACGCCGGTGACTACCTCGGCAAGTTCAGCGGCGCCACCGGCACCTTCGCCGCCCACGTCGCCGCCGATCCGTCGGTGGACTGGCCCGCCGTGTCCCGCGAGTTCGTCGAGGGCCTCGGCCTCGGCTGGAACCCGCTCACCACTCAGATCGAGTCGCACGACTGGCAGGCCGAGCTATACTCCCGCGCCTCCCACGCCAATCGCATCCTGCACAACCTGGCCACGGACATCTGGACCTACATCTCGATCGGCTACTTCCGCCAGATTCCGCAGGCCGGAGCCACCGGATCCTCCACCATGCCGCACAAGATCAACCCGATCCGGTTCGAGAACGCAGAGGCCAACCTCGAATTGTCCTGCGCCATTCTCGACTCGCTCGCCGCGACGCTGGTGACCAGCCGGCTGCAGCGCGACCTCACCGATTCCACCACCCAGCGCAACATCGGCGTCGGTTTCGGGCACTCGCTGCTCGCCCTCGACAACATTCTGCGCGGCCTCGGCGAGATCGACATCGACCGCGCCCTGCTCGAGCGCGACCTGGACTCCAACTGGGAGATTCTCGGTGAAGCGATCCAGACCGTGATTCGCGCCGAGGTCTCGGCCGGACGATCCTCGATCGAAGACCCCTACGCCCTGCTCAAGGAGCTGACCCGCGGCAAGCGCATCACCAGCGCCGATCTGGCCGCCTTTGTCTCAGCCCTCGATATCGGCCCGGCCGCGAAGACTCGCCTGCTCCACCTCACCCCGGCCGGCTATGTCGGCCTCGCCGACTCCCTGATCGACTTTCTGCGCTAGGAGGTCCTGATCGGTCAAACGGCGCACGTTGCGGATTGCTCCGGACGTGCGCCGTTTCATCACCGACCGGGGTAGACGATGACCTTCATCTGGCCGGGCTGGCGACCGGCATTGAGGGCCTGCTCAGCGTCGGCAAGCGCAAAGGTGCTCGTGACCAGCACGTCGAGGTCGACGGCGCCGCTCTCAACCAGCTGAATGCCGAGCGGCCAGGTGTTGGTGTATCGAAAGACGCCGCTCAGCCAGATCTCCCGGTTCTGAATCCAGGAGACGGGCAATTCAACGGTGTCGTTGCCCATCCCGACGAGGATGGCCCGGCCACCCGGTCGCACCGCCAGAATTCCGGCCTGCACCGCCGCCGCAACTCCGGAGGCGTCGATGAACGCATCCACTTCCAGGCCTTCGACCGACTCGACCCTGGGGTCGAGGGCGACGGTGGCCCCGTGCTCGAGGGCGAATGCGCGACGGTCATCCGCGATATCCGTGATATAAATTTTTGTGGCACCGAACGCGCGTGCAGTCTGCGCCAGGATCACGCCGATCGGGCCGGCGCCAGCTATGAGCACCGAGCTTCCCGGGCGAATGTCGGCGCGTTTGCAGGCCCAGATCCCGACCGAGAGTGGTTCGATCAGCGCGGCGGCCTCGTCGGAGATACTGTCCGGAATTGCATAAGCAAAGTCCGTTTGAATCGCCACGTACTCGCAGAACGCCCCGTCGATCGGCGGCGTCGCAAAAAACTCGATGTCGGGACAGAGGTTGTAACGGCCGGCCTTGCATTGCTCGCAGATGCGGCACGGCCGCTGCGGTTCGACGGCCACACGCTGCCCGATGCGAGCGGGGTCGACCCCCGAGCCGACCGCGGTGATGCGTCCGGACAACTCATGACCGAGAATAAGCGGATGCTCGACCACATACGGCCCAATTCGGCCGTGCTGGTAGTAATGCATATCGCTCCCGCAAACACCGACCGCGGCAACCTGCACCAGAACTTGGTCGTGTTCGAGGTCGGGAACGGGCACCGTGTCGACGGTGACCTCTCCGGCGGCGCGCAGCAAGGAGGCTTTCATCATGGTCACTGGGGGTTCTTTCGGTAGGCGTGTCGTGGCTGAAGCATCCGTCATGAGCGGTCCTCGATGGACAGGTACGACATGACGGTAGCGTGCGCGCCCTTCTCAAGGAGCGAATCCAACGCCGCCAGGTAGGCGGCGGCGAATCGCTCGTTGTCGGCGAGATTTCCGAACAGTTTCTCAGTACGCACGAAGGCGAGCCGGTCGCCCCGCTGAGTCTGCGCGATGGCCACAAGCTCGGCACTCAGGGGGTCGACGACCGTGATCGGCTCACCCTGTTCGTCGATGCCTTCGGCATACCGCGCCCAACTGGCGACGATCGCGGCCGAGCACTCGATCTCGCCACCGCTGGCGAGCTGGTCATGAATGACCGGCACGAGCCATTTGGGGATTCGGTCGGATGACTCGGCGCAGAGCCGGGCGAGAGTGTCGCGCACCTCGGGGTTGGAGAACCGCGCGATCAGCGTGGCCTTGTAGTCGTCGAGGTCGATTCCGGGCACCGGTTTGAGCGTGGGTGTGCCCTCTCGGTCCATGTAGCGTTGGACGAATCTGCGGAGGGCGTCATCGGCCATGGCCTCGTGGGCATAGCGGTGGCCGCTGAGATAGCCGAAGTAGCACAGGGCCTGATGGCTGGCGTTGAGCAGCCGCAGCTTCATGTACTCGTAGGGCGTGACGTCCTCGACCAGCTGCACACCAGCCTGCTCAAGCGGCGGACGACCGAGACCGAAGTCGTCTTCGACGACCCACTGAAAGAACGGTTCGCAGACCACGGGCCAGCCGTCGTGCAGCCCGGTGAGGGCAGCAGCTTCGATAATGTCGTCGGCAGAGGTGACGGGGGTGATGCGGTCGACCATCGCGTTGGGAAAGTGCACGTTGTGCAACATCCACTCGCCGAACTCGGCGTCCTTCTGCACCGCGAAGGCCGAGAACATGCGTTTCGCCATGTCGCCATTGCCCTGAATATTGTCACAGGACTGCACCGTGAATGGCTCGAGCCCGCGTTCGCGACGGCGGCGGAGGGCCTCGGTGACATAGCCGAAGACGGTCGTCGGCATGGCCCCGTCGACCAAGTCCGCGATGACTCCAGGGTGGGTCTGGTCGAATTCGCCGGTCACCCGGTCGAAGTTGTAACCGCCCTCCGTGATCGTGAGCGACACGATACGGATAGCAGGGCTAGCCATTTTCTCGAGCACGGCCTCCGGATCGTCGGACGCGAACAGATACTCGACCATGCTGCCGATGATCGACGACTCGCGGTGGCCGTCCGGGTGTTTGAGGGTGACCGTGTAGAGGCAGTCCTGCTGGTCGAGCACTTCCTTCATTCTGCGGTCGCCCTCGAGCAGTCCGACCCCGCAAATCGCCCAGTCCTGGGCGAGGCCGGCGTTCATGAGCTCATCGAGGGCGACGGCCTGGTGGGCGCGGTGAAAGCCGCCGACACCAAAGTGCATGATTCCCGCAGTGAGGGTCGAGCGGTCGTAGCTGGGCCGAGCGACACCGGACTTGAGGTTGCCGAGTGTCGCCGTGCACAGTGTGGGCTGCGCCATCTACTTCACCGCTCCCATGACGAGTCCGCGTACGAGCTGCTTTTGGGCAACCCAGCCGGCGATGATGACCGGAAGCACGGCGATGGTTGACGCGGCGGAGAGCACCGCAAGGAACTGGCCACGACCGTCGACAAAGCTCGCCAGAAACGGCGGCGTCGTGCGAGCGATCGAGGTCGTGAGCAGCGTTGCGAGAAAGTACTCATTCCAGGCGAAGATGAAGCAGATCAGCGCGACGGCCGCGATGCCGGGCAGCAGAATCGGCAACACCACCCGGATCAGTTCGGTGCGCAGGTTTGCCCCGTCGATCTGGGCGGCTTCAACGATCTCGCGCGGAACCTCGTTGAAGAACGACCGCATCATCCACACAGCGATCGGAAGGTTCATCGCCGCGTAGAGCAGGCCGATGGCGGTGATGTTGTCGAGAGCTCCGAGGGCCTTGAGAATGAAGAACACCGGCAGGATCGACGCCGCAGCCGGCAGGAAGCGCGTGGAGATGAAGAAAAACAACACGTCCTGCACGCGCTTGATCGGGCGGATACTGAGCCCATAGGCCGCGGGGATGGCGAGGAGCAGCACGATCGCCGTCGACGAGATGCTCGCGGTGAGGGAGTTGAGCAGGTAGGTTCCCATGCCGCGGTCGAAGACGAGCTGGTACTGGTCGAAACTCAACGCGGTGAAGAGGGTCGGCGGGATAGAGGCCGCTGCGCCCTCGGTCTTGAAACTGGTGAAGACCATCCAGGCGATCGGAAAGAAGAACATCAGCACCAGAACCCACGTCATTGTCGTGATCAGGGTGCCCTTGAGTGTGCGCATCAGCGTTCACTTCCGTTCATGAATACTTTGAAAAGGGTGCGGAGAGCGATGGTGGCGACGGCGATCGTGACGATGACCGTGACGACCCCGAAGGCGGCGGCCTGCCCGACGTCGAGTCCGATAAACGCCCGCTCATAGAGCAGATAGGAGAGGGTCTTGGTGCCGCCCGTTCCTTTGGTCATGATCGCGATCGGGTCGAAGGCCTGCAGCAACATGATCGACCCGAGCAGGGTCGCGATTTCAATGTACTGGCGCAGGTGCGGCAGCGTCATCCACTGGAAGGTGCGGAACGGACCGGCACCGTCGACGGACGCGGCCTCGAGCACTTCCCGGCTCTGGCTCTGCAGCCCGGCGAACAGGATGAGCATCATGAACGGCGTGTACTGCCAGGTCAGCATCATGATGATGGTGAGCGCCGGAAAGTCGGTGTTCCAGGCGATCGAGGGCAGACCGATGAAGTTGAGTCCAACGTTGACCATGCCGACGTTGACGTCGAGCATCGACCACTTCCAGATGAGCGCCGCGGCGGCCGGCATCACCAGGAACGGCGTGATCATGAGGGTGCGTGCGAGGCCCTGGCCCATGAACTTGCGGTCGAGCAACACAGCAAAGAACAAACCGAAAACCAGCGACAGCACCACGGACGAGCCCGTGATGACGACGGTTGCCATCAGTGAAGGGAAGAAGTCGGGGCCGGTGAAGACGACCGCGTAGTTCTGAAAGCCGGCGAACGCGATCTCGGCCGGGCGAAGTTGATTCCAGTTCAGGAACGAGAAGTAGATCGTGACCAGAAACGGAATTTGGGTCAGTACGATCGAAAAGAAGAGTGCCGGTAACACGAGTGCCCGTGACGCTCGAGCCTTCTTGCGCAGGGAGAGTGCGGCGGCGTGCGATCTTTTTGCCGAGGGCTGTGCCGGCGCCGGAGGCGGGGCTGTCGTCAGGGTTGTCATTGCTTCTTCCTCATAGTTGAGGTGCTGCCGGGGGCCGTTCGACCGACCCCCGACAGCACGTACCTGGTGCCGTGCTACTTCTGCTTGTCGCCCGCGGTCTGGGCGATGACTTGGCCCTTATCCAGGGCCTCCTCCACGGTGGTCCGTCCGGCGATGGCATCAGCCACCAGCTGGGCGACCTGGTTTCCCACGTCCTGGAACTCTGGAATCGTCACGTACTGGATTCCGACCCACGGCTGCGGGTTGAGTCCTGGCTGCTCCGGATTGACCGCATTCATGACGTCGAGCGTGATCGGGGCAAAGGCGGCAGCGGCTTCCTCGTATTCGGGGATCGAGTAGGTCGACGTGCGCGCTCCCGGGGGAACCCGGGTCCAACCGAGGGTCGTTCCGACTAGCTGCTGGTACTCCTTGCTCGTGGCCCACTTGACGAAGGTGGTCGCGGCTTCGGCGTTCTTAGTGGTCTTGGGAACGGCGAGGTTCCAGGACCAGAGCCAGCCCGATTCTTCTGTCTTGTAGACGGGAGCGTGGGTGTAGGCCATTTTGCCGGCAACGGCCGAAGTCTCGGGGTCCTCGAGGATCGACGCGGCTACCGATGCGTCGTACCACATGGCGACCTTGCCGGACTGGAGCTGGTTGAGGCACTCGGTGAAGCTGTTCGACACGGGGTCGGGCTCGCCAGCCGCCGCGAGCAGGTCGACGTAGAAGTTCACGCCTTCGACGAACTCGGGCGAGTTCACCTGCGCGTTCCAGTCTTCGTCGTACCACGCGCCACCGAAGGTCTGCACGACGGTGGTCAGCGGTGCGAACAGGTCACCCCAACCGGGCTTGCCGCGCAGGCAGATGCCCGCAACGTCCGGCGTGTTGAGCGCTTTGGCTGCCATCGCGACTTCCTGCCAAGTGGGGTGGTCGCTGATCGTGATTCCGGCCGCGTCGGTCATTTCCTTGTTGTACATCAGGATCGACGATTCACCGTAGAAGGGAACGGCATACTGCTTGCCGTCGACGGTGAGTGCGGTGCGTACCGCCGGCAGGGTGTCGTCGACGTCGTAGGTGGGATCGTCGGCGAGGGCCGAGGTGAGGTCGGTGAGCCAGCCCTGGGCGCCCCACTGCGGCACCTCGTAGGCCCCGACCGTGACAATGTCGTACTGGCCGGCCCCGGAGGCCACGTCGGCGGTGACGGCGGCCCGCAAGTCGCCCTCTTCCATCTGCACGAAGTTGACGTTGATGCCGGGGTTGTCCTCTTCGAACGTTCCCTTGAGCTGTTCCATGTCCTTCATCTGCGGGTTGTTCACCGTGGCGAGGGTGAGGGTGACGTCTCCCGACGCCGCTCCGCCCCCGCCGGCACCGGTACAGCCCGTGAGCGCGAAGGCGATCACGATGAGCCCCGCCCCCAGCGTGATCGCACGTTTCTTTCCAAGCATTGGAACTCCTTTGTCGTCGTTGCTTTTGCTGTGTGCGGGGGCGGGTGGGTAGAAATCCACCGCTCCGTCCGGAGCGTTCCCGCCGTCATCCGATTCTTGAAGTTACCCGAATTCGTTCGCGCCCTCCTAGTCCGCGCAGAGTACGATTCTGATACTTTCTTTCCAACGGATGCTGCGGCTACGCTGCATTATCCGCATCCGCTTGACTGGTCTGATCGGAGTTGTGATGAAAGCGTTACCCACGGACGAAACGCGACCCGTCGCCATGGCGGCCCGGTTCCTCGAACGACCCGCGACGCGCGAGGTGATCCGACACCTGCCGAGCGAATCTTTTCGCTGGCTGGAACACGATTACCCGAGCGAAATCGCGCGCTGGAACTACCACCCCGAGTACGAACTACACCTCATTCGGCACGGCACGGGCAGCTACATCATTGGCGACCAGGTTGGCCCGTTTGGGCCCGGTCAGGTGGCGCTCATCGGGCCGGGGGTTCCGCACGATTGGATGAGCGACCTGCAGACCGACGAGGTGGTCTACAACCGCGACGTCGTGCTGCAGTTCACCGGCGAATGGTTCGAAAGGTGCGCGAGCACGTTGCCCGAACTCAATCCAGTGCGGGCGCTCCTGGAGTCCTCGGGCCGGGGCATTATCTTCACCGGGTCGACGGCAGCGCGTGCGGCCGCCGAGCTCGAACTCATAGGCACCGCGCAGGGCGCCCGCAAGGTCTCGTACGTGTTCGCCGTGCTGGCGACCCTGGCGGAAGCACCGGTCGACGAGAAGGCCTTTGTCGCCCGGGAGTGGTTCTCCACGGCCGGTCAGGGCGACGGCAGACTCGCCGTCGAGGCTGGGCTGGCCTACATCTTCGACAATCTGTCAACCCGCATTCGCATGTCCGACGCCGCCCGGCTGGCCCACATGTCGGAGCCGACGTTTTCAAAGTACTTCAAGAAGTCGAGCGGGCTGACTTTCAGCGCCATGGTGAAGAAGTTGCGCATCGCGAATGCCTGCCGATTGCTGGCCCAGACCGACGACTCGATCGCCTCGGTGTCTCTCGGAGTTGGCTATTCCAACCTGGCCAACTTCAATCGACAGTTCCACACCGAGGTGGGAATGACTCCGAGCCGCTATCGGCGACTGGATACCGCTGAACGCCCGGCAGGACAGACCCCCAGTCTCGACCTCAAGACCCAGCGACCACCGTCGGTACTCGAGTCCACGGCGGGCATCCCGGTCTAGGACTGTTGGGCTGGGCGTGCCACGTGACGCGCCAGCGTGCGGTCAGTGGCCGTTCTGCTCATCAAGGTCGGTCTGCTCCGACGCGTTCGGCTTCATGCCGAGAACGAGCATCGCAATCACCACGAGAGCCACGATGAAGGTCACGCCGAAACCGATCGCCGAAAGTATCAGGTCGCGGGTGGTCAATAGAATCGTGCCTGCGATGAACAGGCCCATCAGGCCGGAAATACCGAGCAGCTCGGCTGGTTTCAGCCGATCGGACCGGCTCGGCTGGTGCGCGGGATTGGGCATACCGGGAGTCTTCTTGGCCATTTTTTTTCTGGGGACGCGTTTTGAAGTCACAGGGAATCCGAATCGTTGGGGACGGGAACGCCGCGGCGCTGCCGCGGGGAATCCCACTTGAGGGAGAGCCCGGCAATGGGCAGGAAAACTGCGAGAAAGACCAGATAGGCCCCGAACAGCCCGACCGACACGACGGGGTTGGGCGGAAGCAGGAGGAACAGCAGCGCGAGGATGGCGGTGCCGATGCCGGTGAACAGCCAGTCCTTCGCGGGTAGTGCTCGCTTGCGCACGCGAATACCTGCATAGATCTCCAGGAACCCCGTGACGGCTCCCCAGACGCTCACCACGAACAGGAAAAACCCGTGCCCGCCGACGTGAAAGGCGAGGGCCACTCCGCCGGCGACCATGCTCACGATGCCACTGATCAGGAACAGGCTGCGGTCGGTAGCGACGGTCAGGGTGCGAGGTCCCGACAGAATGAGCCAGAGTCCGCTCGCGAGGGCGAATGCGCCGAACGTGATCACACCGAACTCGGCGGAGTGATCGCCATTGAAGGTAATGATCGCGGCCGGAATCAACGCGATCAGGGCGCGCCCGAAGGGCACGCGCCAGTACCCGGGACCGACGTTTGATGGCGCCTGGACCTTCGCCACGCACGACCTCTTTCGTTGCACAATTTTGTCCCCCTCAGTCTACGCGGCGAGGTGGTCGCGGGGCTGCGAGCGCGCTGCGTGCGGGGCTGCGTAGGGGAGGCTACCCGCCGGCGACCATGTCGGCGAACCGGGAGTAGTGGCCGTGGAAGGCGACCGTGACGGTACGGGTGGGCCCGTTACGGTGTTTGGCGACGATGAGGTCGGCCTCGCCGGCCCGCGGGTTGTCTTTCTCGTACGCGCTCTCGCGGTGCAGCAGGATGACCATATCGGCGTCCTGCTCGAGCGAACCCGATTCTCGAAGGTCGGAGATGGCCGGCATCTTGTCGGCGCGCTGCTCCGGACCACGGTTGAGCTGGGACAGCGCGATCACGGGAACCTGCAGTTCTTTGGCGAGCAGCTTAAGCGCGCGCGAGAATTCACTGACCTCCTGCTGACGTGATTCGACCTTCTTACCGCTCGTCATGAGCTGCAGGTAGTCAATGATGACCATCTTGAGCCCCACCCGTTGCTTGAGACGGCGACACTTGGCCCGAATCTCGACCAGAGTCATGTTCGGGCTGTCGTCAATGTACAGCGGCGCATCGTTGATGCGACCACGGGTGGACGCGATCGTGGTCCAGTCGCGGGCCTCGACAGTTCCCTTGCGCATGCTCTGCAGGGGAACGGATGCCTCGGCTGCGAGCAGACGCATCGCAATTTCACTGCGCCCCATTTCGAGGGAGAAGAAGATGCTGGGCATGTTGTTGTGGATCGAAGCCGAGCGCGCGAAGTCGAGTGCGAGGGTGGACTTTCCCAGTGCCGGACGGGCCGCGACGATGATGAGCTGGCCGCCGTGGAATCCGTTGGTGAGTTCGTCCAGGTCAGCGAAGCCGGTCGGTACGCCGCTCATCTGGCCGTCTTTGAGCTTGGCCGCCTCGATCTCCTCGATGGCGGCGGTGACGGCATCGGTCAGTGGAACGTAGTCTTCGGTTTCGGTGCCGCCGGTGACCGAGTAAATTTCGGCCTGGGCGGTGTTGACGAGGTCGAGCACCTCACCCTCGCCGGCGTAGCCCATTTGGGCAATGCGGGTACCAGCCTCGACCAGGCGGCGCAGCAGGGCACGCTCAGCCACGATCGTGGAGTAGAAGCCGGCATTCGCTGCCGTGGGCACGAGGCTTGTGAGGGTGTGCAGGTAGTCGGCACCACCGGCCCGCGACAGCTCTCCGAGTTTGGTGAGCTCGTCGGTGACCGTGATGACGTCGGTGGGCTCACCCTGCGCGTAGAGCGAGAGAATGGCATCGAAGATGATCTCGTGCTTGGGAATGTAGAAGTCCCCGCCGCGCACGGTCTCGACGACATCGGCAACGGCGTCTTTACTGAGCATCATGCCACCGAGGGCGCTCTGCTCGGCCAGCAGGTCGTGTGGCAGGGCACGCTCCGACTTCCAGGCTTCAGCGGGCCGCTCGCCTCGATTTTGGTCGACTGCGCCGCCGCGGACTGACGAAGCGTACTCGTTTGACGCTGGCTGGTTGGCCAGGCCCAGGTGAGCGATCGACACTCGGTACCTCTTTCTTCGTGCACTTCGGAGAATCCGTGTGCTTTCAGGTGTATCAGGACCCACCGACACGGGCCACGATGCACCAGCTTGAGCTGGAAACCGGCACTGCATCACCTTAGGTAGGTAGCAGCGCCCCCACAAACCCCCTTGTGGATAACTCTGTGGAGAATCTGCGCGAAACGCCGTGGAGATTGTGCAGAACCTGTGCACTCAGTTGTGGATAAATAGTTGAACTAAGCCACATAAATAGCTTTGATCAGCAATTTCGTTGATTATCAAGGCTGTGAATAAAGTAGCCTCAACCAACCGTTGAACCTTGACGAGACGAATGCTCACCTGTGCACAAAAGCGTTGCGTTTACCCCGACAAAATGCCTCTTAACGCCACATAGCGGAGGGTTCCTTTCGGAACCCTCCGCTATGGAAGAGGCAAACGTGCCGGTAACTCGCGGAACCGGCACTGACCTTACTTGGCTGCGACGACCACCAGGGTGATCGTGGCACTGAGCTCGTCGCGAAGACGAACCGTTGCCGTGTGCTCACCGGTCAGCTTGATCGCGGTGAGTTCAATCTTGCGCTTGTCGACCGTGCCGAGACCGGCGGCTGCAACGGCGTTAGCCACATCCGTGGTCTTGACCGAACCGAACAGACGTCCGCCGGCGCCGGCCTTGACGACCAGGGTGACCTTGGTGTTCTCAAGCTTGACCTTGAGCGCCTCGGCCTCTTCGAAGGTGGCGTGCTCGCGCGCTGCGCGGGCTGCCTTGATCTGCTCGATCTGCTTCTCGCCACCGCGGGTCCACGCCACAGCGAAGCCCTTGGGAACGAGGTAGTTACGAGCAAACCCGTTCTTGACGTCTACGACGTCGCCGGGTGCACCGAGGCCGGAGACCTCATGCGTCAGAATCAATTTCGACATTTGGTTTCCTTACCGGCCTGAGCCTGCGTAGGGCAGCAAAGCCATTTCGCGGGCGTTCTTGACGGCACGGGCGATGAGGCGCTGTTCCTGAACAGAAACGCCTGTAATGCGGCGGGCGCGGATCTTTCCGCGCTCGGAGATGAACTTGCGCAGGGTGGGGACATCTTTGTAATCAATGACACCAACCCGAATCGACTTCGCGGGAGCGGCGTTCTTGCCACCCTTTGCTCCGCGAAGCGGCTTGCGGCGGTCGCCGCTCGACTTTCCAGCCATGATTTCCTTACTTTCTAAAAGAAGACGTTAGCTCCGCGCGAGGCGAGGCTTAGAAGGGGGTCTCGTCGCTAAAGTTGCCTGGGCTGTTCCAAACGTCCCCACCGGATGCTGCGGGCGACGCAGTCTTGGCGGATGCGCTGGGAGCCCACGGCTCATCATTGCCCTGGCCACCGGCAGCAGGAGCGCTGCTACGGGGGCCGGACGACTGCGCGCGAGTGAGGGAAGCGGTGGCGTAGCGCAGCGAAGGACCAATTTCGTCGATCTCAAGCTCCATGCTCGTGCGCTTTTCACCTTCCTTCGTCTCATACGAACGCTGCTTGAGACGACCGGAAGCGATGACACGCGAACCCTTGGTCAGTGAACCTGCCACGTGCTCGGCGAATTCACGCCAAACGCTTGCACGCAGGAACAGCGCGTCGCCATCTTTCCACTCGTTGGCCGCACGATCGAACGTACGCGGAGTGGAAGCGATGGTGAAGTTGGCAACCGCCAGCCCGTTCTGCGTGTAACGCAGTTCCGGATCGCTGGTGAGGTTGCCCACCACGGTGATTACGGTCTCGCCAGCCATGGGCTACTTGTCGCTTGCCTTGTCGGCAGCAGCGGCCGGAGCCGGAGCGGCCTTGGCAGCAGCAGGCTTAGCGCCAGCAACCTTCGCGGCCGGAACCGCGGTGGAGGCAGCAACAACCGGAGCAGCAGCGGCCGGAGCCTCTGCCACAACGGCCTCGGCAACGACCGGCGCGGTATCAACCTTCGGGGCAGCGGCAACCTTGGCAGCCGGTGCTGCGGCAGCTGCGGCAGCAGCGTCAGCCTTGGCAGCGATGACCTTCGGGTTGGCAGCCTTGCGGGCAGCCTTCTCGGCGGCCAGCTTGCTCGCGACGACGACCTGGGCGATGCCCTCTTCGGCGCGGAGCACCTTGGTGCGCATGACGGCCTCGGACAGCTTCAGCTGGCGGTCGAGCTCGACCGTGGCTGAGGCGTTCGCGGTGAAGTCGACAACGGCGTAAATGCCTTCGGTCTTCTTGTTGATCTCGTAAGCGAGACGACGACGACCCCAGACATCAACCTTGTCAATGGTTCCGCCATCGTTGCGAACAACGTTGAGGAACTTGTCAAGGCTGGGAGCTACGGTGCGCTCATCGATCTCGGGATCGAGGATAACCATAAGTTCGTACTGATGCATGACTAACCCACCTCCTTCGGACTAAAACGGCTGCAGACTTTCTGCAACAGGAGGGTTGTGCATGTGCTGCCGGCGCTGGTCCGGGGAATCCGGCACGCAGGCAACCTGCCCAGACTACCGGATGTTGGCAGCTTTTGCCACTGCGCTCCTACCGGTTCCGCCCTGCCCACCACTCCTGCAGCCGGCGGGTGGCTTCCGCTTCGCCCAGCGGACCGTCGTCGAGTCGCTGTTCGAGCAGATACCGGTAGGCCTCGCCAACCTCACGCCCCGGCTTCAGTCCGAGCACGGCCATGATCTGCTCGCCGTCGAGGTCGGGGCGCACGGCACCGAGCTCTTCCTTCTCGTTGAGCTCGGCAATGCGGTGTTCCAGGTCGTCGTACGCGAAGCCGAGCCGGTCGGCCTTGCGCCGATTGCGTGTCGTCACGTCGGCCCTGGTCAGAATGTGCAACCGCTCCAACTGGTCACCAGCATCGCGAACATAGCGGCGAACGGCGGAGTCGGTCCAGGCGCCCTCGGTATACCCGAAGAACCGTAGGTGCAGCTCGATTAGCCGGGACACCGCGTTGATCGTGTCATTGTCGAAGCGCAGGGCGCGCAGCCGCTTCTTGGCCAGCTTCGACCCGACCACGTCGTGGTGGTAGAAGCTGACGACCCCGCCCGGTTCAAGTTTGCGGGTGGCCGGCTTGCCAATGTCGTGCAGCAAAGCTGCGAGCCGCACGATCAGGTCGGGTGCCTCCAGGTTGCCGCGGGATTTCTCGTAGCCCATCGCCTGCTCGAGTACCGTCAGCGTGTGCTGATAGACGTCTTTATGGTGGTGGTGTTCGTCGATCTCCAACTGCAGGCCGGGAATCTCCGGCAGCACGATCTCAGCCAGTCCCGATTCCATCAGCACCTCGATGCCGGCGCGCGGGTCCGCTGATACGAGCATCTTCGAGAGCTCGTCGCCGATGCGCTCGGCCGACACGATACGGATGCTGTTGCACATCTTTTCCATCGCGAGTGCCGTGTCCAGATCCAGCGTGAAACCCAGCTGGCCGGTGAATCGGGCCGCGCGCAGCATCCGTAATGGATCGTCTCCGAAGGAGACCTCCGGGGTGCTCGGGGTGCGCAGGCGCCCGGCCAGCAGGTCGTCGATGCCACCGGACGGGTCGACCAGGGTCAGCTGCGGCAGGCGCAGCGCCATGGCATTGACCGTGAAGTCCCGGCGGAGCAAGTCGGGTTCGAGGCTCGTACCGAAGACCACGTCGGGTTTGCGGGTGGTCCCGTCGTAGCTGTCGGCGCGATAGGTGGTGATTTCCACGGTTTCACCGGCCAGGCTCGCTCCGATCGTGCCGTAGGCCCGACCAATGTCCCACTGTGCCTCGGAGAGTGGTTTGACGAGCGCGAGAATCTGATCCGGCGTCGCATCCGTCGTGAAGTCCAAGTCATGCACTGGCCGATCGAGGAACGCATCTCGCACCGGACCGCCGACCAGAGCCAGCTCATGGCCGGCCGCCGCAAATGCGTTCGCCAGACGGGATACCGTGGGAGAGGCAGCCAGGTCGCCCAGTCGTGCGAGGGCTGCCGCGACGCTCTGCATATGCCCATATTAGTTGTCAGCGCGCGGCGCGCAGACGCGGTGCAGGTGGCTTCCGGCTGGCACGCCGTAGAATCCCCCTATGGTGGCCGAGTCAGATTCCGCGCATCGGCCCGCGCTTCCGGCTGCCGCACGCACTGCCGTGCGCCCGGCCCAGCGCACCAGCAGAGCAGGGCGCTTGCGGCCGACGGCGGGGTTACTGGTGGGCATCCTCACCCTGGCCGCGCTGATTCTGACGCCAGTCAATGGGCTCTCTGCAGCCCAGGCCCAGGCTCCACGGACGGCGGTCGAAACCGCCACGACCGCCGCCGATTCGGTCGGGATCACCATATCCGGCACGAATTCCTCCGAGCTGTCGCCCGGCCAGGATCTGCTCCTGACGGTTGCCGTGCAGAACAATACCGATGCGGCCATTCCGATCGGCCGGGTCGATGTGTACCTCGCCGACCTCGCTCTCACGACCCGAGCGGCCCTCGAGTCCTGGCTCCGCCCGGACGCTGACGCCAATTCGGGCGATCAAATGCTGAGCGTGCCGACTACGCAAGCTATTCCGGCCGGTGCGAACACGAATCTGTCGATCACCGTTCCCGCTGCCTCCCTCGGCTTGACCGACCAGAATGCCTGGGGGGCGCGCGGTGTTGCGGCCATTCTCACGGTCGATGATGTCGTTCGCTCCGAGGGCCGGGGAACTTTTGTCTGGTCATCGGGCAGCGCCACCACCCCGGTCAGGCTGGCGTCGATCATGCCGATCACGACCCCAGAGAGCGCGACCGGCCTGATTACAGCCAAGGCGCTCGAGTCCTATACGAGTTCGGTCGGCCTGCTCTCACGCCAGCTCGATTCCGTGATCGACCTGCCCACGATGGCTATCGCCATCGACCCGCAGATCATCGCGTCCATTCGAGTTCTGGGCAGCAAAGCTCCCGCGTCCGCGGTGGCCTGGCTCGATCGCCTTGCCACTGCGAGCAACGACATTTTCCCGCTTGGCTACGCCGACGCCGATATCTCCCTGCAGGCCCAGGCCGGTGCGTCCACCCTGCGCGCACCGACGTCCTTCGCGCAGGCCATCGATCCGAGTTTGTTCGTCGTCCCCTCGAACACTCCCGTTCCTGAGACGACCAGCGACGTGCCGAGCGTCACCTCCCGCACATCCACTAAGACCACGCCGTCACCGACTCCGACGCCCGGCCCGACGGTGACGCCGGGCGAGACGGTCATTCCTACAACCAGTGACCTACTGGCCTGGAACTACACCAGCACGACGATCGGCTGGCCCAGCGCAGGCCAAGTCGCCAGCACCGACCTCGACGTGTTCGCCGCGAGTGGGCTGACCACCACCATCCTCTCCAGCGGAAATGTGGAGCAGTCCGACGTCTTCACCCCGAACACCGCGGTTACCCTCCCCACCGGGCTCGGCCTGGTCAGCGACAGCGCGCTGTCCTCGGCCATTCGTGCTGCCGCCGATGCCACGACCGACCATGACTGGCGGGTCAGCATGTCGGAAGCCGCCTCGCTGCTGGCAATCGTTTCGGCCGAGAACCCGAACTCGGCGCGCACGCTGCTGGCCACGTTTGATCGCAGCAGTCCGACCCCCGCCAACCGGGTCGAGCAAACCATGGCCGCCGTGGCCGGTCTTTCCTGGGCGGATGCCGTCTCCCTTCAGGCGGCGCAGGAGTCCACTCCGGCCACCACCGTGACGTTCCAGAACGAGGCAATCGACTCCGGCAGGGTCACGCTGGCCCGTTCCCTGCTCGACCGTGAGGGCGCGGTCGCTGACTTTGCCACGATCCTGGC
The DNA here is from genome assembly GCF_002929615.1 of Cryobacterium sp. M91. NCBI lineage: Bacteria > Bacillati > Actinomycetota > Actinomycetes > Micrococcales > Microbacteriaceae > Cryobacterium > Cryobacterium sp. M91. The sequence goes on along the minus strand of NZ_PJJT01000089.1, from coordinate 153,851 downwards.
CGATCCGATCGTGGTGACTTCCCCCCAGCGCCTCGACCTGCTGGCACTACTGGATACCTCATGGAACGTGCAGTCCTCGGCCTGGGCTGACCATGTCGCGGCCAGTCTGGCGTCATCCTTCGACCTCATGCATGCCGTCACCGTGACTACGCGCGGGCCGATCATCGTCGTCGGTAGCCAGGTCGACCTCCGCATCACCCTCAACAACGCCCTGGAACAGGCCGTGACCGTGCGCACCGAGGTCGTACCGTCGAATGGGCGCCTCGTTGTGGGCGACACACTCGAGACGATCATCCAGCCCAACTCCGCGCAGGCGGTGTCCGTGCCGTTGAGCGCTGCGGTCGGAAACGGTGACGTCGTTCTTCGGGTCACCCTGTTCACCCTGAACGGCACCCCCCTCGGCCAGCCCGCTCCCATCGACGTCACCGTGCGCGCCGACTGGGAAGGCGTCGGCGCGAGCATTTTTGCGATCCTGGTCGTGGGTTTCTTTGGATTCGGTATTTGGCGCAATATCATCAGCCGTCGGCGGGAACACTCCGCCGAGGCATCCGCTGGTGAAAATGCGGCGGGGCAGCTGGCGGTGACCCCCGATGTCTAACACCCCGACCAGCACGGGCGGCAGCATCGGCCGGGCCAGCGCCTTCCTGGCCTCCGGCACGATCGTGTCGCGCCTTCTCGGCTTCGTCAAGCTCATCGTGCTGGCCGGTATGATCGGCCAGCTCGGCGATAGCGCCGATGCGTTCGCGCTGGCCAATCAGCTGCCCAACACCGTCTACGTCATCGTCGCCGGCGGAATCCTCACGGCTGTTCTGGTGCCGCAGATCGTGCGTGCCAGCCAGCACCTCGACGGCGGTACGGCCTACATCAACAAGCTCCTCACCCTCGCCCTGTCGATTCTCGCGGTGACGACGATCCTCGGCACGCTGTTCGCGCCGGCCATCACTGGATTCATTGGCATTAACCTGCCGGCCGACCAAAAGAACCTCGCCATCGCCTTCGCCTACTGGTGCCTGCCGCAAATGTTTTTTTATGGCCTCTACACGTTGCTCGGGGAGGTGCTCAACGCGCGCAAAATGTTCGGACCATTCACCTGGGTTCCGGTGCTCAACAACGTCGTGGCGATCGCCGGCCTGTTGGTGTTCGGCGCCATGTACGGTGCCGATGCCTCCGGCAACCGAGCGGCCGGTGAATTCACCCCGGCCATGATCGCGGTCCTGGCCGGCAGCGCCACCCTCGGCGTGATCGTGCAGGCCGTGGTGTTGTTCTACTTCTGGAAGCGCATCGGCCTGCGCTATCGCCCCGACTTTCACTTTCGCGGCGTCGGCCTCGGAGCCGCCGGCAAAATGGCCACCTGGACCTTCGGCATGCTGCTGCTGACCACCATCGCCGGGATCGTCGAGACGCAGGTCGTTTCGCTCGCCACCGGTGAGGCGTCCATTGCGGTGCTCGCCACCGCCTGGCTCATCTTCATGTTGCCGCACTCGGTGATCACCGTCTCCGTCGCCACCGCCTATTTCACCCGCATGAGCGAGCATGCTGCGCTGGAAAAGTTCGATCTGGTCAGAACGGATGCGTCCTCCGCGATCCGAGGCACCACCCTGATCATCGTGCTCGCGACGGCCGTGATCGCCGTATGCGCGTATCCGTTCGCCGCGGTATTCGTGGCACCGTTCGAGCAGGTCCAGGGCATCGGAAACGTCATCATCGCCTTCATTCTCGGACTGATCGCATTCTGCATCCTGTTCGTGCTGCAACGCACCTTCTACGCCCTCGGGGACACCCGTACGCCGTTCTTCTTCACTCTGTTCCAGGTGGTGCTGATTGTGCTCGGGGTCGCGGGCTGCGCGGGGCTTCCGGTGGAGTGGATCGCGGTCGGGATCGCCCTGGTCATCACCGTGTCCGGCGTGCTCCAGTGCCTGCTGGCCGCCGTACTGCTGCGCCGCCGCCTCGGTGGCATCGACGGCCGACGCATCGTGCGCAGCCTGGTGAAGTACCTCGCCGCGGCGATCATTCCGGTCGGCCTGGGAATCACACTGTTGTTCATTCTCGGCGGAAACGTCGAGGACGGTTTTGCCGTCGCGTCCCGACTGACCGCCATCCTCTCCATGCTCCTCATCGGGCTCGTCATGGCCGCGGCGTACTTCGGCCTGCTCCTGGTCATGCGCAGCGCCGAGCTGACGGCCTTTCTCGCGCCCCTGCAGCGGCGCCTGGGCCGGTAAGGCCTTCGGTCCGGACACACGGCTCAGCGCTCCCTTGAGCGCCTCAGCATAGTCTTCCGCCAGCTGAACACCGCCTCGCAAGCTGGGAGGGCGTGGAATAGCATCCGATTAGGATGTGTTGTATCGAAATGTGAGGCGGGATATTGCCCGTTTCGCCCCCCCACTGCAAGGAGCGTGCGCGTGCGTCAGATCATCATCATCGGTTCAGGACCGGCCGGTTATACCGCGGCGATCTATGCCGCCAGAGCCAACCTCAAACCGCTTCTGATCGCCAGCTCCGTTGAGGCCGGCGGCGAATTGATGAACACAACCGATGTTGAAAACTTCCCGGGTTTCCCGGAGGGCGTGCAGGGCCCTGATTTGATGACCAAGATGCAGGAACAGGCCGAACGGTTCGGCACCGAGGTCGTCTATGACGACGTCGAGTCGGTCGACCTGTCCGGCCCGATCAAGACGGTCACCCTCGGCAATGGCGATGTTGAGCAGGCGCTCACGGTCATTTTCGCTACCGGTTCCGCCTACCGCAAGCTCGGCCTCAGCGACGAAGAGCGTCTGTCCGGGCGCGGCGTCTCCTGGTGTGCTACCTGCGACGGCTTCTTCTTCAAGGGCAAGGAAATCGCCGTCATCGGCGGCGGCGACTCGGCCATGGAAGAAGCAACGTTCCTGACCCGGTTCGCCTCCAAGGTGCACGTCATCCACCGCAAGGGTGAGTTGCGCGCCTCCAAGATAATGCAGGAGCGTGCCTTCGCCAACGACAAGATCGAGTTCATCTGGAACTCCGAAGTCGTCGGCATCACGGGCGCAGAGGCCGTCGATGGCCTGACCCTGCGCGATACCGTCTCCGGTACCGAGACCAGCCTCCCGGTCGGCGGCGTGTTCGTGGCGATCGGCAACGACCCGCGCACCCACCTCGTGCACAAGCAGCTTGACCTCACCCCCGAGGGCACCATCGCTGTCGCCGGCCGGTCGTCACTGACCAGCCAGCCGGGCGTGTTCGCGGCCGGTGATGTCATCGACTCCAGCTACCGGCAGGCCATCACCGCAGCCGGCTCCGGCTGCGCGGCCGCTCTCGATGCCGAGCACTACCTCAGCACACTTTCCCAGAACCTGCTGGCCTCGGCCAGCGAACCCGAGCTCGTTTAATTTACCCAAGAAGGAGATACACATGACTGCACGCGCTGTAACAGAGGCCAACTTCGACCAGGAAGTCATTAACAACGAGAAGACCGTGCTGGTGGACTTCTGGGCCGAGTGGTGTGGCCCCTGCCGCGCCGTCAGCCCGATCCTCGACCAGATCGCGGCCGAGAACTCGGACAAGATCGACATCGTCAAGCTCAACGTCGACGAGCACCCGGCCCTGGCCGCCAAGTACCAGATCACCTCCATCCCCGCGATGAAGGTCTTCCAGAAGGGCGAGGTGGTCAAGACCGTCATCGGCGCCAAGCCGAAGCCCCAGCTGGAGAAGGACCTGGCCGATTATCTGGTCTAACTGTTCACCGCACCACCCGACCCGCCCGGTTTCGACCGGGCGGGTTTTTTTGTGCCCGGTGCCACCCCATACGATGAAGTGAACAGCAGAACGGATGTGACGTGACAAATCAGGGTTCCACTGACGTCAGCGCTGTGCAGTCAAGTACTGTACAGGCCGGAAACAACCTCGACCCGTGGTACCACCACTACGCCGAACGAGCCGCGGGCCTGAAGGCCTCTGAGGTCCGTGCTCTCTTCGCCGTGGCCTCCCGCCCCGAAGTGGTGTCGTTGGCCGGCGGCATGCCGTACGTTGCGGCACTGCCCGAGGACCTCGTCATCAACGCCATGGACCGGGTCATGCGCGAGAAGGGTGCCACAGCCTTGCAATATGGCTCTGGTCAGGGAATTCCCTTATTGCGCGAGCAGATTCTCGACGTCATGGCGCTCGAAGGAATCAAGGCCAACGCCGATGATGTCGTCGTGACAACCGGCTCCCAGCACGCCCTCGAACTGGTCAGCAAACTGTTTCTCGACCCCGGAGATGTCGTCATCTCCGAGGGCCCGAGCTACGTCACCGCCATGGTGATCTTCAAGTCTTACCAGGCCGAGGTCGACCACGTTCCGATGGACGAAAACGGCCTCATCCCGGCCGCGCTGATCGAGCACATCGCTGCCCTCAAGGCTGCCGGGCGCAGGATCAAGTTTTTGTACACGATCCCAAGCTTTCACAACCCGGCCGGGGTCACCCTCAGCTGGGAACGCCGTCTGGAAATTCTCGAGATCTGCCGGTCGAACAACATCCTGGTCCTCGAGGACAATCCATACGGCCTGCTCTATTTCGACAAGCCAGCCCCGGATGCGATCCGCTCGCTCGAGCGCGACGGCGTCGTCTACCTGGGTACCTTCTCGAAAACCCTCGCCCCCGGCTTCCGGGTCGGCTGGGCGCTCGCTCCACACGCGATCCGCGAGAAACTCGTGCTCGCCAACGAAGCCGCCGTGCTCTCCCCCAGCTCGTTCACGCAGATGGTCATCTCGGAATACCTCTCCACGGCCGATTGGAAGGGCCAGATCAACACCTTCCGCGGCGTGTACCACGAGCGCAAGAACGCCATGCTCTCGGCGCTCGACGAATACCTTCCCGACCTCACCTGGACCGACCCCACCGGCGGCTTCTACGTCTGGGTCACCCTGCCCGAACAGCTCGATTCGAAAGCCATGCTGCCCCGCGCGGTGAAGGAACTAGTGGCCTACACGCCCGGAACAGCCTTCTACGGCAACGGTGATGGTCGCCAGAACATGCGGCTTGCCTTCTGTTATCCCACGCCGGACAACATTCGGGTCGGTATCCGTCGTCTCGCCACGGTGATTCGCGGCGAACTCGACCTGCTCGACACTTTCGCCGGAACGGGCGCGCTCGGCGCAGCACCCGACCGGCCCGGAGCCAGGAATCAGCGCTTCGCTGGCCCGCCAGCCAATATCTCCTAAATTCGCCACCTTACCCGTATGCAGCTAGGAAAAGTCCTGATCATGAGCGAATTCATCCCCCTGAACATCACCATCCTGGCCGGTGGCATCTCGCACGAGCGCGACGTTTCGCTCCGCTCAGGCCGGAGGGTAGCGGATGCCCTCACCGACGAAGGTCACACGGTGACGGTGCTCGACCCCGGAGCCAACCTGCTCACGACCCTCACCGAACAAGCTCCCGACCTCATCTGGCCTACCCTGCATGGCGCCACCGGCGAGGATGGCGCCCTGCTCTCCCTGCTCGAAACAACCGGGATTCCTTTTCTCGGCTCCCGCGGCCCGGCCGCAGCCCTCGCCTGGAACAAGGCCACCGCCAAAGAACTCGTGCTGCGCGCCGGCTTTGCCACTCCCCCGGCCATAGCGCTCTCGACCGAGACCTTTCGGGATCTCGGCGCCACGAGCGTTCTCGAGCATCTGGTCAGCGCGATCGGCCTGCCCCTGGTTGTGAAACCAGCACAGGGCGGCTCCTCGCAGGGCGTCACGATCGTGCGCACGCCCGCTGATCTGCCCCGCGCCATGGTCGAGGCGTACACCTACGCCGATACCGCCCTGGTAGAGGCATACGTGGACGGCACCGAGGTCACCGTGGCTGTGATCGAGTCCGGCGACGGCCCCACCGCACTGCCTATCGTGGAAATCGTGCCAGTCGACGGCGTTTACAGCTTTGAGGCACGCTACAACGCAGGCGAAACGGACTTTTACACCCCCGCTCGCCTCGCCGACGCGGTCTCGGCAGCCGTCTCCGACACCGCAGTGGCAATTCACACCCTGCTCGGCCTGCGCCACCTGAGCCGAGTCGACCTCATCGTCGACGCAGCGGGCACCCCCTGGTTCCTCGAGGCCAATGTTTTCCCCGGTCTGACCGAGACGTCCCTAGTGCCCCAGGCCATCGAGGCCGCCAAGCAGACCCTTGGCGCCACCTACTCGACCCTGGCCACCCACGCCCGCGCCGCCCAATAACCTCTCTCTCCTGCGTTTCACGTGAAACATCGCGGCACCACCTTCCCCTGATTGTTTAGCTGAGGGCGATGGCGGTCTCGGAAGGCTCGACCAACGGGATGGGCATTCGTGTACCTTCAGTCTGCCCAGCCTGCGGAACCGAGGCCACACTCCCGTGCAACCACCGTTGTCGAGCTTGCCGAGATCGCCAGGCAGCAGTTTGACCGTGCCTACCGAATTCCCGGACACACACACGACACGCAGGGCATCGGCCATGTTTCACGTGAAACTCCAGTGACCACCTTGGCGCAGGTTCATTCCCCGAAAGTGCAGGCGGAATCAGGTCATGCGCGGGGTGCGAGTTCTCGGTATTTGCGGCAAGTCTCTGCACGCTTTTCGTGAAGACTCTCCGCAAAGGCTGAATGCTCCAGCTGAAGCGCGCGTTACCGTACACCGCAGACCAGGCCGCCTTCATCGCAAAAATGCCTTTGCACAGCCAGGACTTGATGTGATGTGATGTGATGTGATGTGATGTGATGTGATGTTGTTTCACGTGAAACACCACAACGGGATTCCCCCAAACAACTCACGCGAGGACGATGGCGGTCTCACCAGGCTCGACCAACGAAAATCCCTCTCCCAACAGGTTGCTCGCGCGATGCCGATGGCGATTGCGGTGGCGGCAAAATCGACCAACGGATTGGGTACGTTTCACGTGAAACGTCGGTACGAGCTAGCTGGCGCTGAAGCCAGGCTCTCCCAAAACAGTCAGAATGCGATTCAGATCACCGATTGTCGCGAAATCTACTGTGATCTGGCCTTTTCGTGCGCCCAGATTGATCTTGACCCGGGTGTCGAGACGATCTCCGAGGTGTTCGGCGATCTCATCGAGGTGTCCCTGGCGCCGACCAGGCAACGGCTTCACAACAATTTTCTTGGGACCAGCCGACGCTGCCGCCTCCGCCGCACGAACCGACAGGTCCTCCTCAATAATTTTTTCGGCCAAGCGCAGCATGCCGGCGGGGTCCCCGACCGAGAGAATGGCGCGAGCGTGACCCGCCGATAGCACCCCCGCTGCGACACGCAACTGAACCGGTTCCGGTAGTTTGAGCAGTCGCAACGTGTTGGTGATCTGCGGACGCGAGCGCCCGATCCGGCTAGCCAATTCTTCCTGGGTAATGCCAAAATCCGCGAGCAACTGCTGATAAGCGGATGCTTCCTCGAGCGGATTCAGCTGCGCACGGTGCAGGTTCTCCAGGAGTGCGTCGCGCAGCATGTCCACGTCCGCAGTGTCACGAACGACGGCCGGGATAATATCCAGCCCAACTTCCTTGGTGGCGCGCAACCGGCGCTCACCCATGACGAGTTCATACTTGCCGGGCTCGTCGGGCAACGGGCGCACCACAATGGGCTGCAGCACCCCGACTTCGCGAATGCTGTGCACGAGTTCGGCGAGGTCATCCTCATCGAAGATGGTGCGCGGCTGGGCCCGGTTGGGAACGATATCCTGCGGGTTGAGGTGCGCGAGGCGCGCTCCGGGCACGGGAATCAGCGCGGGGGAGGCATCCGCTTCAACGGTCACGGCGCGGGGAAAGAAGACGTCGACCGGGCGCGGAGCCGAAGCGTCATCCTGCACCGGAATGAGTGCACCAATACCGCGGCCAAGCCCGGTTCTCTTTGCCATCAGTATTGCTCTCTCTTGTGGGGCTTTTCGTTCGATTGGGGCTGATCTGCGCTTCTCGGTGCCCCCCGATGGGCCATTTCTGCTGCTGCTTCGAGATAGGAGAGCGATCCTGCCGAGTTCAGGTCGTAGCTGACGACGCTCTGACCGTAGCTCGGGGCCTCAGAAACCCGCACAGAGCGCGGAATTGCCGTATTAAGGACCTCTTTGGGGAAGTGATCGCGCACTTCCTTGGCTACCTGGGTCGCCAGATTGGTACGGCTGTCGTACATGGTCAGGAGAATCGTCGACACGACCAGATCCGGGTTGAGGTGTTTCTCGATCAGCTTGATGTTTTTGAGCAGCTGGCTCAGCCCCTCGAGCGCGTAGTACTCACACTGAATGGGAATGAGCACTTCTCGCGCCGCGACAAACGCATTGATCGTCAGCAGTCCCAGGGACGGCGGGCAGTCAATGAAGACATAGTCGTACGGCTCAGTCATTTCGGCGAGGTACAGGTCGAGCGCACGACGCAGGCGCTGTTCGCGCGCAACCAGGGAGACCAGTTCAATCTCGGCACCGGCCAGATGAATCGTGGCCGGAACGCAGAACAGAGCACCGAATTCGGGGCTCTTCTGCACGACCTCGATCATGGGCATGTCGTTAATGATGACGTCGTAAACGCTGGGCGTTTCGGCTCGGTGCTCAACACCAAGGGCGGTTGAAGCATTTCCCTGCGGATCAAGATCGATGACCAACACCCGGGCTCCCTGACGCGCGAGGGCGGCGGCAAGGTTGACAGCGGTCGTGGTCTTGCCAACCCCGCCCTTCTGATTGGAGATGGTCAGGACCCGGGTTTTCTCGGGTTTGGGCAGTTCGCCGGCAGCAATGACCTGGCGCCGGCGGGTCAGCTCAGCAATTTCGCGGGCGAGTGGCGGTGCAGCGTCGATCCCGGCCGCCTTGGCAACGCGCTGATCTTCAGCAGGATGTTTCACGTGAAACCTTTACGTTCGACGGTTGATGAGCCACCCGAAAGGGACCCCCGAACACCAATTCTTGCGGCATTCGGGACTAGTCCACTGTAGCCCGGATGACCCGGGTTACCTCCGGCAGCACGCCAGCACCAAGGGTAATGACCTCGACATCGCGCAGGCCGTACTTGCGAATGGCCTTCGCGGCGGCTTCAATTTCGCGCTGGGCACCCTCACCCTTCATGAGGATGAGCTCCCCGCCTGAGCGAACCAGGGGAGCGGTCAGTGGGATCAGCTTACCGAGAGCGCTCACGGCTCGTGCCGTGACCTGATCAAGCGGATGCTTCAGGCGCGCTTCCTCCGCACGCGCCCGCACTACAGTGACATTCTTCAAGCCGAGCACCGCCACCTGGTCGTTCAGCCAGGCGACTCGCCGTTCCATCGGTTCGATCAGAACGAAGTTCACGTCGGGGCGAGCGATGGCCAGAACGAGGCCGGGGAGGCCGGAGCCGGAGCCAACGTCGCCCACAAGGCCGGGGCGCAGCAGGGGCGCTACGATCGCGCAATTAAGAATGTGACGCGACCACAACCGGGGGAGTTCCAGCGGGCCGATCAAACCCAGTATTTCTCCCTGATCAGCCAAATTACCCGTAAAAGCTCGAATCAGCTCGAGTTGGGCTCCGAACAAGTTCGCAGCTTCCGCCGGTTCCTTCTCGAGTTCAACGAGCTCAGGATCGGCAGTTCCCGGTGCGAGGGGTTCGGGCACGCGCACTCCCGGTGTGGCTGACTCCGACATAACGGCCGGAATCTACGCTGCGGTAATGACGGTATGGCGATCGCGGCCCTCGCCGGACGACTCGGATCGGTATCCGCTCGCCGACACGATGTCGTGCACAAGTTTGCGCTCGTAAGAGGACATGGCCGGCAGGTCGGCCTCGGTCGCGCCGGCTTCGATGCGGGCAATGGCACGGGCAACGAGCGCCGCCAGCTCAGCTTCACGAGCCTCGCGAGATCCGCCGATGTCGAGAATGAGACGGGAGAATGATCCCGTCTTGTTCTGCACCGCGAGGCGGGTCAGCTCCTGCAGCGCATTGACTGTTTCTGGCTTGGACAACACCCGCAGGTTGTCCGCGTCGGATGCCTTGACCGAGAGGTAGGCCCGACCATTCCGAGCATCAATGTCGATGTCTCCATCGAGGTCGCAGATATCAAGAAATTCCTCGATATAGTCCGCAGCGATGTCGCCCTCACGTTCGAGTTGATCGGTCGTGAGGGGAGTCTCGATGCTCGCGACGGAACCCGTTTCTGGAACGTCGGGGGACGGATCCGTTGCAGCAATACCACTGGGGAGCGCCGCGCTGTCGCCTTCGACAGCAGCGGCCGCCGTGATATCGACCTCAGCGTTGTTGACCTCGGTCAGGTCGATCTTTTCCGTCACGGTGATCTCCACTACTTTTTCGGGCCGGTTTGCTTCTTAGCGCGGGCCTTGCCGACCGGCTGCTGACGCTGTACCGGCTTGGCGGGCTCCTCAACCACAATGATGTCACCATCGGTCGCGATGAGCTTGCCCTTGCGGGCCATGCGCTCTTCGCGAGCTTTTGCGGCCTCACTGCCGGGCGTCGGCATGTTTCGGATCACCAGGAACTGCTGAATCATGGTCCAGAAGTTGGAGGTGAGCCAGTAGAACATGACGCCGAGCGGGAACGCGACACCGGAGAAAGCGAAGACAAGGGGGAGCAGGTAGAGCATGATGCGCTGCTGCTTGAACATGGGGCTCGCCTTGGTTTCCGGCGACATGTTCTTGGAGACGATCTGCAGCTGCGTGATGAACTGCGACGCGGTCATCAGCACGACCATGGTGGCCGCGATAATCATGACGGTGCCGTTGAAGGGGTCACCGGCCGTCCACAGCGACCACTGGGAGGCGAAGGTATCGTGCAGGGGTGCATTTCCAAAGAGCGTGGCATTGCCGAAGCTCTCGGCGAGGCTCTGATTGAGCGGTCCGACGCCGGCCTTGGCGCGCTGGGCGTCGTTGAGCACCGAGAACAGTGCGAAGAAGATTGGCATCTGCAGCAACAGCGGCAGGCAGGAGCTCAGCGGGTTGGTACCCGTCTTCTTGTACATGGCCATGGTCTCGCGGGACATTGCCTCACGCGAGAACTGGTCCTTCTTGCCCTTGTACTTGTCCTGGATCTTCTTCAGTTGTGGGGCGACCTCGAGCATCTTGCGCTGGCTCTTGATCTGCCGCACGAAGATGGGGATGAGGGCGGCACGCACGACCAGAACGAGGCCGACGATGGACAGCACCCACGTGAGACCGTCGTCGTAGCCCAGTCCCGCGATTCCGATCTGGGAAAACAGCCAGTGGAAGGCTACGAGCAGCAGCTCGACCACCCATTTCAGAGGCCAGAGGATCGTACCTATGAGGTCCATACTGTGGGTTAGCCCTTTCCGTGGCTGGGTGCAACGACAAAACCGAACGACGTCAAACGAAAGCGACGCGTGCTTTTGAGAGGTACATCATCGATGCCGCCTTCAGACCACGGATGACAATGGCTCAGTCTCCGTGCAGCGAGGACGCTTCCCCACGCTAGTCCGTGTTCCTGAACGGCCCCCAGTGCGTAGGCCGAGCAAGACGGGTAAAACCGGCACACATCCCCGTAGAGGGGAGAAATCACGGCGCGATACACGCGAAGAATCAGCACGCCCACATTGCGCGGGAGCAGAATAATCGTCGCGAGTACGGGGTTCATCGGCCCGGGCTGCTTTTTCGCATCGGGAGGGGGCGAGACAGGGAACGTTGAACCTCGTCGTGCAGCGTCTGCCACGCGGCATCGCGCGCCGCAGGCAAAGCACGGATGACGACATCCGTTCCCGGCGTCACCGCGGGGAGCAGCTCGAACGTGACCGCCTTGAGGCGGCGGCGAACGAGATTGCGCCTCACGGCGTCACCCACATTCTTAGCGACGATGAATCCGAAGCGAACCGGGCCGACAGCATCCGTTTGAGCGGATCCGGGCCGACCGTCACTTTTGCGTATGTACAAAACGGTGTGCGCACCAACGATCCGCACACCGCGCCGAACGACGCCCTGGTAATCACTGCCGCTCGTGATGCGATTTACGTGAGCGAGCACGAGAACCTGGCGACCACGAGAACTTACGCGGAGAGTTCGGTGCGACCCTTGCGACGGCGAGCACCGAGAATGGCGCGGCCCGCACGGGTACGCATGCGCAGGCGGAAGCCGTGCACCTTGGCGCGACGGCGGTTGTTCGGCTGGAAGGTTCTCTTGCTCATAGTTCAATCTCCACGTATTTGAATCACCGCTGGCCAATTTCCCCTCGGCCAGAACAGCGGCGCGCACAGAAGTTGGAAGCCCGCGGGATGGGGTCAACTGATTAAAACTACGGCCTCGGTAACGTCTGGTCAAACTCAGCGCCCGAATCGAGTGATTCTCCACAATAATGACTCCAACGCAGAAACCGAACGTTCGGGCGCAGGAACTGCAAAATTAGCCTCCACGACCGGGATTGACTACCGTAAAGACAAGTTATCCACAGGATGGTGCCCTAAACCTGAGAATTCCACCGGTTTTATACACAAGCGGTGGATAACTTTGATCCAGTCCTGACGAACGTACCGGTACCACCCGAACGAAGGCGCGCCGGTCTTCACAGTTGAACAGAGTTATTTCGAACCACACAGATTGTAGGAACCATGGCAGACGTTGAAGCGCCGATAGCCGAAACCTGGCGGTCCGTTCTGACCTCCCTGGAGTCCGACGCCACGATTACGCCCATGCTCTACGGCTTTCTCAGTCTGGTCGAGCCGAAAGGTATCGCCGCTGGCACCTTCTATCTTGAGGTACCCAACGAGTTCACGGCCAGCATGCTCAATCAGCGGATGCGGGTTCCCCTGCTCACCGCAATGGGTCAGCTCGACGAGGCCACCGCGGTGTCGACGTTCTACGTCGTCGTGAATCCCGAACTCGAGCAGGAGTCGTTGCGCCCGGTTCAGCAGACGATGACCCCGCCCGACGTCATTACGCCGGCACCGCCGCAATCGGTGTTCGAGAGTGCTGCCCCCGCGGGGCCACACGAGACGCGACTCAACCCCAAATACAGTTTTGACAATTTCGTCATCGGGCAATCCAACCGCTTTGCTCACGCGGCCGCTGTTGCCGTGGCCGAAGCGCCGGCCAAGGCCTACAACCCGCTCTTCATTTACGGGTCGTCCGGGCTGGGCAAGACCCACCTTTTGCACGCGATCGGCCACTACGCCATGAGCCTGTATCCGGGCATCCGGGTACGTTATGTCAGTTCCGAAGAGTTCACCAACGATTTCATCAATTCCATCGCCAACAACCGTGGCTCGGCCTTTCAGGCTCGGTACCGCAATATCGACATTCTGATGATTGACGACATTCAATTTCTGCAGAACAAGGCGGAGACCCAGGAAGCCTTCTTCCATACCTTCAACACCCTGCACGACCACAACAAGCAGGTGGTCATCACGAGTGACCTGCCGCCGAAACACCTCACCGGTTTTGAAGACCGAATGCGCAGCCGCTTCGAGTGGGGTTTGATAACAGATGTCCAGGCTCCCGACCTCGAGACGCGCATCGCCATTCTGCGCAAAAAGGCCCAGAGCGAGAAGCTGCAAGTGCCCCACGACATTCTGGAGTTCATGGCGTCGAAGGTATCGTCCAACATTCGCGAACTGGAGGGAACACTGATTCGGGTCACTGCCTTCGCAAGTTTGAACAAGACTCCGGTTGACATGGATCTCGTTCAAACGGTGTTGAAGGACCTCATCACCCTGGACGAAGACAACGTCATTGCTCCAGTCGACATCATCACCAACACGGCTAATTACTTCAAGCTCTCGGTCGATGACCTGTACGGGTCGAGTCGCTCGCAGGCCATCGCCACGGCCCGCCAAATCGCCATGTACCTGTGTCGTGAGCTCACGAATCTGTCGCTGCCCAAGATTGGGCAGCTGTTCGGCAATCGGGACCATACAACAGTGATGTACGCCAATAAGAAGATCAGTGAGCTCATGAAGGAGCGACGGTCGATCTACAATCAGGTCACTGAACTAACCAACCGCATCAAGCAGGATCACCGGTACAAGTAAGCGCCAACGGCAAAATTTTCGGCCCCTCACGGCAAGCTCAGCTGAGTTTGACCCGGAGGGGCTGAATTTTTTTTAGTTTTCACACCTGTGGATAACCCTGTGGAATTAACTCACACAACCAGTCGTCGCCTGTAGAAACTCGGGGCTTCCCTGTAGAAACTTGTAATTACCAAGAGTTGCGCTTGCGCAAACGAATGACAAACTTCCACAGGTCGCCCACAAGTTACAAACGTGTAGTTCTCAGTACCTCAGCCGTTTTCACAGAGTTATCCACAGTTTCCACAACGGTTAAGAAGATTAACAAAAATTCTTTAACCAGATCTAGCCGACAACCTTGACTGCCGAAGCCACCGATGGGCCCCGGTACCGAACCGGACGGTGAAGCCAGCTAGCATTGAGGCCCAACCATCCGCTTTCGCAACGCTAAGGAATGACATCGTGAGATTTCAGGCAAATCGGGATGTCTTCAGCGAAGCAGTTTCCTTCGCCGTAAAACTTCTACCCCAGCGAACGACCCTGCCAATCCTCAGCGGTGTGCTCATCGAAGCCACGGCAACGGGCCTGATACTCTCGTCCTTCGACTACGAAGTCTCCGCCCAGACCGAGATCATCGCCGAAGTTGAAGAAACCGGCAAAATACTCGTCTCCGGACGTCTTCTGGCCGAGATCGCCAGCCGCCTGCCCAACGCGCCAGTACGTTTTTCCACGGAAAATTCCCGGATCAAGGTCAGTTGTGGTTCGGCGAGCTTCACCTTGCTGTCTATGCCGGTTGAGGAATATCCCAGCATTCCGCAGGTGAGTACCCAGTCCGGTCTGGTGCCCGCCGAAGAATTTGCCGCCGCAGTAGCCCAGGTGGCCGTCGCCGCTTCCCGTGATGATGTCACGCCCGTCATCACGGGCGTGCAGCTGGAAATAACCGAAAACAGCCTGAGCCTCGTTGCCACCGACCGTTACCGTGTGGCCGTTCGCGAAATCGACTGGGACCACGGAAGCAACACCACCGAGGGAACGATTACGGCCCTGGTGCCGGCTCGAACCCTGCAGGAAGTCGGCAAGACCTTCGGCCACAGCGGAACCATTTCGGTGTCGATCACCAACAATGACGACCGCGAACTGATTGCCTTCACCGCCAACAAGAAAACCGTCACATCACTGCTGATCAAAGGCAACTTTCCTCCGGTGCGTCGGTTGTTCCCCGAAACGGTCGACAACTACGCGGTCATGAACACAGCCGAGCTGATCGAGGCAACGCGCCGCGTGCAGCTCGTGCTTGAGCGTGAAGCAGCCCTGCGTTTCACCTTCGCCGCTGACGGAGTCACCCTGGAAGCGGTCGGTTCCGAACAGGCCCAGGCCTCGGAGACCATTGACGCGATTCTCTCCGGGACCGAGACGATCGTGTCGCTCAAGCCGCAGTTCCTCCTCGACGGACTCAGCGCAGTGCACTCGGAATTCGTGCGCATCTCATTCACGAAGACGGAAAACCCGAATAAGCCCGGTCCCGTTCTGATTACCAGCCAGACGTCGCGCGAGCAGGCCGGAGCGGACAGCTACAAGTACCTGCTCCAGCCCAACCTGCTGCTGCGCTAACGACGGTGCGGGTCACCCACCTCTCGCTCACCGACTTTCGCAACTACGCGACGGCCGAGGTTTCATTCAACGCCGGGCCTAACCTCATCGTCGGACGCAATGGTCAAGGAAAAACGAACCTGGTCGAAGCCCTCGGTTTTCTCAGTACGCTCGGCTCGCATCGGGTCTCGACCGATAAGGCCATGATTCGGGCTGGGCAGGACGCCGGAATCATTCGGGCGCGACTCGAGTACAACGGTCGTGACATCTTGGCCGAGGTACAACTCAACCGCACCGGACAGAATCGAGCGCAGGTCAATCGCTCGGTGATCAAGACCCGTGACCTGCCCCGTTATTTCTCCAGTGTGGTGTTCGCCCCGGAGGACCTCGCGCTCGTGCGCGGAGATCCCTCTGGTCGGCGTAAGTTTCTCGATCAACTTTTGGTGTTGCGGACCCCGCGGCTGGCCGCGGTTCTCAGCGATTACGACCGCGTGCTCAAACAGCGCAATACCCTGCTCAAGTCGGCGCGCTCTTCCGGTCTCCGCGGAAATCAGCTGTCCACCCTCGATATCTGGGACGAACGACTCGTCGAGTTCGGCTCAGAAATTATCGACGAGCGGGCCAAACTCGTGTATCTGCTCGGAGATCCTTTGCGCGCGGCCTATCGGGCCGTTGTGAATGAAGACCATGGGCCTGCCTTGGTGGCAAGTTTGAGCATTCTCGGCGCCGATGAAGACGTCGACGGGGCTGCGCTCGGCGGCATCGGCTCGGCGGCCGGACCGGGTTCGGTGGAATCCTCCACCACTGAGATTTTTCGTACCGCCATGGTAGGACTCCGCAAACGTGAACTCGAACGCGGTATAACCCTCGCTGGCCCGCACCGGGACGACCTCGTCTTCATGCTCAACGAGCTGCCGGCCAAGGGCTACGCGAGTCATGGGGAATCGTGGTCGTTCGCGCTGTCGCTGAAATTGGCATCCGCTCAGCTATTACGCCAGGATTCAGCGAGCGGGGATCCAGTGCTGATTCTCGACGACGTATTCGCAGAGCTGGATTTGGACCGCCGAGCCCGACTGGCCGCGGCGATCGGGTCTTTTGAGCAGGTTCTGATCACGGCCGCCGTACTGGAAGACGTTCCCCAGGCGCTGGTGGCGCACACCATCCACATTCACGCCGGCGCGGTCATCGATGGCTGACCAGAATGTTCCACGTGAAACACCAGAGAGCAGTGATTCACTGGAATCCAATGCCAGTGAAGCCAGCCAGGTTTACCTACGATTCAAGAGTATCTTCGGCGATCCGAACGCACGCCGTACCCGCGGACGCAAGCGCATCGCCCCGGCCGCCGGCTCGAGTGTGCCCTTTGGAATTGGACGCGATCCGCGTGGCCTCGGCGACACCATCAACTCGCTCACCATGCAACTCGGCTGGAATTCACCACTGGCTCAATCGGAACTGCTTGCTTCATGGATGCTGCTGGCCGGTGAAGAAACCGCCAAGCATTCCACCCCGGCGGGCATCGATGACGGCGTACTTACGGTGCACTGCGAGTCGACTGCCTGGGCGACACAGCTACGTCTGATGCGGAACGTCATCATGGAACACATCGCGACCCGCTACCCAGATGCCGGCATCCAATCGATTCGTTTCCAGGGGCCCAACGCCCCATCCTGGAAAAAGGGTCCCAGATCAATTCCAGGGCGTGGTCCACGCGATACCTACGGGTGATCCAGCAAATAAGGTCACCCCCTTGAACAAAAGGCGTCAAACGGCGATTATGGCCGGTTGGTCTCGCCTCATTTGGTAGACTGAATGGTCGCCCGTGCGATGGTCAGGAGCCTATTTTCAGATGACAGTTGAACCGACGCCCGAACGCACGTCCCCAGATATATCCCCAATAGTGGCGGAGCG
The DNA here is from genome assembly GCF_002929615.1 of Cryobacterium sp. M91. Taxonomy (NCBI): domain Bacteria; kingdom Bacillati; phylum Actinomycetota; class Actinomycetes; order Micrococcales; family Microbacteriaceae; genus Cryobacterium; species Cryobacterium sp. M91. The sequence continues at coordinate 136,455 of NZ_PJJT01000089.1, read as the reverse complement.
GGAGCCGGAGCACGAATACGGTGCAGACGATATCCAGGTCCTCGAGGGGCTGGAAGCCGTTCGAAAGCGACCCGGTATGTATATCGGATCCACCGGACCGCGCGGACTGCACCACCTGGTCTATGAGATCGTTGACAACTCCGTCGACGAAGCCCTGGCGGGGCACTGCGACACGATTGATATTCGCATTCTGGCCGACGGCGCTATTCGCGTCGAAGACAACGGTCGCGGAATCCCCGTCGACATTCACAAGGCAGAGGGCCGTTCGACCGTTGAGGTTGTCCTGACGGTGCTGCACGCCGGTGGAAAGTTCGGCGGCGGCGGTTATTCCGTTTCCGGTGGACTGCACGGTGTCGGCAGCTCCGTGGTGAACGCCCTGTCGAGCCGCCTCGAGGTCGAGGTTCGTCGCCAGGGATTCATTTGGCGCCAGAGTTTCGCCAACGGTGTCCCCAACGCTCCCCTGGAACAGGGCGAAGCGAACGACGAAACCGGCACCACCATTACCTTCTGGCCGAGCGCTGAGACCTTCGAGACGATCGATTTCGATTACGAAACGCTGCGCGCTCGTTTTCAGCAGATGGGTTTTTTAAACAAGGGCCTGCGTCTCACCCTCACCGACGAGCGTGAAGCCCACCGCGATGACGACGGCACGGTCGTTAGTAACACCTTCAAGTACGATCAGGGACTCGTCGACTACGTCGAGTACCTCAACCGTGCCAAAAAGGCTGACCTCGTCAACGAAGAGATCATCTCGTTCGAGTGGGAAGACCACGAACGTAAGATGGCGCTGGAAGTGGCCATGCAATGGACCACGGCCTACACCGAGAGCGTGCACACCTACGCGAATACGATCAACACCCACGAGGGCGGCACCCACGAAGAAGGTTTTCGCGCCGCGCTGACCACACTCGTGAACAAGTACGCCCGCGAAAAGGGCATCCTGAAAGAAAAGGATGACAACCTCACCGGCGATGACGTGCGTGAAGGATTGACCGCGGTCGTGTCGATCAAGCTCGCCGAACCGCAGTTCGAAGGCCAGACCAAGACCAAACTCGGCAACACCGAGGCGAAGTCGTTCGTACAAAAGGTCGCCAACGATCAGCTCACCGACTGGTTCAACCGCAACCCGAACCCGGCCCGCGAAATTATTCGTAAGTCCTTACAGGCATCGAACGCTCGTATGGCGGCCCGCAAAGCTCGGGAAACCGCTCGTCGCAAGGGACTGCTCGAGGGCGGCGGCATGCCGGGCAAACTCAAGGATTGCCAGAGCAAGGACCCCTCCTTGTCCGAGATCTTCATCGTCGAGGGCGATTCGGCCGGCGGCTCCGCCGTTCAGGGGCGCAACCCGGAGTTCCAGGCGATCTTGCCGCTGCGCGGCAAGATCCTCAACGTCGAAAAGGCTCGCCTCGACCGTGCCCTCGGTAACGCAGAGGTTCAGGCCATGATCACGGCCTTCGGTGCTGGGATGGGCGAAGAATTCAACCCGGACAAGGTTCGGTACCACAAGATCGTGTTAATGGCCGACGCCGATGTCGACGGCCAGCACATCACGACCCTGCTGCTGACACTGCTGTTCCGATACATGCGTCCGCTGATCGACCTCGGCTACGTCTATCTGGCCCAGCCGCCGCTGTACCGGCTCAAGTGGACCAACTCACCGCACGAATACGTGTACTCCGATGCCGAGCGCGACGCCCTCCTTGCCGATGGCGCGGCCTCGGGCAAGCGGATCCCGAAGGACAACGGCATTCAGCGCTACAAGGGCCTCGGCGAGATGGACTACAAGGAGCTGTGGGAAACCACGATGGCTCCCGAATCCCGCACCCTGCTGCAGGTCACCCTGGATGATGCGGCATCCGCCGACGAAATCTTCTCCACCCTGATGGGTGAAGACGTCGAATCCCGACGCAACTTCATCCAGAAAAACGCGAAGGACGTGCGTTTCCTTGACATCTGATGACACCACGGGCAACTCCGACTCGAATACGCCCGAAGCAGTGACCCCTGAACTGAGTGCAGCGAACGCGGCGGCGGCGGCCCACCTCGTGCAGCACGGCAAGATCGACCAGGTCGACCTGCAGCTGGAAATGCAGCGCTCCTACCTCGACTACGCGATGAGCGTCATCGTCGGGCGTGCGCTGCCTGACGTGCGCGACGGTATGAAGCCGGTGCACCGTCGGGTGATCTACGCCATGTTCGACGGCGGCTACCGCCCGGACAAGGCGTTCTCCAAGTGCGCCCGCGTCGTCGGTGACGTGATGGGACAGTTCCACCCGCACGGTGACTCGTCGATCTACGACGCGCTCGTGCGTCTGGTTCAGCCGTGGAGTCTGCGGTATCCGCTCGCCCTGGGCCAGGGAAACTTCGGTTCCCCCGGCAATGACGGCGCAGCAGCCCCGCGGTACACCGAAACCAAGATGGCGCCGCTCGCCCTCGAAATGGTGCGCGACATCGACGAAGACACCGTCGATTTTCAGGACAACTACGATGGCCGCACGCTCGAGCCGACCGTGCTGCCGGCCCGCTTTCCGAACCTGCTGGTCAACGGCTCGGTCGGAATCGCCGTCGGTATGGCCACCAACATTCCGCCGCACAACCTGCGCGAGGTCGCCGCCGGCGCCCAGTGGTACCTTGACAACCCCGACGCCACCCGCGACGAGCTGCTCGAAGCGCTGATTTCGCGCATCAAGGGACCTGATTTTCCTACCGGCGCTCAAATCCTCGGCACCAAGGGTATTCAGGACGCCTACCGCACCGGGCGTGGTTCGATCACGATGCGTGCCGTGGTCAGCATCGAAGAGTTGCAGGGTCGCACCTGCCTCGTAATTACCGAGCTGCCCTACCAGGTGAACCCCGACAACCTCGCGATCAAGATCGCCGATCTGGTCAAGGACGCCAAAGTAGCCGGCATCGCCGACATTCGGGATGAGACGTCTGGTCGCACCGGCCAGCGCCTCGTTATCGTGCTCAAGCGCGACGCCGTCGCGAAGGTTGTGCTGAACAACCTTTACAAGCACACTCAGCTGCAGGAAAATTTCGGCGCCAATATGCTGGCCATCGTCGACGGCGTGCCGCGCACGCTCGCCCTCGACGGTTTTATCTCGGCTTGGGTCGCGCACCAGATCGAGGTCATCGTTCGGCGCACCCAATTCCGCTTGAACAAGGCCGAAGCGGATGCCCACATTCTGCGCGGCTATCTCAAGGCGCTGGACGCTCTCGATGAGGTTATCGCTCTCATTCGTCGGTCGAATACGGTCGACGACGCTCGCGAAGGCCTGATGGCTCTGCTCGACGTGGACAAGCTTCAGGCCGACGCGATTCTCACCATGCAGTTGCGCCGCCTGGCAGCCCTCGAGCGCCAGAAGATTATCGACCAGGCCGCCGAACTCGAAGTGCAGATCGCCGAATTCAAGTCGATCTTGGCCAGCCCCGAGCGTCAGCGCACGATCATCAGCGAAGAACTCGCCGAGATCACCGCGAAGTTCGGTGACGACCGCCGCACCGAAATCATGTTCGGTTTCGACGGCGATATGTCGATCGAGGATCTCATCCCCGAAGAGGAGATGGTGGTCACCGTCACCCGCGGCGGCTACATCAAGCGCACCCGGAGCGATAACTACCGCAACCAGCACCGAGGTGGCAAGGGCGTCAAGGGCGCTCAACTGCGCGCCGACGACGTGGTCGAACACTTCTTCGTGACCACGACACACCACTGGCTGTTGTTCTTCACCAACACCGGTCGGGTCTACCGGGCCAAGGCGTACGAGGCGCAGGAATCCGGTCGCGATGCCAAGGGCCAGCACGTTGCCAACCTGCTCGCGCTGCAGCCGGGCGAGGAAATCGCACAGATTCTCGACATTCGTGACTACGGGGTTGCCCAATATCTGACCCTCGCCACCCGCGATGGACTGATCAAGAAGACCGCGCTTAGTGAATACGACACTAACCGCACCGGCGGCATCATCGCGATCAAGCTGCGTGAGGGCGACGAGCTCGTCTCTGCCCTGCTGGTCGAAGATGATTCCGACCTGCTGCTGGTATCCCGCAAGGGCATGTCGATTCGCTTCACCGCCACCGACGAAGCGCTGCGCCCGATGGGTCGCAGCACGTCCGGCGTGATCGGAATGCACTTCCGCGGTGAGGATACGCTGCTGGACGCATCCGTTATCAATGATGACGGCTACGTCTTCGTCGTCACCGAGGGGGGCTACGCCAAGCGCACCGCGGCAGACCAGTATCGGCTGCAGAATCGTGGCGGCCTGGGCATTAAGGTGGCCAAGCTCAACGACGATCGCGGCGATCTGGTCGGCTCGTTGATCGTGAATCCCGAGGACGAGGTCCTTGTGGTACTTGCCAGTGGCAAGGTGGTACGCTCTGACGTCGCCGAGGTTCCGGCCAAGGGTCGGGACACAATGGGTGTTGTTTTCGCAAAGTTTGCGAATGAAGACAGAATCATTTCCATCGCGAAAAACATTGAACGTAATCTGGTCGCCACGGATGAAAAAACCGATGAAATCACCGACGAAGAAGATGTGACGGATGCCGATCTACCAGCTGGTGCGGTCGACAGCAGTGCTGCAGACGGCGCTGTTCCTCACGCGGATTCAGGGAAAGTAGAGACACCGAATGAGTAGCGTCGCCGAAAAGCTCGCCAAGAAGTCCACTCGTAAGACCACAAGCAAGCAGGTTCGACTCAAACTGGTCTACGTCGACTTCTGGTCGAGCGTGAAACTGTCGTTCCTGGTGGCGGTGTGCCTGGCGATCGTCACCATCGTCGCTACCTTCCTCACCTACACCGTGCTCGTGCAGACCGAGGTACTGACCAGTGTCGATGAGCTGTACGCCACCGTGGCGGGAGAATCGGCCGACCTGGCCGCCATTCTCTCGATCGGCAACGTTATGGGCTTCGCGGTCGTTGTGGCCGTGCTGAACCTGGTCGTGATCACCGCGCTCGGCGCCATCTATGCCGTTCTGTACAACCTGAGCGTCAAAATTACCGGCGGTCTGCTCGTCGGCTTCACCAACAACTAAGCTGCAGTCAAGCCTTTGTAGGCACGATCGAGGGCTGTTTCTCCGCGGAAATAGCCCTCACGCCCGAATTTGGGTAAATCCGCCGCACCGCGGCGTGACTCGATTTCAGGTTCCGGCCAGATTCCGATAGTCTTCAATCTGCCCAACAGGGGGATATAGCTCAGTTGGTTAGAGCGCTTCACTGATAATGAAGAGGTCCCAGGTTCAAATCCCGGTATCCCCACGCAGCACCAGATTCATCAGTTCTCACTCGCTATAAACAGGGTGAGAAAGCGGGGCCATAGCTCAATTGGTAGAGCGCCTGCTTTGCAAGCAGGAGGTCCGGGGTTCGATTCCCCGTGGCTCCACAATTCAAGGCTCGTCTACGGATGGGCCTTTTCTTGTACTTCCGGGGATTTTTCCCTACCAGGACTGGGCATCCGCTTAGCCGGCGTCGCGGCGGCGGTCACTGCGGGCCGCTACGGCCGTTAACGCGGCAGGGCCCGCATCCACTGGATGCGGGCCCTGCAAGCGGGTGGTGCTGCGGCGCTAGTCTTCCTGCGACGTGGCCGGTTCAGCCTCGTCATCGGCGACCCAGAGCTCGTCGTCGGCGCGGAACGTCTGCCAGACGGCGTAGGCGACGCCTGCAGCGGCGACGACGGCCAGACCGAGGGCGAAGTACGTTCCCGCCCCCACGCCCTTAGGTTCGACCACGACGGGCTTCTGTAAGCGGATGCGGCCCAGCGCGGCCCGCACGCGGGCGTCGCGCGCGACGTCGCCGACCGACAAGACCGTGCCGATGGCGGTACCGATGCCGGGAAGGACATCGTTCACCACGCGGCGTCGAACGCCGTCGGCGGCTTCCTGGGTGGCGTTCACGCCCGGGCGAACGTAGTGGTCGTAGCTCTCGCGAACGCGCGGAGCAACTTCTTCACGGGCGAGGACGCCGGCCTGGTGACCGGCCTGGCGAGCCAGCACGTTAGCGCGCTCCAATACCTCTTGTTGGTGGCTCCATAGTTCGTCTGCGCTTTTGCGCAGCCGAGTGAGTTCCTTGCGGCGCTTGCGTGACAGGCTCATCTGGACCCTCCATCGATGTCGTGTGTGGCGAATGTGTGTCTATCTTGCCACTGAGTGCCCATCTTGCCACTGAAACCTTGGCGCGCAATCGATGTCTTGCCAGCGAATGCACTGGGAACGCACCGGAAGCACACGGGGTCGAGCAGGGTGGGCGACGGTTGCTGTGCAAGAATCGGTGTATGTCTAAGCACACCGCTGTCGCCACCCTGAACACCACACTCGGACCGATCAAGGTCAATCTCTTCGGTAATCACGCGCCGAAGACGGTCAAGAACTTCGTCGGCCTCGCGACCGGCGAGATCGAGTGGAAGCACCCCGCCACGGGCGTCGCCTCCACCACGCCGCTTTACGACGGCACCGTTTTTCACCGCATTATCAAGGACTTCATGATCCAGGCCGGCGACCCGCTCGGCCAGGGTACCGGCGGTCCTGGCTACCAGTTCGACGATGAAATCAGCCCCGACCTCGACTTCACCCAGCCCTACGTGCTCGCAATGGCGAACGCGGGAATCCAGGGTGGTCACGGAACCAACGGCTCGCAGTTCTTCATCACCGTCGTGCCGACTACCTGGCTGCAGGGCAAGCACACCATCTTCGGTGCCGTTGAAGACGAGGACAGCCGCGCAATCGTCGCGAAGCTCGCGACCGTCGCCACCGATGGTCGCGACCGCCCGCTGGAAGACGTCATCATCCAGAGCGTCTCCGTCGAATCCGTCTAACCCGTATTTCAGACCAAAATGAGTGATCTGCCGGCCTCGGCGGCGAATTTTTGCTACCGCCATCCGGGGCGGCAGAGCTTCATTCTGTGTCAGCGCTGTGGGCGCACCATCTGCGCCGAGTGCCAGACCCAGGCTGCCGTGGGCGTTATCTGCCCCGAATGCATGAAACTGCAGCGCAAGAACGCACCCCGCATCAAACCCACCGTGCTCACCCGGCTGACCGGGAGCGGTCAGCCCACGGTGACCTACGCGCTCATCGCGATTACCGTCCTCGTCTTCATCCTGCAATGGATCCCCGGTCTCGGGATCACCCAACGATTCGCCTACGCGCCAGCCCTCACCCTCATTGAGCCATGGCGCATGCTGACCAGTGTTTTTCTGCACTCGCAAGGTGGCCTGCCGTTTCACGTGCTGCTCAACATGTACGTGCTCTGGATCTTCGGTCCGATGCTCGAGGGGATGCTCGGCCGTGGTCGTTTCCTGGCGCTGTATCTGATCAGCGGTTTCGCCGGGTCGATCGGTGTTCTGGTGCTGGCTGCTCCCTACACCTACGTCGTCGGGGCATCAGGGGCCCTGTTCGGGCTCATGGGTGCCTTCCTGGTCATTCAGCGCGGTCTTGGCGGAAATTCGAAGCAGCTGCTGGTTCTGCTCGGCATCAACGTGGTCGTGAGCTTCATTCCGGGGATCGCCTGGCAGGCTCACTTCGGCGGCATAATCGGGGGCGCACTCATCGGGTTCGTTCTCATGCGTACCCGGCGGCCGGCACAAAAGGGGCTGCAGATCGTCTTGCTCGCGGGCGTCGCCGCTCTCCTCGTGGTGATCGGAGTCCTCAAAATTGTGAGCCTGCTCGCCCCGATCAGCTAACCACCCGGTGCACCGGGAAGTTATCCACAGGTCTATCCACATGGGGATAATTACACCAGTGTCATTACCCGCACTGCTGGATTCCGGCAGCCGGGCAGCATCCGCTCAATGACCGTTGCGTGGGCGGTTCGTGACTCGGCGGTGCGGCCGAACTAGCGCCAGCGCGTGGTCATCAGAAAGCCGATGAATGCGATTCCGAAGCCGACCAGAATATTCATGGCGCCGAGACCCGCGATGGGAAGCTGGCTGCCACTGACGTAAAACACGATGATCCAGGCCAGGCCGAGCAGCATAAAGCCGAACATGACCGGCTTGAACCAGACGGCGTTGGGCGCGTCCTCGTTCGAGCGGGCAACTTCGGTGCGGGCGGGCTTGGTGCGAGAATTCTTACGTGCCATGCTGCGATCCTAGCGTCTCCGCCTGTTTTCGTGGCTTTGACGCGGGGGCCGCGCACAACTCTGGTCAGTAGACTTGTTATATGTGTCCACAGGCAGACGATCGCACCGCGCCGGTGCCCGATGGGTCGGAGTCGCCCGGCGCTGGCACCAAACGTCGGCACCGCTCAAGTACAGCCCCGTCCGCCAAGGTCACACTCCTGGGCGTGCTCGGTGAACTGCTGATCACGGCCAGTGCACTCGTGCTGCTATTTCTGGGCTGGCAGCTGTGGTGGAATGACATGATCATGGCCAATTCGCAGTCCTCGGCTGCGAGTGAGATCAGCCAGGACTGGATCGCCCAGGACACGTCGCCGACGTTCCCCGAAGCGACGGCTGATCCGACGGAACCGGACGCAGCCCGCGTAGCGGTGGACTACGGCGAGCCCGTCGTTGCCGCTGCACCCGGCAATGCCACGGCGTTCGCGGTTTTGTATGTGCCTCGTTTCGGTGCCGACTACCACCGCAGCATTGCCGAAGGCACCGGCCATGACGTCTTGAACAGCAACCGTTTGGGCATCGGACATTACGCTGGCACTCAGATGCCCGGCGAAGTCGGAAACTTTGCGATTGCCGCGCACCGCAGCGCCTTCGGCGGTGGCATGCACCTGATCAACGAGCTGCAACTCGGCGACGCCATCTACGTGCAGACGGCCGACGGCTATTACACCTACCGGTACCGCGATACCGAGTACGTGGCACCGTCGCAGGTGCAGGTACTGGCATCCGTTCCCAACTATCCGGACGGAACCCCGGTCGACCGCATCATCACGCTCACCAGTTGCAATCCGCTGTACTCCACCGCAGAACGTATCATCGCCTACGGCGTGCTTGAGTCGTGGCAGCCACTTTCGGCCGGCGCTCCCACCGAGCTCGCACCGATCATCGCCGCTCAAGGCTAGGAGGCTCTTATGTACGCAGCACTGTGGCGTGTTCTACCCGGACCGATCTGGGTGCGCATCATTCTGGTCCTGATTTTGCTGGTGGCTGTACTGGCCGTGCTGGCCACCTGGGTGTATCCGTGGATCGATGGAATTCTGAGCAGCGAGGAAGCGACGGTAGACGGCCCATGACCCGAATTCTGGTTATCGATAATTATGACAGCTTCGTCTATACCCTCAACGGGTATCTGATGGAGCTCGGCGCGGACACCGACGTTGTGCGCAACGATTCCTTCGAGCAGACCGATGCAGCCGCTCGGATTGCCGACTACGACGGCGTGCTCGTTTCGCCGGGCCCCGGGAAGCCCTCAGACGCCGGTGTGTCCATCGCCGTCGTCGAGGCCGCGCTGGCGGCCAACCTGCCCCTGTTCGGCGTCTGCCTCGGCCATCAGGCCATCGCCGAGGCCTTCGGGGCCACGGTGACCAATGCTGAAGAACTCATGCATGGCAAAACCTCGCTCATCACGCATGACGGCAGCGATTTCTATGAGGGTGTGCCGCAACCGTTCACAGCAACGCGCTACCATTCCCTCGCCGTCGTTGCGTCGACCGTGCCGAGTGACCTGATCGTCACGTCGCGCACGCCGGGCGGGGTCATCATGGGATTGCGGCACCTAACCGCTCCTATTTTGGGCGTGCAGTTTCACCCGGAGTCGGTCCTGACCGAGGGCGGCTACCGGATGCTGGGCAACTGGCTCGCCCTGGCCGGCCTGTCGTCTGCCCAGGAGACCGCGAAGGGCCTGCACCCGCTGTTGCGCCTGAGCTAACTTCGCGCTTGGCTGTGGGTGGGAACCGGGCCCGGTGCAGACAGGGCGGTGCGGCTAGGAGCGGGCGCAGTAGGTCAGCTCGATCTCGGAGCGCTGGGGGACGTCTCCGGGGGCCAGTGACTGCGCTTTAATCGGGGAGCCGGACTCCTGGTCACAGGTGTAATCAGGCTTGGAACTCGGCGTGAGTCCGTCGGCGCTGACCAGATCGATCGCGGCAACCAGAGACTGGCCGGTGAGGTCTCCGAGGGTGACCAGGCCGCTCGACACGATGTAGTTGATGGTATCGCCGGCGAATTCGGAAGACGTCGCGGGCGGATCGGTGCGCAGAACGATATCGGCCGCCACGGTCGGGGAGTTTTCGGTGGTGACCGACCCGGAAACGAAACCGAGCGCTTCGATCGCGGCCTGGGCATCCGTTATGGGCTGATTGGTGACATCGGGAACCGCGACGGGCACCGGACCGGTAGAGACGAAGACCTTGATCACGTCGGAGGGATTGACGATGGTATCGGCCGGAGGATCCGTGCGAATAACCTGGTCGGCCGGCACTGTCGTGCTCGACTCTTCGGCACGCGTGGCCGCGAGGTCGAGGTCGAGGAGAGTATTTTGGGCGTCGTCATAGGTTTGCCCGGTGAGTGCGGGAATCTGGCGCGAACTGTCGGGCAGTTCCACTGAAGGCTGCAGATTGGCCACCCAGATCATGACCGCGACGACGATGACCACGACGCAGACGATTCCGGCCCAGACCCAGATCACCGGGGGGCGACGCTGGGTGCGCACCATCGTCTGGTCTTCGGACAACTGTTTGAGGGCCAGCGCCGAACCGGTGATCGCCGTGGGCGCAGCCCCGAACAGGCCGGCACCAACCTCGTCGCCGGCCCGGTGAACGGGAATCTGGCCGGATCCGGCGGTCTCGACATCATTGCGAAACTCGACGGCGCTTTGATAGCGGGCGAAGCGGTCCTTGGCCAGGGCATGCAGCACGACCGAGTCCAGGGCCGGCGACACCTTGGGATTGAGCGCTGAGGGTTTCGCCGGCAGTTCGCTGACGTGTTGGTAGGCGACGGCCACGGGCGTGTCACCGCGGAACGGCGGCCGCCCCGTGAGCATCTCGAACAGCACCACGCCCGTGGAATACAGATCGGTGCGCGCATCGACGGACTCACCCTTGGCCTGCTCCGGCGAGAAATAGGCGGCGGTACCGAGGATGGCGGTGGTCTGCGCGACGGTCGTGGCCGAGTCGGAGATGGCACGGGCGATGCCGAAATCCATCACCTTGACCTGTCCGGACTTGGTGATCATGATGTTGCCGGGCTTGATGTCGCGGTGCACCACACCGGCGCGATGCGAGTATTCCAGCGCGGTCAGGACCCCATCGATGATGCGTACGGCCTCGGTCGCTTCGATCGGGCCCTCACGAATGATGTCCTTGAGCAGCCGACCGTCGACGTGTTCCATGACGATGAACGGAACCTGGGAATCGTGTCCGGCATCGTCGGTGACGGTCTCCTCGCCGGCATCGAACACCCGCACGATGGTCGGGTGGGCCATGCGAGCTGCGGCCTGGGCCTCTTGCCGAAACCGGGTGCGAAAGGCCGGGTCGGAGGCCAGGCTCGACTTGAGTAGCTTGATGGCCACCGTGCGACCGAGCCGGGAATCGGTGCCTACATGTACGTCGGACATGCCGCCACGGCCCAGGAGCGCCCCGACACGATAGCGGCCCGCGATCAAACGGCCAGAGTCAGGCACGAGCGCACTCCCCCACAATAAAACGGATGCCCGGGTTAGGCACAGTGAGCGCTACTTTACCGCACGGCATTGGGGAATTACTCCCCGACAGCGGGGTCGCCAGTTACGCTCACGTCTGCCGTTGGGGAAAACTCAGAGCTAACCTGGCCACAGAAATAGCGGAACTTGACCTTGAAATTCTCTGTTCCGGCGGTGATCGTGGCCGTCGTCGTTTCAGCGGTGGTGGGGTTGGCCGAGGTGATGATGGCGGCACCGCCCTCCGTTGCGATCTCATAGCCAGCCAAAGTCTGGCCGGCCGGGCAGGTCTGGGCGTTCCAGTTCACCGTGACAGTGCCCGCGGCAGCGACGGGCGAAGGCGTCGCCGTCGGGGCTGACGTCGGTGTGCTCGGCGTGGGGAACGCGCCGTAGACAGTCAGGGTCACGGTCGTCCCGGCCGGAACCGGCCCCCGGGGGTTGACTCCGTACACCGTGTCAACTTCTTCCTCAGACCCGGCCGCATTTCCGGGTTGGACGTCAGCCACGAATCCCATCTCAACGAGAAGGGCGGCGGCATCGGCGCTGGGCTTACCCACGAAATCTTCCGGATTGACCGACGTGTTCGCATTGGTGGGCGACGGCGTCGGCGACGGGGTCGCCGATGGTGTAGCCGACGGGGTTGATGAGGGTGGCGCTGACGTGGTCTGGGCCGGTGCCGGGGTCTCGTTGTTCTGCGTGAACAGGGCGATGAGCGTTCCGGTGAGCACGATCACCAGCAGCGCGACGAGGGCGATCAGCGGCCAGGTCCACGGACTGCGTTTCTTCTTCTCCGCTTCGGCAGCGGCCGCGGAGGCCCGCGTGATGGGCGCACCGGTGGCCGGCAGAACGGTCGTGGCCTGGTCGGAGCCGGCACCGGGCATGAGCATGGTGGCGCTCGTGGCCGAGAGGCCGCCCAGAACGGACGGCACGGCCACCGCGGCTGCAGCGACGTCACCGCGACGCAAAGCGGATGCCGCGCGCGCCAGGTGGGCAGCAGACGCCGGCCGGTCGGCAGGGTTCTTCGCCAGGCAGGCGAAGACCAGATTGCGTACCGGTTCGGACACGGTCACCGGCAGGTCGGGCGCTATCTCGTTGATCTGAGCCATGGCAATCGCGACCTGCGACTCACCCGTGAACGGACGACGTCCGGCCAGCGACTCGTACGCGACGATGCCGATCGAGTAGATGTCGGTGGTTGGCGATGCGGGGTGGCCGCTCGCCTGTTCCGGTGAGAGGTACTGCACGGTGCCCATAACCTGGCCGGTCGCGGTGAGCGGAACCTGGTCGGCGATGCGGGCGATGCCGAAGTCGGTGATCTTGACCCGGCCCTCCGGCGTGATGAGCAGGTTTCCGGGCTTGATGTCGCGGTGCACGAGACCGGCGGCGTGGGCGGCGTGCAGCGCGGTCGAGGTCTGCGCGACAATGTCGAGCACCTTGTCGGTCGGCAGAACGTGCTCGCGCTCGAGAATGGTCGACAGAGCTTCGCCGGGCACTAGTTCCATGACCAGGAAGGCGCTGCCGTCTTCTTCGCCGTAGTCGAAGACATTCGCGATGCCTTCGTGGTTGACCAGGGCCGCGTGGCGGGCCTCAGCGCGAAAGCGCTCGAGGAAACCGGGGTCGCCGAGATACTCGTCCTTCAAAATTTTGATGGCGACGCTTCGACCGATTACGAGGTCGGTGGACTTCCACACCTCCCCCATGCCGCCAATCGCAATGCGCGACTGCAGCTCGTATCGTCCCCCGAAGGTGAGGCCTGCTGTGGGTCTCATTTGTTAAGCACCGCCTCTAGTACTTTCTGTGCGACAGGTGCGGCAAGTTTGTTGCCGAACCCGGTTTGTCCTTCTCCTCCGCCGTCCTCGATCAGAACGGTGATGGCAAATTGTGGGTCGTCCGCCGGTGCGAAACCGGTGAACCAGAGTGTGAACGGATCGGTTGACCCGTTCTGCGCCGTGCCGGTTTTCCCCGCCACTTCGACCCCGTCTATTCTTGCATTGCTCGCGGCACCATCCTGAACGCCATTGATCATCATCGCGCTCAGTGTTGCGGCTGTTTTTTCGCTCATCACCCGCCCAAGTTCTGCCGGTTTGAAGGTTTGGATGGCGCTGAGATTGGGTGCGAGGATCTCCTGCACCAGGTTGGGTTGCATCACGACACCCCCGTTGGCGATGGCGCCGCTGACCAGGGCCATTTGCAGCGGGTTCGCCCGCACGTCGTACTGACCGAAGGCTGACTGTGCGGTCTGCGGATCGTCGAGCCCGTCGGGGTACACGCTCTCGGTCACGCTCAGGGGAATGCTGAAGCTGCTGTTGAAGCCGAACTTCTCGGCGGTCTCCCGAATGGCCGTGTCGCCGAGCGCGACGCCCAATTCGGCGAACGGGATATTGCAGGACAAACGCAGTGCTGTGGCGAGGGTGACCGTCTCACCAGCACCGCAGGTTGACCCGCTGGAGTTTTCAATCTTGCTCGTGGTGCCCGGCGCGGTGTACACGGCCGGGTTCGGAAAGGTGCTCTCCGGCGTGTAGTCGCCCGACTCCAAGGCGGCCGTCGTCACGACGAGTTTGAAGATCGACCCGGGCGGGTTGAGCGAATTGATCGCCCGGTTGATCAGCGGGTCGTTCTCGTCGGCCAGCAGGGCCTCGTAGCTCGCGGTGACCTCGGCGTTGTTGTGCACGGTGAGTAGGTTCGGGTTGAAACTCGGCTTGGAGACCATCGCCAGGATGCGGCCGGTCGTCGGTTCGGTCACGACGACCGATCCGGTGTAATCGCCGAGGGCATCCCAGGCGGCCTGCTGGGCTATTGGATCGATCGTGACCTCGACGGCTGCGCCCTTCGGGTCTTGGCCGGTGACTAGGGCGCTGATCTTGTCAAAGAACTGCGAGTTGGAGGTTCCGGTGAGTTCGGCGTTGAGGGCGAACTCGAGGCCGGTCGGTTCGCCGTTGATCGGAATGTATCCGGTGATCGGCGCGTACAACTCGGGGTTGGTATAGGTGCGGAGAAATTTGTAGTCGTCGTCGGCTGGCATGGACTGGGCGATCGGGTCGCCGGCCACGAGGATGGCGCCGCGCTCGACCTGGTAGCTGTCGTACAGCGTGCGGGTGTTGCGCGGGTCGGCCGACAGATTGTCGGCCTGAAAGGCCTGCACGATCGACGTGGAGCTGAGCAGGGCGATGAACATCAGCATCACGACGATGCTGACGCGCTTGAGTTCGCGGTTCACTAGACCACCAGCCTGGGTTGATTGCGCACTGTGTCGGAGAGCCGCAGCAACAGGGCCACGATAATCCAGTTGGCCACGAGCGAGGAGCCGCCGGCGGCCAGGAACGGCGTGGTCAGGCCGGTGAGGGGAATCACCCGGGTGACGCCGCCGATGACGATGAAGCACTGCAGCGCCACAACGAAGGCCAGGCCGACGGCGAGAAGCTTGCCGAAATCATCCTGACCGGCGAAGCCGATGCGGAATCCGCGGGCCACGAATAGCAGGTACAGGGCGAGGATGGCGAAGATTCCGGCGAGCCCGAGCTCCTCGCCGAGGCTCGCAATGATGTAGTCACTCTGCGGTACCGGGGTCAGTTCGGGCCGTCCCTGGCCCCAGCCAGTGCCGAGCAGGCCGCCTTTGGCGAGGCCGAACAGGCCTTGCACGAGCTGAAAGCTGCCGCCCTCGGCTTCATAGACTTTGGGGTTGAGCGCATCGAGCCAGTTGGTGAACCGGCCGTTGACGTAGTTCAGGGTCTGGCTGGCCAGCAGGGCGCCGCCGAGGAACAGGCCCATGCCCATGATGACCCAGCTCGCCCGCCCGGTCGCGAGGTAGAGCATGACGAGGAACAGACCGAAGTAGAGCAGGGCGGTTCCGAGGTCGCGCTGGAAGATGATGACCGACATCGACAGGGCCCACACCACGAGAATCGGACCGAGGTCGCGCAAGCGCGGAAAGCGCGCGCCCAGAAACTTCTTACCGACCATGGAGAGACTGTCGCGGTTGCGCACGAGGTAGCCGGCAAAGAACACGGCGAGGGCGATCTTTGCGATCTCACCGGGCTGGAACGTGCCGAAACTGCCAAAGCCGATCCAGACCCGAGCGCCGCTGATTTCTTTACCCAGGCCGGGCACGAGCGGCAGAAAGAGCAACACCACACCGACGAGACCGAAAATGTAGGTGTAACGAAACAGCACCCTGTGATTGCGGATCACGAGCAGCACGACGATCGCGCTGAAAATGGCCAGGGCGCTCCACACCGTCTGGCGCACTGCGGCGCTCGCCCAGCCGCTGTCCTGGTCGGCGATGTCGATGCGGTAGATCATGGCGATGCCGATGCCATTGAGCACCGTGGCGATCGGCAAAATGAAGGGATCGGCGTCGCGAGCGACAAATCGCAGCACCACGTGCAGGCTGATGACCAGAACCGACAGGCCGGTTCCGAGCAGCACCAGGGTCGGGTCGAGATCGCCGAGAGCGCCAAGCTGCACGAGCACGACCGCGCTCGCGTTGATGAAGCAGGCGATCAGCAGCAGGAACAGTTCGAGGTTGCGCAGTTTCTGCGGCAGGTGCAGACGACGCACCGGCTCGGTTCCCTGACGCGCTTGCAGAGCGGATGCTTTACTCAACGACCGCACCCTTCAGCCGTTCGACGATGGCCTGCGCATCCGCGAGGGAGCCGGCACTGATGGTCTGCTCGACCTGCTGGCGGTCGTAGACGCGCAAATCGGACAGGTTGATGTCGGTGGCCTCGTACACACTGGACAGCTTGAGCGGGCCGATATCCTGCTGCACGCCCTGGTAGATCGCGACGGTCGAACCCTCGGAGCCGACGAAATAGCGGGTTTGGGTCCACTGGTAGCTCAGGATGCTGGTGCCGACGATCGCGAGTACGAGCAGAATAACGCCGAACAGCCAGGTGGCCTTGCGGCGGCGCGCGCGGCGGGCATCCTCTTCGATCAGTTCGGAGAGGTAGTCCTGGGAATCGGGCTCGAAGTGCGTCTCGCGTACCGGGTGCAGCCGCAGGGCCGGGATGCGCAGCGCGCGGTTGCGGCCGGGTTCCTCACCGAAGGCGAGCGGATTGGCCGCCGACCCGACAACGACGGGACTGTCTGTGCGCGTGCTGCCGTCGCCCGCGCCAATGTCAACGATGACGACGGTGACGTTGTCTGGGGCGCCGCCGTCGAGGCTTTCCTTCACGAGCAGGTCGGCGACATCCTGCGCGTTGGCGCCACTGGCCAGGGCGGAGGCTATGCCGGTGTGCGAGACGACACCGGTGAGACCATCGGAGCACAGCAGCCAGCGGTCGCCGTCGATCGTGGCCAGGATCGACGTGTCGATTTCGGGACTCGCCTCGACGTCACCGAGCACACGCATGAGCACGGAGCGGCGTGGATGCACCATGGCTTCGGCCTCGGTGATGCGACCGCTGTCAACCAGCCGCTGCACGAAGGTATGGTCGATGGTGATCTGGGAGAGTTCGTTGTCGCGCAGCAGATAGATGCGCGAGTCGCCGATGTGGGCGATCGCGACCTCGTTCTCGAGCACCACGATGGCGCTGACGGTCGTGCCCATGCCGGTGAGTTCGGCATGCTCGAACACGGTTTCGGCCAGCTGGGCGTTGGCGCCGATCAGGGCGGCCTGCAGGGCGAATTCGGCGTCTTGGGCACTCGCATAGGGCTTGTCGGCCTCGATGATGCGTTTCGTGGCGATCGACGACGCGACGTCTCCGCCGGCGTGGCCGCCCATGCCGTCGGCGACCACGAACAGGGTGCGTCCGGCGTAACCGGAGTCCTGGTTATTGGAGCGAACCTTGCCGACGTGGGACGTGGCTGCGCTGTGACTTACCGTCGCCATGACTTACCGCCGAAGCTCGAAGCTGGTGGCGCCGATCTTCACGGTGGCGTTCAGGGGAATTTTAGTCGGCACGGTGACGCGGGTGCCGGCCAGGAAGGTGCCATTGGTGGAATCGAGGTCTTGCAGCATCCACTCGTCATTCCAGAGCATGAGTCGGGCATGGTGGGTTGAGGTGTAATCATCGCGGATGACCAGGCTCGAGTCGGCCGAGCGGCCGATCGTGATGGTTTCGGTGCTGAGCGGAAACTCGGTGCCGGACTTCGGGCCGCTCGTGATGACGAGGCGCGTGGTGTTCTGGGCGGTGGCGAGTGCACCGTCGGCGGCCGGGCTGGCCCGCGCGATCGGGGCCGGTGCTGGGGTTGGTGCGGGGGCTGCAACGGGAGCGGCAGCGGCAGCGGCGGGGAAGGCTGCGGCGGAGGTCGGTGCGGCGGCATCCGTTTTCAGGCGGCGTACGCGCTGGCCGAACAGGTCGCTGCGCAGCGCGTAGACGATGCCGAAGATGAACATCCAGAGCAGGAGAAGGAAGCCGATGCGCAGCACCAGCAGGGTCAGTTCGCTCACGTTCATGCGTTCGGCCCCCAGAATCCGCCCATGTCGTGGCGTTCGGTGGCGGGGTCGGTCGGTGCGGCCGCGCGCGGAGTCTCGTTGGAGGCCTGCGCGAGCACGCGGAAGACGATGCGGGTGCGGCCGATGGTGACGATCGAATCGGGTTCGAGGATGGCCTGGCTGACCGTGGCACCGTTGAGCTGGGAACCGTTGGTGGAGCCGAGGTCGCGCACCTGGGCTCGGGCGCCGTCCCAGATAATCTCCACGTGACGGCGTGAGGTGCCGGTGTCGTCGATGGTGATGTCGGCGTCGGAGCC
This sequence comes from Cryobacterium sp. M91, assembly GCF_002929615.1. Taxonomy (NCBI): domain Bacteria; kingdom Bacillati; phylum Actinomycetota; class Actinomycetes; order Micrococcales; family Microbacteriaceae; genus Cryobacterium; species Cryobacterium sp. M91. The sequence continues at coordinate 118,186 of NZ_PJJT01000089.1, read as the reverse complement.
GCGACCGATCACGGTGCGGGCCTTGACCAGCGGATGCCGGGTACCGTTGATGTCGAGCACCGGCGTCCAGGCGACACTGGTCGCTACCGTGCTGGAGTCGATCTGCACCAGACCCTCGCTGAGGCTGCCGTCGTCTTGCAGGGTGATAACAATGCCGCCGGTGAACTGGTAGCGCTGCTCGGTGCCGTGTTTTTGCAGCAGGGCGGTGAGCTCATCGATAAGGGTCACGCCGAGCGCGCTCATGCGCGCGTAATCGGTGTGGGACATGCGCACGGTGAACCGATTGGGCGCGAGAATGCGATCCCGCGCGACAACCGCGGCTTTGGTGTCGAGCTCACGACGCAGCGCGGAGGTAATTTCCACCGGCTGCAAGCCCGATCGAAAGGTCTTGGCGAACGCTCCGTTGACGGCGCGCTCCAATCCCTTTTCAAAGTTATCCAGTATGCCCACAGGTCTCCCGATCCGGTCCGTTTGGCTATGAGCATGTTACTTGTCTCGGGTGACAACCCGCCTTTGAGGCGCAAACGGCACGAACAGTCATACTACCTGCGGAGGGTCCTGGACCGAATTCGTGGCCCATTATGGGCATTCCTTTGGACTTTTTTGGAGCGGATGCGGTGCGCGCGGGCGTGCGGATGCGGTGGGGGCTGGGCGGGCGGATCTTGTAGGTGCAGTCGAGCGGCGGCATCCGTTGGGAGTGCGCCCGATGTGAGTGCTTGCTCCGGTAATTACCGTAGCGGCCACCGATATCGGGCGTGATCACGCCCGATCTGGCCCCCACGGCCCGCGCGGCGCGCGCGGCGCGCCGTCGAATGGCGCTGACCCCCCTCACAGTGTTAGCATTCCTAAGTTCGCGCGAGTGGCGGAATTGGCAGACGCGCTGGCTTCAGGTGCCAGTGTTCGAAAGGACGTAGGGGTTCAAGTCCCCTCTCGCGCACTGCGGATGTTTCAGGAAATCGAGAAATCATTTTCATGGAATCCAAGCGAATAGGCCGGTTGAGTAGAAATACTCGGCCGGCCTTCGGTATTTAACGATGTGATCGGGCCGGTCTGGAGCTTCTGCGGCGGCTGCGCGTTAAACGCAAAAATACCTGCGGTGGGCAGGATAAAGGTTTCGGCGTGCAGTGGGAGTCGTGCTGGAGTCGAGGCCTGAGCGTTTGCTGACGTTGGCTAGGTCTTCGAAGTTCTTTGCCTTGATCGTTTTGTTGGCAGATCCAACCAGGCTGCGCATGCCGAAGTGCTCCCGGTGCTCCGGCGACTTGTAGGGAAATTTTTGCAGGTGCTTGACGGCGAGCCTGGGGTCTTGGTTTCGTTCGGCGGGTGCTCCGGCGTCGAGAGGGATTGTGACGCTGACAGCGTGTAGTCGGTTTGGCGACTCTTTTGCTACTGGCACGGTCGATAGCCATGTACGTGCCGGGAACGGGTAAAGGAATCATTGAGAACCGTCCTTGTTGGGCTGGCCTTTGGGCTTCATACGGTAGGCATCGCGGTTTTCCAGATAAGCCCTGTGGGGTTGGGTCGCCCGGTTCCCGAAATCAGGGTCGCATCGGCCGGAAGCATTCGCACATTGGTGTGTAGGAGTTGTTCGCACAGCCAGTCCAGACGCTCAAGATTGCGTTCAGACTTTCGTATGGCCCTTGGCGTTGATTGCTTCGCGAGCAACTTTGCGTAGGTCTTCGGCTTCAGCCGCTTGTTTCGGGGACCGGGGTACGGACAACACGGGCCATCGTGCGATTCGCTGAGCGCCACAGGCGTGGGTACCACGCGTCGTGGTCACCGGCGTGGTTTTGTATGCCGAGCAGGGCGAACTCTTCGGCGCGGAAGTGAACATCGAGGGTTTCTGTGATGCGGTGATAGTTGATGCCGTCGCCCAGTTGAACGTGCAGGAGCAAGTGAACGAGGACGGCTCGTAACGGGATGGTTGGTTTGACCCCCGCATTTGATTTCAGGCGTGCGTGCCGCCATTGGTTGAGTTTGGTGACGACGGCCGAGTTGTCGACTCAAAGTACCGGGCCGCGTGTCGCGCCCGTTAAGGCAACGGCGACGCATTTTTACGGTCGGTGCGTGACCCTCCGACCCGTTTTTTGCGTCGATTTTGATTTTGTCGCGGATGGTGGCCACGATCTCGCGCAGGTTGAAAGTTGGGGAGCAGCATGGTGACGGTGATTTGGGCAGCGACGGATTTGCGCGCGGTTCTCTGATTTTCTCGGTTCAGTCTTGTCTGCCGCGACATCTTCCATTGTGGGGATGCAGGGGCCTAGTGTAAAACAAACGATTGATTTATCACCTCCGGACAATGAGCTATATGAGGACAACATGGCAGCGGACGATGGACTGCATTTTCTTGCGAATCTCTATAAAGATTGGTCCGTGCGCATGGCTGTCGAACCGGCGTTGTCGCTTTCTGCCGTTCGGGAACTTTTTGAAGAGTGGCAGCGGCCGACCATGGAACCGGAAGATGTTTGCTTTCGAAGCGAAACCGTTGGCGGCGTCGACTGTGTGTGGGCAGTTCCGGCCGGAGCGGATCTCCGAAAAGTGGTCCTCTGGGCGCATGGCGGTGGCTTCATCGCGGGCTCAGCAGCCAGCCATCGTAAGCTTGGCGGTCATGTCGCGAAAGAACTGAACGTGACTGTTCTCCTTCTCGACTATCGGCTAGCCCCCGAGCACCCGTTTCCGGCGCAGATGGAAGACTTCACCACAGCGTATTGCGAGCTCCTCGACAGGGGCTTTCTGTCAGAGAACTTGACCTTGGGCGGTGACTCGGCAGGCTCCAGTGTGGCTGTTTCGACTGCGCTCAATCTGAGGGACCGCGGCATTCCGGGTCCGCGGCATATCATCTGCTTCTCTCCGTGGGTTGATGTCGAGTTGATGAGCCCGTCGCTGTGGACGAGCGGTGAGACGGACTATCTCGTTCCTAGGCCATCGGGTCCTGAGCTCGTCGCTATGTTCCTGGGCGGCATCACACCGGCGGACGATCCGTTGGCCAATCCTCTTTACGCTGACTTCGCAGGTTTCCCCCGTCTCTATATCAACGTGGGTTTGGGAGAGGCGCTGCTTGACGACGCCCGCCGACTCCATGAACGTGCACTCGCTGCCGGGGTTGATTCAACGCTCAGCCAGGTTGCCGGCATGCAGCATGTTTTCCCCATCCTGGCCGGGCGGGCGACGGAAGCCGACGAGGAGCTCAAACGACTCGCGCAATGGTTTTAAGGAAGAAGATGATTGACAGGTTGAAATATCTGCATCAGGATATGAATCATACAAACGATTGGTACATCTCAATGGTGAGAGCATAATAACTTCTCTTCGTGGTGGGCCCCAGCTATGAGGAGAAACTCATGACGTTCGAACTGCCTGACACCTTTGCGATCGTCGGAGCGGGCCCTGCCGGCCTCGTCACCGCCCGCGCATTCCTCAACTATGGGCTCAAGATTGAAATCCTCGAGCGCCACAGCCGTGTCGGCGGAATCTGGGACAAAAGCAACCCCGGATCTCCTGTCTACGAGAGCTGTCATTTCATCTCTAGTCGAGACTACGGGGGATTCATCGGCTACCCCATGCCCGCCACCTACCCCTTGTATCCCAAGTGGCACCAGATACGTGACTATGTTCGGGGCTTTGCCGATACATTCGGTCTGACCGCGTTTATCCGGACCGATTCAGACGTTGTCAGTGCCGTGCCAGTGGACACCGACGTCGGCCGATACTGGTCGGTCACGCTGGGCTCCGGTGAGACTCGAAACTACCGAGGCGTCGTTAGCGCAACGGGAGGTCAGTGGGTTCCGGTCATTCCCAAGTTCTCCGGGTCCGAACGGTTCACCGGCACCATCATGCACAGTTCGGAGTACGACGACATCGATGTCTTCCGAGGCAAGAAAGTGCTGGTGGTCGGCGCCGGCAATAGCGGCGTTGACATCGCAGCGGACGCGGCGTTCATGGCGGAGAAAGCTGTTCTCTCGACCCGTCGGGGATATTGGTTCCTCCCCAAGCTCGCCTACGGCGTCCCGGTGGGAGACCTCTTGCAGGGAAACATCCCCGATGAGAAACTGCCCGCGGAACTTGTCGGGCTGGATTCAGCGGGAATCATTCAGAAAGTCCTGGACGCTGTCGTGGGTGACGTCACAAACTACGGTCTGCCCGCGCCGGATCACCCATTGGGCGCGACGCACCCCATCACCAACTTCCAGGTACTGCACGCTCTGGCGCACGGCTTGCTCTCCTATCGCCCTAATATTCAGGAGATCACTCCAACCGGGGTGATATTCGAGGACGGCAGCTTCGAAGCGATCGACGTCATCGTCTTTTCAACGGGGTACGACAACAGCATTCCCTGGCTGCCCGAAGGAATGCTCGAGTATGAAGAGGGGCAGCCGAAGTTCCTGCTCGGGGCACTCGTCGACAACGTGGAGGGACTGTACGGCGCGGGAGTGCTGCACTTCGCGGGCAACACCTACCCGGTCTTCGATCAGCTCGTTCAGCTTGCGGCAGCAGACGCGAAGGCACTATTGTCTGGCGAAAATGGAGCTCGTCTCAAGGAATTACGGGCGTCATATCGGCCCAGCTTCAAGCACGACGGTACGTTCCTGGATGTGCGGCGCAACGCGAATCATGTCGATATAGAGGCTGTCAACACCTATCTCAAAGAACTGGAAGAGGACTTCGGGGTTCCCGTCCCGTACTTCAACACTCCTGACTTCTATGTGTAAGTTCGACGGATGGCCCGTCGAACCTGGGCTCTCGAAGGTGGCACGCGCATGAACCGGGCTCTGCCGATTCTCGACTGGGCTTTCTCACAACCGGACAAGGCATGCCTGGTCACCGATGAACGTTCCTACAGCTACCGCGAAGTCAGCCTCGCGATCCAACAGGTCGCGGCCAGCCTCATGAGCGCTGTCGGCATCGGGACGCGCGTGGGCCTGTTCATCGACAGCACGCCGAACTTCATCGTCTATCAACACGCGGTTTTCTATCTTGGTGGAATCGTGATGCCCCTCAATCGGGCGTTGACGGAGCCGGAAGTTGTCGAAGTCGTGACACTCGTCGGTCTGACGATCGTCGTGAGCGATACGCCGTTAGAGCTTCCTGACGGCGCAACAAACATCGTCGTCGCGGGGGAGTTCGATGTGCCGCCGCCGGGCGCCGTGATCCCCACCCCTGCCGTTCTTCACCCTGACGCTGGCGCCTGCCTCCTGCAGACATCGGGGTCGACCGGCCGTCCCAAGGGCGTGCTCCTATCCATGGGAAACCTCAGCTCCAACTATGACGCGACCTATCGTTGGATAGGCATCGGCAAGGAAGATCGCATTCTGCTCACCCTTCCGGTCTTCAACACCTACGCGCTGAACCAGGGCATTAATATGATGGCGATGACCGGTGCCACGCTGCGCTTGGTTCGTCGCTTTTCACCCGAGCGTCTGCAAGAAGTAATGAATGAATTCCTGCCCACATTCATCCCTCTCGTCCCCACCATGGTGACGCGCCTGCATCAAGCCGGCGTGCGCTTTGACGGTGACGTGCGGGTGGGTATCGGCGCCGCTGCGTCGCCGTCTCAAATCTCAGCCGATGCATGGTCGGTGTTTCCCAGAGCCCATATTTACTTCGGCTATGGATTGACGGAGGCCACCGCGATCGTCAGTACGAACCACGTGGGCACGAAAGAGAACAACACCGGGGACTATCTCTCAGCGGGCGCAGTCGTACCGGGCGTGCGGGTCACGATCCGGGACCCATCCGGTGAAGACGCCCGCGGCGAAGTTCTGGTTTGGGGTCGAGCCGTGTTCAGCGACTATGTGGGGACTGCTGAGCCGCGCCCCGTCGAAGATGGATGGTTGCTCACGGGGGATATCGGTCTCTTCGATGAGAAAAGACGATTGCACATCGTCGACCGAAAGCGGGAGTTGATCATTCGCGGTGGACAGAACATCTACCCCGGTGAGATCGAACGCGTCCTGTCGTCCCATCCAGCCGTGAGTGAGGCCGCAGCAGTCGCCCGCGCTGATGCCGACTTCGGCGAAGTCCCTGTTGTGTACGTCGTGCTGCGTCGCGGGGAGAACGTCTCCGGCGCGAAACTCCTGACGTGGGCGGCGGCCCGGCTTGCACCGTTCAAGGTGCCGGAGGATGTCTTCGTCATCGATGTGATGCCGAAGACTCCCACCGGCAAGATTCGCAAATTGGATCTGCGCCGAGGCAGGGAAGTGGAGAACGCCGTCAGCTGAGGGGAGAGCCCACTGCGGCCAGCAGGGCGACAACTTCTGGGGGCATGACGCCCGTGGTCGCAGGCCGGGCCAAGGCGAAGATCAACGGGCAGGACTGGTAGGACGCTGCGAGCCCCTCCATCAGCCAGGTGGGGGACTGCGCGGCGGCGAAGCGGATGGGGCCGCCCAGCGCTTTGGGAAATGCGAAACCTGCTGTCATCACCACGTCGATGTCGCTGGCGCGCTGAGCAACGCCGCTCGCGAGAACTTCTGCGGCTCCGACCAGCATGGAGGAGATGATGCGCTGCTGGATCTCGGCCGATGTGAAAAGGCGAGGCGTGATGCACTGGGCGGCTCGGCTTTCCGCGATGACCTTCGCGGTGTTTTCACTGGGTATTCCCCGTTTCGCTCCATCGGGATAGGCGTACCAGCCCTCGCCCGTCTTGGTGCCCAGATGGCCTTGTTCGCAGAGAGAATCGGCGATGGTCACGTAACGTTCGAGCGGATTTCGAGAGCTACTCAGACGTTTTCTTCGCGCCCAGGCGATGTCGAGGCCGGACATATCCGACACGGCGAAAACGCCGATGGGGAGGCCGAGATCCACCATGGCAGCGTCGACGTCCTGAGGTGTGGCGCCCTCTTCGACAAGGAATTCTGCCTGCGCTCGGTAGTCCGTGTAAATGCGGTTACCGATGAAGCCTTCACCGACCCGCGCCGGAACGCCGGTTTTCCCTAGCTTGCGAATAAGATCCGCCAGGGTGGACGCGGTGGCGTCGTTTGTGAAGCGTGTTCGGATGACTTCGACGAGTGGATTCTTCTCTGCGGGGTTGAAGAAATGAAAACCGGCCAGGCGCTCCGGATAGCGAAGGCTCTGGGAGATTTCATCCAAATTCAGATACGACGTATTGCTGGCCAGAACCACGGTGGACGAAACAACGGTTTCAAGAAGCCCCAGAAGGTCCTTCTTCACCTGCATGTCTTCAAAAACGGCATCGATGATTAGGTCAGCGGTGGCCAGATCCTGGACATTCAACGTCATGGTGATGGTGCCGTTGTTTTTTACGTCGCTGTGGTCCTGTGCCAGCGATGTCATTGCGCGGTCGAGTACCTCTGGGTTGGAGTCGAAGAGCGTGACCGCGAAGCCCGCCGTTCGGCATACCTGAGCGATCGAGGAGCCCATTGTTCCCGCGCCGGCGATTCCGATATGTGACAGTTGTGCGGCGGTCGCAGTTGTGCGGAGGCCTTTTGCGGCGGCTCTCGTGGCGAAGAATAGATACCGGAGGTTGATCGCTTCGGTGCCGGATCGCAGCTCGTTAAACGCTTGACGCTCGAGGGCCAAAGCCTCGGCTGAGTCGCGGGTGAGCGAGCCAATAGTGAGTTCGACCGCCCGGGTGATATTGGGGCGAGCGCGGCCCCGGCCGGAGGCTCTTTCAACGGCACGCTCAATGAGATCGGGCGGGTCAACGGGAGGGATCAGATCGAGGGTCCGTCGTTTGGAGGCCATGGTCCGTGCGGCGAAAATTGCTGAATCAAGGAGGGCCTCTGCGGAGACGATGCTGTCGACCAGCCCCATGCCGAGTGCCTCTCTGGCCGTGATGTGACGCCCGGATGAGATGAGGTCAATCGCCGCCGCGACTCCCACAAGGCGAGGGAGCCTGACGGTGCCGCCGGCGCCGGGGAGAATTCCCAGGGTCACCTCTGGGAGGCCCAGCACCGCCGTGGAGTCGGAGATTCTGGCGTCGCATCCCAGAGCGACCTCCAGGCCGCCGCCGAGAACGAAACCCGTGAGTGCTGCAACTACAGGGCAGGGGAGTGCTTCCAGCGCTGCGATGACGGTCGGGAGTTGGGGTGCCTCTATAGCGTTCTCGAATTCCTTGATGTCAGAACCTGCATAAAAATGTGCGCGCCCGCTGGCCAGGACGACCGCACGGACATCGGACATGGTCGCGACGAGTTCCAGCGCTGCGAGCAGGTGTCGCCGCAACAGGCTGTTGCCCATGTTCATGGGGGGACTGTCCAAGGTAATGATCGCCACACTGGAGCGTACGAGCATTGAGACGACTGTCATGTGGTGATGCCTCATCCTTGAGTTAGTTTCAATTCACCCGATCGATACGCGGTGCACGGATCATATTATCAAACAATCATTTGGTTGTCATCGTATGGAAAAACAAGTTCGAGATACCGACTAAACACCAAACAATCGGTAGTATGTCTTTCTAAGGACTAGAGGTATCGCGGCGCAGTCAGCCCTGGCTGAGAAATGGGTAATCATGAAAAAGAAACCATCTGAACGCCCCTCCGCGGAGGGGCGGAACAGAGACGGGAACGTCATCGCTGCAGCTATTTCCGTCATGTCGGAAAAAGGGTATTCCGGCACCTCAATTCAAGAGGTCGCCGATCGCGTCGGTGTGCTCAAGGGCAGTCTCTACCACTATTTCTCCTCCAAAGAAGAGCTCCTGTTTCGCATCCTCGACGAATCGCACTCGGAGTCAATGGTCATCGCCGACGCGGTTGCCGCTTTGGGCCTGGATCCGATCGACGAGTTGCTGGAATACGTGACGCGACAGAGCGTGTGGTATCTGGCCAACGTTGAACGCGCCAACATCTTCTTCACGGAGTCGCGGAACCTCACGGGGGAGCGGAAGGCGCTGACGAAAGACCGCGGCCTGCAGTTTGAACGGCATGTGCGTGATCTGATCACCGCGGCGCAGGAAAGCGGACAGATTCGCAGTCAGCTGGATGCGAGGCTGCTGACCCGCTTTGTGATCGGCGCGATGAACAACGTTCGTTTCTGGCCATCGCGAAGTGCGGGGAGCTTCTCGGACGAACAGCTCGTTTCCGCCCTTGTCGAGCTGACGTTCAACGGGCTGGAAGCCCAACCGGCCGCGCACGATTAGCGGTCGGCCGCCGGATGAGGGGCTGCCTCACTCTGGCCAGGGCGGCGCGTTCGCCTGACGTAACCCGGCTCAGGCGGAGGTGAGTTCCGCCGTGTCATAGAACGACCGGACGGCGGCGAACTTGCCGCCGATCACCGTCATGCAGTTGATGCCCCGAAGCGGGTATCTGATGCCTGCCGACGTGATGAGGACGGACTGCCACTCAAATGCGGACTCGGCACCCGATGTGGTTTCGTGCACGATAGCGACCTCAAGGCCCGGATAGAGGTCGCTCGCGTTTGCATAGAAGCCACGAATGGCGTCGTGACCCTGGAGGTTCCAACCCGGTGTCACAAAAGTTGCATCGTCTCGGTAGAAGGCCATTATGGCATCGAGATCTCGCGTGATTTCGGCATCCCAGTAGGCACGGGCTATGTCGAAGTTCGTTGACATGTCAGTTCCTTACGGTTGCGGACGTTGTCGCGTCGATGAGGGTGAATCCCACCAGCGTCGAGAGCTGACCCGCATCCAGATCATCGAAGATTTCGAGAATCCGAACGCCGGCAGGAATGACGTCGAACACGGCCACGTCCGTGTATATCCGTTCCACGCACTCGGCGCCGGTGAGCGGGTAGCTGCAGTTCTGCACGAGTTTGCTCTCGCCGGTCTTAGAAAAGAGGTCCATCACGACGTAGACGTGTTTCGCTCCCGCTGCCAGGTCCATCGCCCCGCCAACGCCGGGAATGGACGTGGTCGAGTTCGTGCGCCAGTTGGCAAGGTCGCCCCGCGCCGACACTTGATAGGCACCCATGACGCAGAAGTCGATGTGTCCTCCACGCATCATCGCGAAGGAATCGGCATGATGGAAATACGACGCGCCGATCTCTTCGGTGACGTAGACCTTTCCCGCGTTGGTCAGGTCCGCATCTTCTTGTCCGGGGAGCGCGGCGCCTCCCATTCCCAGCATCCCGTTCTCTGTGTGGAGAATGATCTCCCTGTCCTCGGGTAGATAATCCGCCACGAGTGTCGGTACGCCGATACCGAGGTTCACATAGGCGCCGTCGGGGATGTCTTTCGCCACTCGTGCCGCAATTTGGTGGCGCGAAAGCCTCATGATGTCACTTTCGGGTTGGTCGGGGCGTAGCCCGTGCTTATGAAACGGTCCACATAGATTCCGGGGGTCACGATGATCTCGGGATCCAGTTCGCCGAGTGCCACCACGTGATCGACTTCGGCAATGGTTACCTTGGCTGCGGCAGCCATCACGGGGCCAAAATTTCTCGCCGTCTTGCGGTAGACGAGGTTGCCCCAGCGATCCGCACGGGATGCCCGGATTAGGGCGAAGTCTGCATGCAGGGGTGTCTCGAACACGTAGTGTTCCCCGTCGATGAGGCGCACTTCCTTGTCCGCGGCCAGCTCTGTGCCATAACCGGTCTTGGTGAAGAAACCTCCGATTCCGGCACCCGCAGCACGGATGCGTTCGGCGAGGTTGCCTTGAGGGACGAGCTCGAGCTCAATCTTGCCGGCGAGAAAAAGTTCATCGAAAACAGTGGAACCGATTGCTTTGGGGAAGGAGCAGATCACTTTGCGAACGCGGCCGGCTCCAAAAAGTCGGGAGATGGCGTCCCCGCCCGCCCCGGCATTGTTGTTGATGACCACGAGGTCGCTGACCCCGCGGTTCAGGAGTGCCTCTATCAGCGCGATGGGCTGGCCGGGAGGGCCGAACCCGCCGATCATGATCGTGGCGCCGTTTTCGATTCCCGAAACGGCTTCTCCCGCGTCGTGGACTTCTTTGTCAATCACCGGACACCTTCACTTCGTGTTCTTGGCTGGGTCTTGAGCTAGTCAACCATACGTCTGTTCGATAAACCAGAATCAGTATGTCGAACTTCGTATAGACAACAATGCTTGACCGCCTTGTTCTGGTGACCATATACTAAAACTGCCAACCGATTGTTTGATTCAAGCACGTCGGTCTTAATCCGGCAGACCGAGAATGGCAAAGGAGCCCACAGTGAGTCTTTCGTCCGCTGATATCAATAGCATCGTCGCAGCCCTGCACGAATCGGACTGGGATGAGGCCGTCGTGAGCGTCGGCGACGTAAAGATTTCCGTTGCTCGTAACGGCGCCCACCTTCCCGGCGGATCAACCGCGATGACGACTCCTGCACCGGTCGCGGAGCCGGTCGTCGCCCCTGTTGCGGCCCCCGCAGTGGCGGTTTCCGCTCCGATTCCGTCCTCGCCGGCAGCAACGGCACACGCTCCGGCCAATGCCACGGACTTCGCCATCACGGCACCCAGCATTGGGGTTCTGTGGCGTTCCCCCGAACCCGGCGCCACTCCCTTCATTGAGGTCGGTCAGCGCGTTGAGGTCGGGGACACGGTGTGCATCGTTGAAATCATGAAGCTGATGAACAACGTTGCCTCCACGGTTACCGGGATCGTGACGGCTGTGCATGCCGAAAACGGGGCGACCGTTGAATATGGAACACCCCTGTTCAGCGTTGACGTCACCGCGAACTGACCCCGTGCGCAGCATTCTGATTGCCAATCGCGGTGAAATCGCCGTTCGTATCATCAAGGCTTGCTTCGACGAAAATATCGAGAGTGTCCTCGCCGTCTCGGCCGCCGACGTTGATTCGCTCGGGGCCAAACTCGCAGATCGAATCGTCGTCATCGGGCCGGCAGCAGCGGGGGAAAGCTACCTCTCCGTTGAACGGGTCGTGGCAGCGGCGCGTCACGCGAACTGCGATGCACTCCACCCTGGCTATGGGTTTCTTTCCGAGCGGCCGACTCTTGTTGACGCCTGTGAAGAAAACGGGATCACGTTCATCGGGCCTCCGGCTGAGGTCATGCGTCGCGCGGGCGACAAGCTTCAGGCACGCGCGGTGGCGGAGTCCATTGGTATTCCCACGGGCAAGGGATCTCCGGGGCTGACCAGCGTCGAAGACGCGATCCGGACGGCCGAGCACTTGAACGCATACCCTCTCCTGCTCAAAGCGTCGGCCGGCGGTGGTGGACGTGGAATGACGGTCGTGAGGAATCCCGATGACCTCAGCCAGGGTTTTGTCCGGTCGAGCACCGAGGCACTGCGTGCCTTCGGTGACGGAACCCTCTATCTCGAGCCCTACATCGAGAAGGCTCGACACATTGAGATTCAGATCCTCGCCGACTCCCAGGGGACCGTCTGCCACCTCGGCGAACGTGACTGCTCAGCGCAGCGTCGATACCAGAAGATCATCGAGGAGGCACCCAGTGTCGGTCTTCCGGATGACCTCATCATCCGGATCAGGCAGGCTGCAGTTGACCTGGCGACAGCCCTCAACTATGTCGGGGCAGCAACAGCCGAGTTCCTGGTTGACGTAGAAAGAAACGCCTTCGTCTTTCTGGAGGTGAATGCCCGAGTTCAGGTTGAGCATCCCGTCACTGAGGCAGTATCGGGAATCGACATCGTGCGCGAACAGATTCGTATCGCCCAAGGCTTGCCCCTGTCGTTTTCGCAAGAGGATGTTTCTATTACAGGGCATGCCATCGAGTGCCGGATTAACGCCGAGAATTCTCGCAATAATTTTCTGCCCAACCCCGGCCTGATCGAGGAGTGGACGATGCCTCAGGGCACGGGCATTCGCGTGGATACCTACGCACACAACGGAGCTCACGTACCCCCTTACTATGACTCGCTGATCGCGAAGATAATCGTTCATGCGACCGACCGACAGCAGGCAGTAGACCTGATGGCCCGCGCGCTGGCCAAAGCGACCGTTCGCGGCGTCGACACGACAATCGACCTTCAGCTCGACATTATGCGTAACGAGACTTTCCGCACCCAACCCATCACCACCAAATGGCTCGAAGAATCATTTCTTCCGGCCCGGCCCGCAGCCTAAGCACGTTCCCTTGTCACCGCTCACTATGTGTGCATGCCCCGACGCTTCGAAGGAAATAGCATGAATGTCGAATTTGTAGACCAGACCCTGCGCGATGGAACTCAGAGCCTCTGGGGATTGCGGATGCGTGCCTACGATGCCGCAGATGCCCTGCCGTACCTGGCCAAGACGGGATTCGAGACCATTGATCTGACGGGCCCAGGTGTCTTCACCGTCCTCGTTCGGGAGTTCAACGACGATCCATGGGACACGATGGACTTCCTCGTCAAGGGCCTGCCGGGCAACAAAACGCGCTGCGGAATGCGCACCCACAGCGTGATGGGATTCGCCCGCGCCCCTGAATCGATCATCGACCTGTGGGTCCAAACGCTGATCAAGCACGGCGTTGAGAATTTTTGGATTTACGACTGTGCCTTCGACCTCCCGGTGATGAAGCGCTTGGTCGATGTGATTGCCGCGGCTGGCGGGGAGGCGCTCCCGTCGATCATGTACGGCTTGACCTCGATTCACGACGACGCGTTCTTCGCCGCCCAAGCAAAGGAAATGGCATCGTGGGCAGGAGTGCGTTCCATCTATGTAGAGGATGCGCCCGGCATTCTGAAACCGGAACGCGCAAAGACCCTGTTACCGGCAATCCGCGCGGCGGCTGGCGATATGCCTCTTGAGCTTCACTGCCATAACAACGCCGGGATGGCCCAGCACAACTACATGGTGGGGATTGAGAGCGGTTTTAACCGTATCCACACCGCGTCACGCCCTCTCGCCAATGGGGCATCTCTTCCGTCGACGGAGAGCATGGTCGACATCGTCGAATACATGGGCCACACCCATTCGCTCGACCGGAACATGTTTGCGCCCGTTGCCGAGAATTTCATTCGAGCAGCCAAGGCCGGAAACCACTTACTTGGAGTGCCTGCCGAGTTCGACCCCCGGATCTACGATCACCAGCTTCCCGGTGGCATGACGGGCACGCTCATCAACCAGCTCGGCAAGCATGGGATGGCTCACCGGCTGAATGAGGTCCTGAACGCGATCCCTCAGGTTCGTTTGGATTTCGGCGAACCGATCATGGCTACTCCGTTCTCCCAGTTCGTCGGAATACAAGCGGTGCTCAATATTGTTACGGGCGACCCCTACAGCCTGGTTCCTGACGAGGTCATCCACTACCTTCTCGGTCACTATGGGCCCATCCACGGCACCGTGAACCAGAACGTGCGCGACCGCGTTCTCTCCAGTGCGCGCGCCAAGCAAATTGCCCAGTGGGAGCGCCCCGAGCCCAGCCTGAAGGAGATTCGTTCGCGCTTTGCCGCCGGGATCTCGGACGAGGAGCTGCTGCTTCGCTACATGAACTCCGAAGATGAGGTGAACAAGACCCTCGCGGCGGGACCTGTGCGCAAGGACCCTCGCCGGAGTGCAAACAGGATCGTCGAGAACATCGTGGACTTGGTCGGAGAGAAGAGCACGGCCACAGCCTTCTCGGTGTCATCTCCTGACTTCAGCGTTCACCTCAGCAAATTGATCGGAAGCAAGTAAGGCCATGACCGCAGACTACGAAGCCATCACCCTCCTCGAGGAAGACAACGTCGCCTGGATCACGTTCAACCGGCCTGATCGGCTCAATGCCCTGAATGATCAGCTCTTGGAAGAACTAGGCCACGCGTTGGATTTCCTGGCAACGTCAGACAGCAGGGTCATCGTCCTCAGGGGCAGCGGCCGAGCATTTTCGGCGGGCTACGACGTCGGTTCGGACTCTAATGAAATCGGCTACGCGCACGAGCGAAGCCCGGTTGAAGACCGTGACCGTCAGCTCGCGAACATCGATCTGTTTCTGAAAGTGTGGCGCCACCCGCTTCCTGTCATTACCTCCGTTCACGGCTTCTGCATGGCCGGAGCGACGCAGCTCTGTGTGTTCTCCGACATCACCATCGTGGCTGAAGATGCCGTCATCGCCGCTTCCCCGGCTGTTCCCATCGGGGGTGGGTTCATCTCCCCGTTGTGGGCCACCATCGTCGGTCCCAAGCGCGCAAAGCTCATGAGCTTCGACGCCGGCCATCGCATCAGCGGTGTGACGGCTGTCGAATGGGGCTGGGCCACGGAAGCGGTCCCTGCGGATGCTTTGGATGAACACGTGCGAGCGCTCGCGGTCTCCATCGCTCGCACGCCGACGGCGATTCTGAAGCTCAAGAAGGAGGCCATTAATCGGGTTTCCGAACTTCAGGGTCTCGTCACGATCGGGCGGATGGGCGCCGAAACAGATGCGCTCCTCCATCTCACGCCCGAGGTTCAGCTCCTGCAGAACCTGATCAAGGAACGTGGCCTCAAGGGCGCCATCGCTCACTTCAACTCCGGCGAAATGAAATTCTAGCCAAGAACGGATCCCATGATTCCCGCATTCGATGACCTCCCTGAAATCGGCACCATCGGCATCAAGCACTCGTGGGGGGTCCTTCCCGTTTCGTTGGGAACGCTCGCGTTTCTGAGCCCGGCGGCGACGCTCGAGGCCAGCCATGCCGTCCGTACGGGGGAGACGATTTCTCTCAATGTTCCCTTCGACGACTTCGCACCGCCCCTCTTCGGCCGCCCCAGCCTGGGGCATCTCGTGACGGAGACCGGGAAGAACACGTTCGAAGACACCTTGAACGATTTCAATCCTCAGTCCGCATCACAATGGGACGGCCTAACCCACATCCGGGCCCGAGAATTCGGATTCTACGGTGGCATCACCGACGGCGACGAAGCCCGAACAACACTGGGAATGCACCACTGGGCCCAGCACGGCATCGTTGGCCGCGGATTGCTCGTCGACGTCGTTCGGTATCGGGCCGCGCAGAATATCGCGTGGGACCCGTTCGTGGAGGACGCCGTTGAAGCGTCTGAAATCGCCGACATCATCGCCTGGCAAGGACAGCATCTGCAGCCCGGAGATATCCTCTGTGTTCGCACCGGGTGGATGGGTGAATATCGACGTCGAGCTTCCACCGACGGAGATGTCTCCCGCGTCGGGGACCAGTTTGCCGGAATAGCGTCCACCGAGGCAATGGCGCGATTCCTCTGGGACAACAAGGTTGCTGCCGTCGCATCGGACAACCCGGCTGTGGAGAGCGCTCCTGGCGATCCTCGCAATGGCTCGCTTCACCGGCGACTGATCCCCGGGCTGGGCTTCGCCTTGGCAGAGCTCCTCGATCTGGATGCCCTCGCTGACAGGTGTTTCGAGCTCAACGCATACAACTTCCTCTTTTCCGCCGCACCGCTTCCCCTGACCGGGGGAGCGAGCTCAACGGCAAACGCACTCGCCATTCTCTAGACGAACGACCGCTGCTCTGGCTGCTTTCGCTGCTCGGCGCGGTCGTTTGGCGCGCCTGCGTGTCTCCGCGATCGCGAACATGGCAGCCCATCGGGGTGTTGTCGCAAGCCGGTTCTGATCCGGCTTCCGCTCGTGAACCGGACACCCCGCGCGGGCCGAACGCACTACAGCCCCGGACCTTCAGGTCCGGGGCTGTAGTGCGTGGTGTGTGGTTCTTTACGCTTCCGCGGGGAACCGCTCGAAGATACCGGGACGACTGGACTGAACCAAGGGGTGCCCGTCCAGGGTGACGTCGACCACGAGCGAACTTGCGCAGCCCGGGCAGCTGTTTTCGCGAAGAACAACCTCTTCGAACTGCACACGCTTGCGAACGTTCGACTTGAGCTCCGCGAAACGGCCGGAAATCTCTTGTTCCTTCGTCACCGCCTGGGTGCGCCAGTTGCCCGTACTGGCGCCTAGGTCCTCGCCGCACATGTTGCAGGCCCAGCGCTCATTGACGATACCCAGAGGCGCGAAGGCCGTCGCGTTGCTCAGGATCGGGCGCTTCACTTTGCCGCCGATTCGCGCTTCACGGATTGACTCACGAAGAGCCATGGTTCCGAGCTCATCAACGCTGCCATTTTCGGCGAGCTCGACACCATAGACATCGTGGGCGACTCCAGCGGAGACGTAGCCGTCGGAGACGTCCGCACTCACACGGTGCGTTTCCCGCAGGAGCGGGTCACCGGCACCGCCGCCGCCGCCGTGGATAACGGTGTAGACGTCACCTCGGTTGAGCGTGAGCGACGCGGATTGCGTGGGGCCGGGGATGGAGTGTCCCTGAAGCGATTCTTCAGTGGGGTAGGTTCCCGTCTCCAGGAGATCAAGAATGTTCGTGTCGCGAAGAAGCTTCCACGTGCCGGCCGAACCGGCGAATCCGCCGGCAACGCCACGAGGAGGAACATAGGCGCTGTTCGTGTAGGCGCCGGCATTCATCCGGTCGCAGTGCAGGATGGCGAGACAGGTGTTGACGCCGTTGCCACCTCGGAACACTCCGGCACCACCGGTGTCGGGCTCCACGCGGCGCCAGAGGATCATTCCGGGCTGGCTCATCTCTTCAGCCTCAACGTCGGGCATGTCGCACCCGGCCATCGCCTGTGCGGCATAGATTTCCATGCCGTCGCCAACGCTTTGTCCCGCTCCGCCCGAGGACATACCCACGGACATCGAGAACGAAACAGTGGGGTTCCCTGTCCGGCGATCAACGCCGAAGGCGGTGAAATAGGTTTGATTCTGGGCAGGCTGTCCGGCAACACGAGCGCCGATGACGGGATTCTTGCTGAAGGAGCAGGCCTGGGAGAACACATCGATGAGCAACTTGTTGACGCGCATTCCCGTCTGGATGTGTGACATCGTGACGGGAGCCGGGGCCACCGCGTTGACAATGGAACCCTTGGGTCCCAGATCGAAGTGGACCGGACGCCAAATTCCGGCATTGATGGGGATGTCATAGGCCAGCTGCGCCAAGATCGTCGTCCAGGACTGGCCGAGAACCGACGGTTCGACACCGTTGACGAATGAATCCGTCTGAGGTCCACCGCGGAATTGCAGTGTTATCTCATCATCTTCCACGATGAGGCGGCAGTGAATCTCGTGGAGTTCTTCAATGCCGCGGGCGTCGAATTCGACCCAGTCGCTGCTGTCATACGTGCCGTCCGGCATTGACTTGATGATGGCACGCAGGCCGATCTCAGAGAGCCGCTTGCTCTCTTCGTTCAACGTTGTGAAGCGGTCAAGGCCGATTTCAGCCAATGTCGCTTCGAGACGGCGTTGGCCGGCGTTGTTGGCGGCGATCATGCTGCGAATGTCGTTGAGGACTGTTCCCGCCATGCGTACGTTATTAGCGATGAAACCTTCCCATTCAGGATCGATGGCGCCATCACGAGCAATTCG
The DNA here is from genome assembly GCF_002929615.1 of Cryobacterium sp. M91. Taxonomy (NCBI): domain Bacteria; kingdom Bacillati; phylum Actinomycetota; class Actinomycetes; order Micrococcales; family Microbacteriaceae; genus Cryobacterium; species Cryobacterium sp. M91. The sequence goes on along the minus strand of NZ_PJJT01000089.1, from coordinate 99,990 downwards.
CGTTCCGGGGAACGCGAGGGATTCCGAGAAGGAGTCCACGGCACCCAGCGCGAAACCGGAAATGGCAGAACCGCCGATGTCGAGGACGTGTTCGTTCACATAGCCCCAGGCCACGAGCTTGTCCTCGAAGAAGAAGGGCATAACGATACCCACGTCGCCCTGGTGCACGGCGCCGGAGGTGTGCGGGTCGTTGCAGGCGAAGGCGTCACCGGGCCGAAGGTTGGCGGGGTCGACTCGACGCATAACGGCCTGAACGCCCAGGAGAGCGGTGCTGACGTGGAACGAGACGAATCCCGAGAACGCGAGCTGCTCACCGTTTGCATCCAGGATGCAGGTGCTGAAGTCTTTGGCGTCGGTGACGACCGGGGAACCCGATGTCCGCATCAGGGTGATGGCCATTTCGTTGGCAATGTTGCGAATCGACTTCTGGTGAACCTCGACATCGATTAGATCGTATTCGAGGGTTCCCTGCGTCTTTGCAGAATTCATGACTGTCTTCTCTCTGGTTCTTTACGCGGTGAGCGTGAAATTGAAGTACTGGTCACGGCCACATTCGGAGCCTTCGGGTACGTAGATTGTCGTATCTCCGACGTCAACGATGCAGGGGCCGTTGACCACGGCGCCGGGGATGAGGTCTGCTTCGGCGTAGATGGGGAGCACTGCGTCGCGTCGCTCGCTGGGCAGGAAGACGGAGCGTTCTCCGACAGGCTGCGGCGTGGGGGCTCCGACGACAACCGCCTGCTGACGCTCAGTCGGCTTCGGGCGGTGGTGGATGACCCGGGTCGAGAGGGTCATGAGAACAACAGGTGAGCCCTTCCATGCCGTTCCTTCGCCGTAGTTGCGCTCGTAGACGCGAGGGAAATCCTCCGCGAGGCGAGCAGCGTCGGCTGGAACGAAATCCACGTCCTGCAAAGGAACGGTGACTTCATATGTCTGTCCGAGGAAACGGAAATCACCGCTTCGTTCAACCGAGAGATCCTCTGGAGCAATCCCCTCGAGACCAGCGTCGTGCTTGGCCTGGCTGAGCATGACCGCCATGGCTTCGTTAATCCGATCGGCCTGGCTTGGGTCGCTGAGATCCCAGTTGACTGTTTGCTCGTACTGACGCACGTAGTCCGCGATCAGAACGCCATACGCGGAAAACGCCGAGGAATTATCGGGGATGACGATACTCGGGCAGCCCAATCGGCGGCAGATTTCCACGGCAAACAAGCCGAGCCCTCCCCCGTACGAGAAGAACGTGAAATCACGAGGGTGATGGCCTCGTTCGATGCTGACCACACGCAGTGCATTGGCCATTTCGATGACGGCAAGGTCATAGATGCCTGCTGCGGCTTGCTTGACATCCCAGCCCAGCGGATCCCCAATTCGGTTCTTCACAGCTGCTGACGCATCCGCAACGCTGAGCTGGTGGCGACCATTGAGGTAGTTTCCTGGATCGATCAACCCCAGGATGACGTTCGCATCGGTAACCGTCGGTTCTGTTCCGCCGCGTCCGTAGCAGGCGGGGCCGGGCTCGGAACCCGCGCTGTGCGGGCCCACCTGGGGAACGCCTCGTCCGTCGAGCCATGCCACGCTGCCGCCGCCGGCGCCGACTGAGACGATGTCCAACATGTTGATTCCGGTGTGAAACGGTCCGAATGTTGCCTGCTTGGCGATGGACGGCTCGAGGTTGGGGAGAACCGCCGTGTCGAAACTCGTTCCACCCATGTCACCGACGAAGATATTCGTCAGTCCGAGTCGGGCGGCAGCGTGCCGGGCCCCCATCACGCCGCCCGCCGGGCCGGATTGCATCAGGGTGACAGGCTTGGCCTGAACGGCCTCGGCGCCGACGGATCCACCGATTCCCTGAAAGAAGGTGAGGGTGCCGGTGAAACCCGCATTGCCGAGCTGTGTCTGCAGGCCTTCGACATATCGTGTCGTTGCCCGGTGTGACAGGCAGTTGAAAACCGCGGTCATGAATCGCGGATACTCGCCGACGACGGGGTGAACCTCAGAAGAGAGGGTGATGAAAATTCCGGGGATCTCTTCGAGAACAATCTCGCGGGTTCGCTTCTCGTTCGTGCCGTCGCTGAACGACCACAGGTAGCAAATTGCAATGGCTTCAACACCATTGTCGCGAAGACGACGGACGGCGGCACGGACTTCGACTTCATCGAGGGGAACGGCGATCTCGCCATTGCTCATCACGCGTTCACTTATTTCTTCAATGCAGTCCCGCGCAACGACGTCCGGCGGGGGAGTCTGGAGATGGTCGTCGTATTCAACGCGGCGGGCGCCGCTGGCCAGACGAAACGTGTCCTTGAATCCGCGTGTGATGAGCACGCCTACTTTGGCACCACGCAACTCGGTGATGGCGTTGGTGACAATAGTTGAACCGTTGATGAACGCATGGCATTGGGCCAGAACTTCATCGCGTTCCTGGCCGAGCTGGTTCGCTGCAAGCTCAAGCGCATTGAAGATGCCGACACTGTAATCACCATGTGTCGTGAACGACTTACTGCGTACGAGACCATTGGGCCCCGAGAGGACGAGGTCGGTATGGGTCCCCCCGACGTCGACTCCAACGGCATAGTCACCTTTTTCAACCAGCTGCGATTTCATAGTCCTTGTGTTCTCCATTTCATAGCAACGCCTCGCTGCGTCATGATCACATTTGCCCTGTTGCGCTTCGACCGCTTGCGCGGAAACGACGGGTCTGTGAGCTCTCGATAAGTGTCGCAAAGGCGAGATAAATCTGTCAAGCGTTTGTTTGAATTACTGTTTGTTTCCGGAGGGACGCCAGCCAGAGAATCCCGGCGTGATCGAGTAGAAACAATAGTTGACTTTCCACCATACGATTGGTAGAAATATCAAGTAGCCTGTGGGATCGTGCAGCAGGTCGAGCGTTGACCCCCTGTCCAACCCCGATCAATGAGGATCGAAAGGAGCTTCATGCCCTTCCGGCCTTTTGTTGAATCTGAATTTGATGGAAGAAGGACCTGATGGAAGAAGTTCTGCGGTTTGCACTGATCGGCCTTGGCCTGGGTGCAATGTACTCACTTGCCTCGCAAGGTCTTGTTCTCATCTACCGAGGTTCGGGTGTTCTCAATTTTGCGCAGGGTGCCGTCGGCATGCTCGGGGCCTACGTCTATTACGAGGCTCGCACGACGTTCGAGCTTCCCTTCCTGGTATCGGCATTGATCGGCATCGCCGCTTCGGGAATTGTCGGTGTTCTCGTGCAGGTCGTCATCATGCGCCGGCTCAAGAACGCCTCGCCGCTGGCGCGAATCGTGGCGACCCTCGGGATCCTGCTCACCCTGCAGTCCCTCGCAGTCTTGAAATACGGCGGCCGAACGACATTCGTGACGCCCGAGTTGCCCCAAGGCGTCATTCCCCTATCCGGATCGATAGTCCTTCCTTGGGACCGACTCATCATGGTCGTCATCGCCGTGGTCTTGACGGTCATCCTCTGGGCTGTCTACAAATACTCACGATTCGGACTCGGCACCTCAGCGGTGGCTGAAAATGAATTGGCGGCCTCGACCCTGGGCTGGTCGTCTGATCGCATCGCCATGATCAACTGGGCCGTTGGTTCCGCACTGGCCGGTCTTGCCGCAATCCTCGTTTCGCCCATCATCACCCTTCAGGTCTCGGTGATGACGAACCTTGTACTTGCGGCCATGGCAACGGCGCTGATTGCCGGCTTCCGTTCGTTCCCGATCGCACTGGTGGCAGGGCTCGTCATCGGCATGATGCAGACCGCTGTGGGACGCTTCTCAGCAGACATCCCGGGGCTGGCGGACTCGCTTCCCCTTGTCGCCATCGTTATCATCCTGCTGGTGCGGGGCAAGTCTCTTCCGCTCCGCGATTACATCTTCCAGAAGCTTCCCCTGGTTGGATCGGGACGCATCCGCTGGAGAATCGTCGTTCCTGTTCTCGTTGCTGCCGCAATCCTGATCATCGCCGTTCCGCCTCGCTGGCAGGATGCCTTGACCATCACCATTGCCGCGGCCATGATAACGCTGTCCATCGTGCTTCTTACCGGCTATGCCGGACAGATTTCGCTGGCCCAATTTGCGATGGCAGGTTTTGGCGCATTCATCGCCGGTCGAATGGTTTCCATTTGGCATGTCTCCTTCGAAGTGGCTCTCATCTCCGGCATCTTGGCCACCATTCCGGTCGGGATTCTCATCGCGCTCCCCGCGGTGCGAACCCGGGGGATCACCCTGGCCGTTGTCACTCTCGGGTTGGGCACGACTCTCGAGTTCATGGTCTTCAACAGCGACTTCTTGACGGGCGGCTTCTTCGGGACCCAAATCGGGCAACCCCTGCTTTTCGGCCTCAACATCAGCGCCATCGTTCATCCCGAGCGATATGGACTCGTGGCCTTGGGGCTCCTGCTCCTGATGACCCTGGTCGTGGGCAACATCCGTCGCGGCCGAAGCGGCCGCAAGCTCATTGCGGTGCGAACGAATGAACGAGCCGCCGCCGCACTCGGAATCAGCATCACGTCAGCCAAGCTGTACGCCTTCGGTGTCGCTGCCGGCATAGCGGCGTGCGGCGGTATCATCCTCGCGTTCCGCAGCGAATCGATCGTCTTCGGTTCGACCTTCACGAGCTTCAACTCGATTTCGGCTGTGGGCTGGGCGATGATCGGCGGAATCGGATTCCTCCTCGGCCCGCTCTTTGGTGCAACGCTGGCTCCGGGATCCATTGGTGCCGCTCTCCTGAACGCAATCCCGGGAGAGTTCAGCACGTTCCTGCCTCTCGTGAGCGGTGTGCTGATCATCTTCTTCGTGATCCAGAACCAGAACGGTGTTGCCAAGGAAATGTCGACTCTGTTCAAGGGACTTCTGCCCAAGCTGGCCCGTGATGCCAAGGCGCATTCCTCCAAGGAGCTGATGGTTCCCAACGCAGCTCCGGTGCGCGTCAGCCAGAAGGTATTGGAAGTCAGGAACCTGACCGTTCGATACGGCGGAACGGTCGCCGTGGAAGGCGTGACCCTGACGGTCCGCCCTGGCCAGGTTCTCGGCCTGATCGGGCCCAACGGTGCTGGAAAGACCTCCATCATCGATGCGATCACCGGTTTCGCCCCGCAGACCGAGGGCGATGTCATCCTCGATGGAGTCAAGATGAATGATCTCTCGGCCATGCGTCGAGCACGGGCCGGAGTCAGCCGTTCATTCCAGTCTCTTGAGCTTTTCGAAGACTGTACCGTTCTCGACAATCTGCTTACGGCTGCCGATCCATTCGAGTCGGGTTCATACTTCCTGGAGATTTTTCGGCCGAGCAAACCGCGACTCTCCCCGGCCACAATCGAAGCGATCCGTGAGTTCGACCTCGCTGATGAACTCGACACGGTGGTTGAGAACCTGCCCTACGGCAAGCGTCGACTTGTCGCTCTCGCCCGCGCTGTTGCCATCGAACCCAGCATTTTGCTGCTGGACGAGCCCGCAGCCGGATTGGGCGATGTCGAATCGGCGGAGCTCGCAGAAATGGTTCGAAAACTTGCAAAGAACTGGGGCATAGGAGTCCTGCTCGTGGAGCATGACATGAACTTCGTCATGGGTCTGTGCGACGAGATCGTTGTCGTCGACTTCGGAAAGAAGATCGCCGAAGGAAGCCCCGCTGAAGTTCGCGGGGACAGCCTTGTTCTCGAGGCCTACCTCGGAGCTCCCTCGTCGGAAGAAATCACGGAAGGAATGAATCGATGAGCGCACTTGACGTTATCGGGATGAGCGCTGGATACGGCACCCAACCCGTTGTGGAAAACATCAACCTGACCGTTGAATCGGGAACCGTCACCGCTCTCTTCGGGGCAAATGGCGCGGGAAAGTCAACCACGCTCAAGGCCATCAGCGGGGCCATCGGCGTCCTGGCGGGAAGTGTGGCGATCAACGGCAGCGCAACCACAGCCCCTTTGTACCAGCGTGCACGCAATGGGCTCTCGTATGTCACGGAAGAACGGTCCGTTTTCAAGGGGCTGACCGTTGAGGAAAACCTCCGAGTCGGCGGTGTAGACATTCCCACCGTGCTCGCGCTTTTCCCAGAACTTGAGAAACGTTTGCGCATTAAGGCCGGACTCATCTCGGGAGGCGAGCAGCAGATGCTCTCGCTCGGTCGGGCCATGGTGCGAGGACCCAACCTGATTCTGGCCGACGAACTGTCACTCGGTCTCGCCCCGCTCGTCGTGACACGCCTCTTCAAGGCGTTGCGCACTGCGGCGTCTGAGACAGGGTTGGGTGTTCTCCTCGTTGAACAACACGTTCGGAAGGCACTCGACTACGTTGACCACGTCTACGTCATGAGGCGCGGGCGAGTCGAACTAGACCTTCCGATTGCCGAGGCGAAGAACCGCATTGAAGACATTGAGAACGCCTATCTCTCGGCCTGACGAGCGAACGGTCCGGCCGTTGAGATTCGGACCGAGAACCATCCCGTCAGCTTGCTGACACACGCTGATATTCTCAGCCGAGTCAAACAGAGTGCCACGGCACAGACCCATAATTACATCGTCGTCAGGAGAGGACATGGCAGAGGCCTACCTCGTTGGAGGAGCACGAACTCCCGTCGGTCGTTATGGTGGGGTGCTGGCGGGGGTGCGTCCGGATGACCTCGCGGCGATCGTGGTGGCGGAAGCGGTGCGTCGTGCCGGGATCGATCCGGCCCTGATTGACGACATCATTTTCGGCGCTGCCACGCAGGCCGGGGAGGACAACCGTAATGTGGCGCGGATGGCGGCTCTCCTGGCCGGTCTGCCCGATCACGTGCCGGGGATCACGGTCAATCGCCTGTGTGCGTCGGGTTTGTCGGCGATCACGATGGCGGCGCAGGCCATTCGCGCCGGCGATGCCGACGTGATGGTGGCCGGCGGTGTGGAATCGATGACGCGGGCGCCCTGGGTTCAGGGTAAGCCGGACCGGGCGTGGGCGAAGCCCGGTGCGCAGTTCGATACGTCCATCGGGTGGCGTTTCATCAACCCGAAGTTGGCGGCGCGGGATAAGGCCACGTTTTCGATGTCGGAAACGGCGGAGGAGGTCGCTCGCATTGACGGCATCACCCGTGATGAGGCGGATGCCTTCGCCCTTCGCAGTCAGCAGCGGGCGGCGGCGGCGATTGATGCCGGTCATTTCGTGGACGAGATCGTCGGCGTGCCGACGAAGGCCGGCGAGGTGCGCGTGGATGAGGGCCCGCGCCGGGATACGAGCCTGGAGGGGCTCGCCGGGCTGCGCCCAATCGTCAGTGGCGGTTCTGTCGTGACGGCCGGGAATGCCAGTTCGCTCAATGACGGGGCTTCGGCGGTCGTGGTGGCGAGCGGCGAGGCGGTGAAGCGTTATGGCCTCATTCCTCGCGCCCGCATCGTGTTCGGTGCCAGCGTGGGTCTCGCGCCGGAGATCATGGGGCTGGGTCCGGTTGCGGCTACCCAGAAGGTGCTCGCTCGAACGGGACTGCGGGTGGAGGACCTGGGCGCGATCGAGCTGAACGAGGCCTTCGCCACCCAATCGCTGGCGTGCATCCGGCGCCTCGACCTTGACGAGGAGATCGTGAACCGCGACGGCGGCGCGATAGCCCTCGGGCATCCGCTCGGATCGAGTGGGGCGCGACTCGTCGTTACTCTCCTCGGACGCATGGAACGTGAAAACGCCCGGCATGGCCTCGCCACGATGTGTGTGGGCGTCGGCCAGGGCTCGGCCTTGATCCTGGAGCGTGTCTGATGACCACAATGGGACTCGAACTCGCCGCGACGAGAACCTTCAGTTCTCCAGAGGTTTGGCTACAGCAACTCCGCTTCTGAGGCGGAAGCCCGACGCATGGGACGGCTGCCTTCGAGGCCGGCCTGAATTGCCTCAACAGCATCTCCCGCGTCACCGCCGACGCTAACTGACTGGCATCTTTGGGTTTCTTCCCTCCGATGGTGGGATTCTGCGTTCTGGCGGTTCGCCCGAGGATGGTAGCCGCATCGTGAACTGTGCAGGGTTCGGCGGCCTTCATGAGGTGGTGGCCGGCCTGTCCCTCTGTTGTTCCCAACCCGTCGCACTCCGGACGCATTCCGCGACCGGCTCGCCGTGATCGGTCACTTCGCCCAGGCAAGCCCGGAAAATTACCGCTAGCGAGAAACTGTTCCGGTCAGTGCGGCAACGGAGCGCAGCACGAGCGGTGTCGCTGCGAACCAAGCCGCAATCATGACCACCAGTGATCCTGCGAAAATCCAGAACCCCAACCATGTTGTGTTGTCCTGGGAGGCATACATGTGATTGAGGTTGCGCAGCGCACCTGTTGCGAGCACGAGTGTCACGTGAAGGATCGTGAACCCAGCGAACCAGAGCATGACGGGAAAATGAACTGCTCTGGCCATCGCCAGGGGGAATACGGCGTTGATTCTTCGGGCACGCTGTGGCCAGGCTGAAGACATCCGGAGCCCGGTTGCGATCGCCAGGGGCGCGGCGACGAAGATTGTCGCCGAGTAGCTCAGAAGCTGAAGACTGTTGTAATTGACCCAACCGTTGTCAGTGGGCCAATTCAGCGATAAATACTGAATGCCCACGGAAACAGCGTTCGGAAAGACGTCCCAACCCAGGGGGACAACTCTCATCCATTGGCCGGTGACGACGAGCAAAACAATGAAGACAATACCGTTGAGAATCCAGAGGAAGTCCAGGCTGAGGTGTAGCCACAGCATGATGCTGACTCTTAGCGGTGCCGATTTCGTGCGGAAGATACCGGAATTGCGTCTGGTCCAATAGGCCGCGGGGCGACGCTCGGTGCGTACCTGCCATCCCGATCGAATGATCAGCAGGATAAAGAAGGCATTGAAGAAATGTTGCCACCCCAACCAGACGGGCAGGCCCACCGGAGCGTTGGCGGGTAAGGAGGAATGCCCGGGGTAAGTCTGCATGAAAGAACGCACCTCGGGTACGTCGCGCACGGCCTGGGCACCGAGAACTGCGGCGAGGAGAAGAAGGACACTTAGCAGCGCTAACCCGGCGGCCTTGACCCATCGGCGGCGTACCGGCTCCCGCACCTTCAGGGAGGAGCTCAATGCCGGAGCCGATGCAGGGCTTCAATGGTCTGCGGAATGACCGTGAAGATATCACCCACGATGCCGAAGTCGGTGAAGTCGAAGATAGGGGCGTCGGGATCTTTGTTCACGGCCACGATGACCTTGGCCGTTTGCATTCCGGCCAGATGCTGAATTGCGCCGGAGATACCCAGGGCGATGTAGAGCTGGGGTGACACGATGGTTCCGGTCTGGCCTACCTGCAGAGAATGCGTGACGTACCCGGCATCCACCGCGGCGCGTGAGGCCCCCACGGCTGCACCGAGAGCGTCGGCGAGTTGCTCAACGAGGAGAAAGTCTTCCTTCGAACCGACACCGCGTCCGCCGGAAACCACAGTTGCGGCCCCACGAAGGTCGGGCCGGCCCGAATCGGTGGGTGCTTCCGTTCGGGATGTGATCGTGGCGGCGGCAACGCCTGTGAGGGACAGGGTGATGGTGGTCAGGTCGGGAGTGTGGGCCGTGACCTCCTCGTCGATCGAGCCCTGTCGGAGCGTTATGACAGCCGGCCCGCCGTGGATGGACGACTCGACGTCGAAGGCTCCTCCGAAAACGGAGTTGCGGGTAACCACTCTGTCGTTGACGAGCGCGATGTCTATGGCATCGATTGTGAGGCCTCCACCGATTCTGACCGCGAGTCTTCCCGCAATCTCACGGCCTTCGACGGAGTTCGTCACGAGCACAGCGGCTGAGGTATCGAAGTGGGAGAACGCTGCCGCGAGGGACTCCACGGCAGGAGTCGCCAACAGGGAATCGGTCTGGGTCGACTCCGCGATGAAGACATGGTGAGCTCCGAGATCGCCAAGCTGTTTCACGTGTTCGCTGTGGTCGCCCGGCGTGGTGCTGAGGACGGCGACGGGAGTTCCGAGTCGCGTCGCGGCGGCAAGCAGCATCTTCGCGCTTCCGCGAATCTCTCCCGACGGAGACACTTCAATCAAGGTCAGTGCAGTTGACACGGTGTCATTCCTTATGTTTGATCGAGGTTTGGCGGGGTTAGACGAAGCGCCCGGCGGCAAGAAACTCTGCCAGTTCGACGCCGGCATTTCCCGAGTCGACAATCTTGATTCCAGCGGTGCGTGCGGGGCGACGCGTGACGGTCGTTATCGTCGATCGGCCGGTTGACCTGAATGAGGTTTCCGGGTTGATGCTCAGGTCGGAGAGGGAGAGGGTTGCCAGGGGCTTCTTCTTCGCCTTCAGGAGGCCCTTGAAACTGGGAAAGCGAGCGTCAGGGGATTGTTCCGTCACCGAGACGATGGCAGGAAGCCGTGCTGTCACGGTGAGGGTCCCGTAATCGGTTTCGCGTGAGCCGTTGACGACATCGGCGGCTATGTGGACCTCGGATAGCGATGTCAGGTGAGGCACCGATAAATGCTCTGCAACCATGGCAGGGATTACGCCCCCGCGGCCATCGGTTGACTCGTTTCCTGCAATCACCATGTCGAAGCCCGCGTGGGTAATGGCAGCAGCAAGCACGCTTGACGTCCATGTGACATCGGCACCGGCGAGGGCGTCGTCCAAAACGTGAACCGCCGAATCCGCGCCCATCGCAAGGCAGTGGCGCAGCGCGACCGCGGCGGAGGCGGGGCCCATGGTGAGAACGATGATTTCTGCGCCGGTCTCGTCTTTGTGTCGGAGGGCAACCTCCAGGGACCGATCACTGATCTCGTCGATGATGTTGTCGGGTGCGGAACGATCAAGCGCCCCGGTCGCTGAATCGAGGGATCGTTCGCCCCAGGTGTCGGGAACCTGCTTCACGAGCACAATGATCTTCACGGGGCACTCTTCCTGCTGTTTGGAGGACGGATGATGATGAGATGCTCGTTGTTCAGGGACAAGAAGCTTGTTCTCCATTGAACACCACGTATGTCGAAAAATCAATCAATCGTTTGTTTTATTCTCACGCTTTTGAAAAGTTGTCAGGACAGCCGCTCGATAACCATGGCCATGCCCTGGCCACCCGCAACGCACATCGTCTCCAGACCGAATTGCTTGTCATGCCACTGCAATGAGTGGATGAGCGTGGTCGTGATCCGCGCGCCGGTCATCCCGTAGGGATGACCGATGGCGATGGCCCCACCGTTAACGTTCACCTTTTCGAGCGGGATGCCCAGCTCTAGGTAGGAAGGGACGACCTGCGCGGCGAAGGCTTCGTTGATCTCTACGAGATCCAGGTCCTGGGCGCCGAGCCCAGCGAGGACCAACGCTTTCTTACTCGCCTCGACGGGGCCGAGGCCCATGATCTCGGGGGAAAGCGCGGAGACGGCCGTTGAGACTATCCGCGCGAGGGGCGTCAGGTTCAGTTCTTTTGCCCGCTGAGCACTCATGATGACGAGGGCCGCCGCCCCGTCGTTCAGACCACAGCAATTACCAGCCGTGACAGATCCACCCTCGCGGAAGACGGGTTCCAACCCGGCTAGTTTCTCCATCGTCGTGCCGGGACGCGGTCCGTCGTCGCGGCTGACGACGGTGCCGTTCGGAAGCGTGATGGGTGTGATGTCGAGGTCCCAGAAGCCAGATAGACGCGCCTGCTCTGTCAGCGCCTGGCTCCGAAAGGCGTACTCGTCCATTTCCCGACGCGAAACGCCTCGAATGCCCGCGATGTTCTCGGCTGTCGTTCCCATATCGACAAATGCATTGGGCATGTCCCCGGTGATCCTGGGGTCAACCCAATCTCCGGGCTGCGGTGTTCCGGAGGTGAAGGCACTGTTGCCGTACTGAGGGTCATCTGGGTTTCCGTCGCGGATGCGGGAGACCATCTCGACGCCGGCGGAGATGAGCACATTGGCTTCACCCGCTCTGATGGCGTGCATGGCCATACGCGTCGTTTGCAGGCTGGACGCGCAGAACCTATTGACCGTCGTCCCGGGGATGTCGTCGTAGCCCATCAAAAGCGGAACAATTCGGCCGAGGTTGGCGCCCTGTTCCCCTCCCGGGAGGCCGCAGCCGAGGAGGAAATCCTCGATGGTGGCAGGGTCCAGCTCGGGGATCTGGGCCAGGGCGGCGATCGTGATCTGCGCGGTGAGGTCATCACCGCGGATCTCGGTCAGTGATCCCTTGAAGGCGCGACCAATCGGCGATCGAGCTGTGGCGACGATGACGGCTTCAGGCATGTTCACCGAGCGCCGTGACCATTTCTCGCAGGGTGATGAGGTGGCGCAAGTAAAAGTGAAGACCCATCTCCCAGGTGAATCCGATGCCTCCGTGAACTTGAATCGCCAGCTCAACAGCGCGGATGCTGAGGTCGAGCGAGTAGACAGCACTGCGATGCGCGTTGGCGGGATCCAGGCTGCCCCAGACGACGGCGGTTTCCGCCTGTTCGGCGTCCATGTGGGCATTCGATAAGTGATGTTTGACAGCCTGGAACGAGCCGATCGGCTTACCGAACTGCATGCGCTGCTTGGCGTACGTCACGGCATCGGCCACGGCGCGTTTGGCGATACCGCTGCCCTCCGCAGCCCACACGACAGATATTTCACGGGCGGCCTCCGCAGTGAACGTTGTGATGTGCGATGAGTGGGCGGCTCGCAGACTGGGAGCGAAAATGTCACTGGCGAGGCTCTGCACGGCAACGAGGGAGCTCGTCTCGGAGATGAAATCAGAGACCACGTGCATGTCTGCGATCTGACCAAAAGGCACCATCCCGGTGCCCGCGGAGAGAGCGCGTGTGGGAATGCTGAAGGTGACGGGACCATCGTGCTCGGCTGCGCTGGCGCAGTGGCGCTTCGCCATGATCGTGGTCAGCAGAGGGAGCTGAACGGTGATTTCTCCCCAGGCCTTGGCGATTTCCACAAGGTCGCGAAGGGTCGCGGACTCGTCGTCCTCGGTGACGCCGACAAGGTCCCAGCCGGCATCAGAAATGTCGCTCCAGGCGAGAGGGGACTGCCCTTCGATATAGGAGGAGATGTTCGCCTGGTCCGTGGCCTTGACGAGGGCTGAACGGATCGCTCCGGCGGCAAGCAGACCGATCTCGCCCGGACGCGTGGTGAGAAGTGTCATCGCGGCAACCCCAATACTCGTTCGCTGATAATGTTTCGTTGGATTTCATTGCTTCCCGAATAGATCGAGGAGGCGCGGGTTTCGAGATACTGCAGACGCCAGTGATCCGATGTTTCGGGGGTCATGTTCTCGAGTCCGAGAATGGAGGTTTCTTGCCACAGCTCGCTCCACAGCAGCTTCAAAATGGATGTCGCCCGGAAGAAATCCGGTGAGTCGAGCTCAAGGTCAACCGCTTTGGAGACCTGCCAGTGGACCAGTTCGACCCGAATGTCCAACTCGTCGAGTTGCTTTCGCAGGTCTGGCCGGTCACCGAGCGTCGCGAGCAGGAGATCCATGTCGGAGCGAATCTCGACATAGCGGCTTGTCGCTTCGACGCCTCCGCGTTCATTCATCAGGGTCGTCATGGCGACTTTCCACCCTGAGCCTTCCGTGGATACCCGGTCGGCGTCGGCGACAAAGACGTCATCGAACTGGACCTCGGCAAAGTGTGTCAGTCCGGAGGCTTGTTTGATCGGGCTGATGTTCACGCCGGGCTGCTTCATGTCCAGCAGGAACATGGTGAGATTCTTGTGGCGGGGCGCGCTCGGATCCGTCTGGGCCAGAAGGAGGCAACGATGGGCCATCTTGGCGAAGCTGGTCCAGGTCTTCCGGCCCGAGATGAGATATCCGCCGTCGACTTTGACTGCTCGGCAAGATACGCCTGCGAGGTCTGATCCGGCATTGGGCTCGGAGAATCCCTGGCACCAGATCTCATCCCCGTTGAGGATCTTCGGCAGGAAGCGCGCAAGTTGCTCATCCGTTCCGTGGCCGATCAGGCTGGGTGCCGTCAGGATACGGCCGATGCGGGCCAGCCCGTCGGGGGCCTGAGCCTGGGCGGCGAGATCGTGGAAGATCACCTCTTCAACCATGGAGAGCCCCTGGCCACCGAATTCCTTAGGCAGGGAGAGTCCGGCAAACCCGCCGCGGTGAAGCTGACGGTCCCACTCGTGTCGGATCTCGTCCGTTTCCTTCTCGCTCAAGCTGCCTCTGTGTTCCCTCCAACGCGCGGGGACGTTCTCTTGGAGCCACACGCGGGCGGCGCTGGTGAACACTTCCCTCGCATTGCGCTCTTCTGTGGTGGGCATTTGTACTCCTTATAATTCAGCCAAACGATTGTTTGAATAATACACCCGGATTTCCTCCCGTGACTAGTGCTGCGGAAGAAACCTGGGAAATTATTCGGCCCTGACGGTTGTGGTTATTGCGGAACAATCGCGAGAGGCCGAATGGGGGAGCCGGTCCCTCCACCGATGCGCAGTGGTGTTGCGATGAATGTGAATTCAGAGACGCCTGCCTTGCCCAGTTCTTCGAGGTCCATGGATTCCATGATGGGAATTCCCATTTCAACCAGGTTGTGAACGTGCACGGGCAGGTTGATGATGGCGGAAGAAGGCTTGTGCTCGTAATTCATGGTGTCGGATCCCGTTGCGAGAATGCCTTTCGCACTGAGCCATTGAGCGCCCTCGAGGGTTACTCCGGGGAGTCCCGTTGAAAGCCCGATGTAGCGTTCGGAATCCGCCCAGTACTTCATCCAACCCGTGCGGATGAGCACGATTGATCCGGGGATGGGGAGAGTGCGACCGGTGAACCACTGCTCCAGTTCCCTGGGGCCGAAGCTGTCGGCCGGGGTGAGGTCGCGACCAAAGAGCTCAGGGCCGTTGACAAGGTAGCCCGGACCAATGATTGGTGGCATCTCCTCGATGCTGCCGGCGTCGAGGCCGCCCAGCCCTTCGGTGCCCATGAGCACGTCGCGACACCCAAAGGTCATGCCGTCTTTCGACACATGACCGAGGGCGTCAATGTGCGTGCCGACGTGAGCGCCCATGGCGATCATCTCCATCGCGGCAGAGACGCCGTCACGGTATCCGTGCCCGCCATGCGTTTTGGCCATGGCGAAAGAGTAGGGCGGGTGGTGGGGGTGTCGAGCCATACCGTTTTCCAGACGTACCGCAAGGTCGAAGACGCGAACTCGTCCTTTCAGCGTGATGTCGAGTTCGGTATCGAGAAATGATCCGGACCAGTGGGTCATGGGGTGGTCTCCGTTTCGGTAGTAGGGAGGAATTGAGAGATCTCGATTTCCTCGGTGAGAGTGGTCGTGAAATATATTCTTCCGTCGGTGACAACCCGACTCAAGTGTCCCCAGGCCAGCAGGAGATGGGCGTAGGCAACGACGCGCGACACAACGAATCCGAACCAAGTCGAACCGGGGTCGGATCGGCTCAGCTGGGAAACCAGTTCCCCGGCGGACTGAGGTTCGTGGGCCGCCTTCAGTAATCGGTTGCAGACCTCGGTGTGTTTGGTCGCCTGTCTGGCGAGTGCGGCGGCAACGCCCCTGAATGGCTCCTCGTGTCCGGGGAGGATGAGCGTGTCTTCGGGGATGGTCCGTCGGATAAGGTCCATGGATGCAATGAACCCAGCGTAGGGATTTGCGTCGGGCTGGTCGGACATGACGGCGACGGGAGGCACGAGCCGGTCTGACAGTTGGTCTCCACAGATGAATATGTGGTCTTCGGAGCAGTGCAGGCCAGATGCAAGAGGGGAGTGCCCGGATAGCGGGAGGATTTGAAACGTCCGTTTCCCCACTCTCACCGGATCACGAGGTCCGATCGGAATGTAGGTTTCGGGAAGGGGAGAGATCATCGACATGTTCTGAAAGCCTTCAGCAAGCCATCGGTCAAGCACTGGGACGGCGGCGCCATGGGCCAGCAGGTAACGCCGCTCCCGGGCATCGCGAGCGTGACGTGTCTGATCCGCTTGACTCGCTCCGCGCTGGTGCTCCTCGTCACTGATCAGCAGGGTTGCTCCCGTACGGCGAGCGAGCCAGCCGGCCATTCCGAGGTGATCGTTGTGCCAGTGCGTGACAAGAATACGAGTGATCGGCTTGGACGCCAGCGGTCCGGAGATGAGGGAAAGCCAACTTTCTCGGCTGGCCGTGCTGTCGACTCCGGTGTCGACAACGAGCCAAGCGTTACCGTCGTCAAGAACGTAGATGTTGACGTGGTGAGGGGCGTAGTGAAGGGGAAGGCGCCCCCAGAAGATCCCGGGAGCGATCTGGGTGAGTTCGCCGTCGCGGGGCACAGCAAAGGTGTTGGGCGCAGATACTGTGTCATGCACGGATCCTCCTGAAGTGATGGCGTGAGAGACAGCTTGACCCAGACATGCACTATCCGTCAATCGTTTGTTTGATTAAGTGCTGAGCCTGCCGGTTCGCCTGGCCCGAGATCACCGGAAAAGAATTCTCTTGACACCTGTTGGAGGGGGTGGTAAAAAATAAATCAACCAATCGTTTGCTTGAGCAACTGGATGGTTGTCGCTTATCCCACAGCATCCTCACCCCCATCGGGAAACGAGCGACATGACTCAAACCTCGCGGTTCGGCCCGCACCACATTTCAGCTCAAGGAGGAGCTCAATTGATCAATTTCCGTAAATCCACCCAGAAGCTGGGGGTCGTGGCTGCTGTCGCCGTTGCCGCCCTCATGCTGTCCGCTTGTAGCTCCGGTTCCGCCATCGATGGCAGCGCGTCCGTGGCTGGCGCAGCGGTCGGCACCCCCATCAAGACAGTGACGGTGGCTGCCGCCGACTGGAACGGCCCGACGTACGAGAACATCTTCGTGGCCGCAAAGGCATACGAAAAGTGGATCAACGACCAGGGTGGTATCGCCGGACACCCGCTCGAAATCACCGTGTGCGATGACAAGGGTGACCCTACGCTCACCGCCGCTTGTGCGCGTGACGCAATCGCCGCGGGTGCAATCGCTGATGTGGGTTCATTCAGCTACAACGCATACGTCAACGTCCCTATCTATAGTGCCGCGAGCATGGCCATCCTAGGCGCGTGCTGCAACCTTGCCGCCGCTGAGTACACGAGTCCGAATACATTTCAGATGGGCAACAACCCGGTGCTGAACCCCGCCGGTGTTGCTCGTGCGGTTCAGGACGGGTGCGAGGACATCGCGGTTCTTGAGCTGGACATCCCGGGCGTCACCGACGACACGAACATCATTTTCAGCAATATCGCCAAGGCGTACGGCTACGAGAAGGAACTCAAATTCATTCGCGTTCCCCTCACCGCCACCGACTACAGTTCCGTTGTCGCCCAGGCCACTGACGGCACTGACTGCATCAGTATGTTCCTCGGAGAGAACAATATCTCGGGCATGATGGCGCCGTTCGCTCAGTCCGGCGGAACGCAGACTCTGTACGGAGCACAGGGAAACCTGAACGCCGTTTCGACCAAGGGATATGAAGACCTTGCCGGCGTCAAGAACAGCGTTGTAACCGGCGCTTACATGCCTTTGAACGACGCCGTCTGGGACGACTTCCGTGGAGCGCTCACGGCCAACGACGCTCCGGACACGTTCGACTACAGCTCCCTGGGAGCCTTGTCAGCTTGGTCTGGATACAGCGCCTTCACACAGATCGCCGAGTCGATCACGGGGGACATCACGCCGGAGAGCTTCCTCGCCGCCGCTTCGACAACCGTTGTGGACAACGGCGGCATGACCCCTGTCATCGACTTCTCCAAGACTTGGGATGCCTTCGACGGCCAGTACGCACGGTCCTTCAGCCGGCAGGTGACCTACATGAAGATCGACGGCACTCCTGTTGACGGTGGCGGATGGATTGACCTTTCCGGGCCCATGCAGGGACTGGCACCGTAACGCGCGGGGCATCGTTTGCCGATGAACTGGCGAACGACAAGTTGTAACGAAACATAGCCACGGGGCCTTCGCTCGGAGTCGATCAGTCAGAAATGATTGCTTCTCCGAATCAGCGAGGGCCCTCCGTGCATCAGCCCTCAACGATAGGAAGTAGTGAAATGAATCGTCTACAAGGCAAAGTCGCACTCATTACCGGGGCAGCTCGCGGCATGGGCGCAGAGCATGCACGCCTCTTCAGCGAGGAAGGCGCACGCATTGTCATCGGCGACATCCTTGACGCTGAGGGGCAGGCCCTTTCTGCCGAGCTGGGAGACAACGTTGTCTACGTTCATCTGGACGTGACGAAACCGGACGACTGGATCCACGCGGTCGACACGGCCGTCCAGCGATTCGGCGGCCTCGACATCCTCGTGAACAACGCGGGCATCGCAGAGTTCGCGCCCATCGCGGAGACCTCCATGGCCTTGTGGGATCGAACCCTCGCGGTGAACCTCACTGGCCCGTTCCGCGGAGTCATGGCAGCCCTGTCCGAACTGAAGAAATCAGGACGTGCGTCCATCATCAACCTGTCCTCCACGGCAGGCTTTGTCGGCTACGAAGGGCTCAGCGTCTACAACGCCTCCAAATTCGGAGTCCGTGGACTGACGAAATCCATGGCCCTGGACCTGGCGAAGCACGGTATCCGCGTGAACTCGGTACATCCTGGCGTCATCAAGACCCCGCTGTCGGAGGGACTCAGTGAGAGCCCCAGCCATGTGGCCATGCGCCGCATGGGCGAGCCACGAGAGGTCTCCTATCTCGTGCTCTTTCTTGCCAGCGATGAGGCTTCGTTCTGCACGGGCGCTGAATACCTAGCTGACGGCGGGGAAATCGCCGGCCTAGCTAACAACGCCATCTTGTCGCGCCACACCGTCTGACGGCCGCACGCGGGTGCGCTCAAGCCAGACAAATTCGAAAAACACGAATGTTGAAGGAGCAGAACCATGGCACGTTTAGCTGGAAAAGTTGCACTGATCAGTGGGGCCGCACAGGGAATGGGCGCCGCGCACGCGCGCACCATGATTCGGGAAGGAGCCCGTGTCGTGCTCGGTGACATCGGAGATGCCCAGGGTGAAGCGCTCGCCGATGAGCTCGGAGTTAATGCCAGATACGTTCATTTGGATGTCACCGACTCTGAGGACTGGGACCGGGCCGTTGCGGTCGCGGTTGAGAGCTTCGGGGGACTGGACATCCTGGTGAACAACGCCGGAATCGCGGAATTCGTGAGCCTGGAAGACACGACAATGGAGCTGTGGGACCGGACGATCGCAATCAACCTCACCGGTGCTTTTCGGGGGATCCAGGCGGCCCTGCCCGCACTGAAGCAATCCGAGCACGCATCCATCATCAATATCTCCTCAATCGCCGGATTCGTCGGGTTTGAGGGTTTGGGCGTCTATAACGCTTCGAAGTTCGCTCTGCGCGGGCTGACCAAGTCGGTGGCCCTCGACCTCGCGGCCGATGGTATCCGAGTGAACTCGGTGCACCCCGGTGCTGTCAGGACACCGATGACTGTGGGACTGAGCCCTAACCCCAGCAACACGGCCATGCATAGACTAGGAGAGCCTGAAGAAGTCTCCAATCTCGTTCTCTTTCTCGCGAGTGATGAATCTTCGTTCTGTACCGGAGCGGAGTACCTGGCTGACGGTGGCGAAGCAGCGGGCCTTTCCAATCTCATACCTCTGTCGCGGGTTGTCGTCTAATCCGGCACGTTAGCCACGGGACCTGCTGGCTGGACTTCCCTAGGCAAAGTCGACGCGCGCCGATCATCTCCGATCCGCTCACCGCACCCGAGGTGAACGAGATCTGAGCGGCGATCGTGGAGGCGATGCTGGGCACCTCGGCTGGGATCGGCGAGGTGCCCGCCAGCTGATACGAAGTTGATTCCAAGCGAGGTCTCTGATCCGTCCGCATATGATTTCAGCAAATCGAAACCGCTAAACAATCAGGTCGTCGGCGGCCTCAGCCCGGTTGGACTGGAGAAGCCCAAGAACACGTCAGTGAGCAGCCACGTATGGCGTCGGAACCGGGAGGCTGGCTTCCTCGCGGACCCGGCGAGAGAAACGCTCTATCGACTTAAGGGCCGAAACAACATCGGCCGGCCGCACGTCGAAAGGCATCGCGTGAATGGTCTCGCCTTTCTCGGTAGCCGCACTGGCGACCAATGCGAGTTCCTGGGAGCTTTCCACCGTCAGCCCGACTTCGGTGAGAGTTGTGGGGAGGCCCACTCGAGTGGTGAACTCGATGAAATCCCGGATGTCGCCGGTTGGTGCCCCCTCAAGTACCAGCTGAGTGAGTGAACCGATGTTGACCTTCTGCCCATGAGCCAGTCCATGTGTTTGCGGTACCGCCGTCAGCCCGTTGTGGATGGCGTGGGCTGCGGCTAGACCACCGGACTCGAACCCCATGCCCGAAAGCAGAGTATTCGCCTCGATGACTTTCTCGACTGCCGGGGTTACGAGGTGATCGCGTACAGCGTCGAGAGCTGGCAGCGCGTTATCCCAAAGGACATCCCAGCTAAGTCGGGCCAGGGCGGTGCCGGTGAGGGTAGGAAGGCCCCCGGCCATCGTCAGCGAGTTTGAAGCTGCCGTTGCCCGTGCCTCAAGCCAGGTGGCCAAAGCGTCGCCCACTCCCGCTGCGAGAAAGGCCGCCGGGGCGTTGGCAATAATCTGCGAATCGACAAGGACGAGGTCCGGGTTGCGAGGAAAGAAGCGGTACTCCTCGAATGCACCTTCTTCGGTGTAAACCACGGCCAAGGCGGAAGTCGGCGCATCCGTGGAAGCGACCGTTGGTACGGTCACCCACCGGATACCTGCGAGAAATCCGGATGCTTTGACCGCGTCGATCGTACTTCCGCCGCCGACGGCGACGACGACGTTCGCATTCGTGCTCTTGATCACGGCAACGAGGCGATTGATCTCTCTTGCAGACGGGATTCCACGGAACGTTTCTCGGGTGACAGGCAGCCCAACCGTCTTCAAGGATGAGGTTACATCGTGCCCCACGAAACCCCAGACGGCATCATCGGCGACGATCAGGGGTGTGTCTCCGATGGGTGCGAGGAACTCGCCCAGACGGGAAATGGCTCCCGGCCCTTGGACGTAGCGCCCCGGGCTGATGACTGTGCGGATGGGACTTATTGCGGACATGTGGGGCTCCTTGACGTCGTTGTCGATGCAGGCCAAATGGCGGTCCCGGAGCCTTTTTTCTGAACCCCGGTGTGACGAGAGTATTAGGCCGATGGAGTTCCGAGTGATGGCGACTATCTCAACTTGAGACGGGCACTGCGCGTTGTTGCAGCCCCGCGGTTTCGTCCAGTCGGGAGTGTGGACCCGATTTATACGATTGTGTCGTCTCGGATCATGGTGGAGAGGACGTCGCAGCGGCGGCGGGCTCCGGAATGAAGGCTTGGCTGTGATGTTTGCCTTGGGCGATCTTCGGGTGCAGCCATTGCGTGAGACTGGTGCGTTGAGCGCGGCGAATGCGGCGAGCAACAGCGCGCGGTTGAGGCCTACGGTGCCTCGTCTCGAGGGATGTTGTTCAGTCGTGGCGGGGGAGCTGAATTCCGTATTGCGCCAGTTTGCGGTACACGGTGGCGCGACTCATTCCCAGCTCGGCCGCCGCACCTTCTGAGGTGGCACCGGGTCTACTGAGCACGCGCACGATCTCGTCGCGCTCAAACGCCTTGATGCGCGAAAGGTGCTGGCCGCGGGACAGTATCTGTGGCGGAAGGTGGCGCACGTCGACTAAATCGGTGCGGCTCGCGGCCTCTCTGACGGCCTGAGCGAGTTCCTCGACGTTTCCCGGCCAGGCGTAGTCGGTGAGCGCGCGTGAAGCGGCGGTGGTGAAATCGACCTCGCGGCGGCGTGCCCGCCAGGCTAGATGGTTGGCGAGGGGGAGGATGTCGGCCGCCCGCTCACGCAGCGGAGGCACCTGCACCACCGTTTCGACAAGGGTGCGAAGTGGCAGCGGAATGGCATCGAAATGCTCTGCGGACACTGGGCAGGCAGCCGCGTCGGAGGTGCGCTCGCCGACCAGCATCGCGCGCAGGTGCTCGGCGGCGGGAGAGGAGAGATCATCAACGTCGCACAGCACGAACCCGGTGTTGGGACGGCTGAGCTCGGGTGTCCAGACCGAGAACCACGAATCCGTGTCGCGCGGCGCTGGGGCGCGTACGGCAAACAGCCGGTCGTGAGGGTACACCTGCCGAACGGCTTGGGCCAACAGCGTAGCTCGTCCCGAACCTCGCTCGCCCACCGCTGCAACCATACGGCCCGCGGTGAGGGCTTCGACGGTGCGGGTGACGGCATTGTTCCAGGCGTCCGACAGATCGCGCAGTGGAGCGTTCCCCGACTGCTCCCGTAGACCCTCGATGCGAAAGACCTGGCCGCGCGATACCCGCCGCGGGTGGTGGCCCTGCGATCGAGCGAGCATGAGGTTCGCGGTCGACGTGGCAGCCGTCTGCGCCAGCGCGAGCAGCAGGTCAGAGCCTTTCTCCGACCAGGTCGTCAGGTTCACCGCCCCCTCGAGCCGACCGCTCACCGGGTCGAAAACCGGGGCAGCGGCACAGCTGTACAGGCGCAGGCTCAGCGTGTAATGGTCTTCCGCGCGCACGAGGGTGGGTACTCGATCGGCGAGGGCGAGGCCGAGGCCATTAGTGCCCGCCTGCCGCTCGGAGTACGAGAATCCTGGTGCTAAGTGCACATCGTCGAGCGCGAGCAGCAGCTGGCGGTCTCCGCTGAGTCGGTTGAGCACGAGTCCCTCCGCATCGGTGAGCATGAGTCCGACCGGTTCGGACGAGAGGGTGTCGTGCAGTTCTGTCAGGACCTCACGCCCACACTCGACGAACAGCGATTCGTCGTCGTACGTGCCCGAGAACATGGGCTGGACGTCGTCAAGGGAGACGCCGTAGTCTTCACTGCGCCGCCACGAAGCGAGAAGGCGGGGGGAGATCGCCGCCATCGGTGCGTTATGCACGTGTACACGAGAAGGAAGATCGTGAGCGTCCATCAGCACCTTTGCGGTAGTCGGTCACCATCAGTTTAGGTCTTCCCGCCACCGAGGTGCCCAGACCGATCTCAGAATGAGACGGCGCCATCGCTCCGCTCCGGTAGGCGTCCGTTAGCGTGACGTAGGTAATCACGATTCCCGCATGCAGCAAAGGAGCAGGTATGTATCAGAAGGATGGCGAGAGCTACTTTATTGTCGACGCCCATGTGGCGCTCTGGGACGCGCGCCCTGAGAATCAGCGCAACATCCACGGCAAGCAGTTCATCGACTGCTTCTACGATTACCACGCCAACCTGTCCCCAGCTTCGGAGAAGTGGCCATATGAGGAGTACCTCTATCAGGGCGGCGAGCGTTTCATCAAGGACATTTTCACCGACGGCTACGTCGACCACGCCATTTTCCAGCCTGCCCACCTCGGCGAGTTCTACAAGACCGGCTTCGGGCAGACCGAAGAAGCGTTCGCGCTCACCCAGGCGAACCCTGGGCGGCTCACCTACAATCACAATTTCGACCCACGCAACGGCGAGGCCGGCCTGGACCAGCTGCGCGCCGACGCCGAGCGTTTCAACTTGAAGGGTGTGAAACTTTATACCGCCGAGTGGCACGGTGACTCCCGGGGCTACAAGCTCAACGACCCCTGGACCTACCGTTACTTCGAGTTGTGCCGCGAGCTCGGCATCCGCAACATCCATGTGCACAAGGGGCCGACAATCCGCCCACTCGATCGAGATGCCTTCGACGTGGCCGATGTCGACCACGCAGCGACCGACTTCACCGACCTCAATTTCATCGTCGAGCACGTGGGCCTGCCCCGCCTCGAAGATTTCTGCTGGATAGCCACGCAGGAGCCTAATGTGCACGGGGGGCTTGCAGTAGCGATGCCCTTCATCCACACGCGCCCGCGCTACTTCGCCCAGATCATGGGGGAGTTGATCTATTGGATTGGCGAAGACCGCATCCAGTTCTCCTCCGACTACGCGCTGTGGACCCCGCGCTGGCTTATCGAAGCCTTCGTGGACTTTCAGATCCCGGAGGACATGACGGAGTACGCTCCCATCACGATCGAGCAGAAGCGAAAAATCCTCGGGCTTAACGCGGCGAAGATGTACGACATTCCGGTGCCGGTCGAACTGCAGTTGCCGAGTGCAGATGAGACGGCGACGGGGCCGCGTCAGCCCGAACGGGCCGATCTGGCTGCAGTGTGATGGGTACCACGACGATGCCAGCCGCAGTGGCGGCCACTCTGCACTGGGAGGCAGGGGCACCAGAGCCGCTCACGGAGGGCGACGTGCTGCGGGCTTTGGATTCGGTCATCGACCCTGAGCTCGACGAGCCCATCACCGACCTCGGATTCGTGCGCTCGGTGACGCTGACGGGTGCGAGCGTTGAGGTTCACCTGCGTCTGCCCACGTCATTCTGCGCACCGAACTTCGCGTATTTGATGGCGTCGGACGCCAAGGACGTGCTCACAGCACTCCGCAATGTCGGGGTGGTGACAGTCGAGCTCGACGACCACCATGACTCCGACATCATCAACAGTGGACTGGCAGCGAACGCCGGCTACAAGGGAACGTTCCTGCACGAGGCAGAGAGTGATCTCGATGAATTGCGGGCCACGTTTCAGCGCAAGGCCCACACCGCGGCGATGGAACGCTCGCTCACCGCGTTCCTGCGCGCTCGGCCTGAACTCGCAGAGACGGCGGTCGCAAACGTGGTGTTGGGCGATTTGCCCGACGACTCGGCGAAGGCTGCCTTGCTGAGGCGGCGGGCGACGATCGGCCTGAGCACCGTCGATTCCGCATCGGTGCTGGTTGACGACAGCGGATCACCTTACCCTGCAGTATCCGTTGCTCTCGCCCTTCGCCGGGCTCGCTCGACTCGTATCTCGATCGACGGCAACGCTCATTTCTGCCGGGGTTTGCTCACAACGCGGTATCCGGGCTCCGAGGTCGATCAACTACCCAGGGCAGAAGAGAATTTCTTTCCCTTGTCTTCAGTCATCCGCACGCACAAAAGGAAAATTGCATGAGCACCATGAGAGCCGTTCAGGTCGTCGACTACCACCAAAACCTTGTAATGACCGAGGTTCCAAAACCTCAGATCACCGGTCCGTTCGACGTGATCGTGAGGATCGGAGGCGCAGGGGTGTGCCGCACGGACTTGCACATCCTCGAGGGACAATGGGAGCAGAAGTCAGGAATCACCCTCCCGTACACGATCGGCCACGAGAACGCGGGATGGGTCGACGAGATCGGCAGTGCGGTGACGAATGTGGCTGTCGGCGACAAAGTGATCGTGCATCCGCTCATCACCTGCGGGTTTTGTCGTGCGTGCCGATCCGGTGACGACGTACATTGCACCGCGAGCGCTTTTCCAGGGATCGACACCCACGGCGGCTACGCCGAGTACCTGAAGACCTCGGCTCGTAGCCTCGTGCCTATCGCTGATTCACTCGAACCGGCGGATGTTGCAGCGCTCGCCGACGCGGGCCTCACCGCCTATCACGCAGCGGCCAAGGCCGCCCGGCACCTGCGCCCCGCCGATCGGTGCGTCATCATTGGGGCGGGCGGGCTCGGGCACATCGGCATCCAGGTGCTGAAGGCGCTCACGGCGTCGGAGCTGATCGTCGTCGACCGTAACCCGGCCGCGCTCGAACTCGCGATGTCGCTTGGTGCCGACCACGGGGTGATTGCCGACGGATCACACGTCGATCGCGTTCTTGAACTGACCGGTGGCGCCGGGGCTGAGGCCGTGATGGACTTCGTCGGCGAGGGCGGATCGACAGCGGAGGGCATTCGCATGCTGCGCCAAGCCGGCGACTACTACGTCGTGGGCTACGGCGAGAACATCGACGTGCCCACGATCGACATCATTTCGAGCGAGATCAACTTCATCGGCAACCTCGTGGGTAGCTACACTGACCTCACCGAGCTAATGGTGCTTGCTGCACGAGGCCAAGTCACACTGCACACGACGTCCTACGCTCTCGACGACTTTCAGCAAGCTGTCGACGACCTCGGGGCCGGGCGCGTGCGCGGGCGCGCCATACTCATCCCCTGACACCGGGTGGGATGTAATGGGCGCGGTTTCACTATTGTCGGGCGATCGCGAGCACATCGCTGTCGGCCGTCGCAAGCCAGGTTGCGCGCTGCAGAGAGACGAGATGTTCCAGATGGGCAGCAGTCGCGGCCAGAGTGGCTCGTTAGCCGAGTGGATCCAGGCTCTCCGGGCAGCGTGAACGGGTGATTCTCTGCGCCATTTTCCACAGGCTGAGTGAGGGAAGTGTTCCAGCGTTCTGGAGTACGTCCTCGGCTCGGTCGACGTGATGGTCACGCAGCGAGGTGCTGCGTTCGGCGACACCGAGGAAGGGATACTCGTGCGCCGGACAGGCCTAGGACCCATCCCACGAAGTCCACGGATCCCAAAGTGACGTCCTCGTTTGTGGCGCCGGAACTTGAGCCCGTGAGACGGTGGATTCCCGCGCAATTTCGTACAAGGCCTCGAGATCGGAAGATGGGGAAGGCGAAATCGACCGCTTAGGAACCCTGCTTCGCAGAATCTAGAAGGGCACTGACAATGCGTATTAGCCTCATCCAAGTAGCCAGCCCCGACAACGAAACAAGCAACGAGCGCCGTGACAGAGTATCAAAAATGGTGCTCGGAACCGACGCAGATTTGGTGGTTCTGCCTGAACTATGGGCTGCGGGGTACTTCAACTTCGATCGATACTCTGAAGAGTCCGAGCCGTTCGAGGGCCGCACAGTCACTGACGCCGCCGCGTGGGCTCTCCAACTCGAATGCTACGTCCATGCGGGAAGCTTCATTGAACGGGGCTCCAACGGCGGCTACCACAACACTGCAGTCCTGCTCAGCCCTGAAGGCCGCGTAATTCACTCGTACCGGAAAATCCACGTCTTCGGCTACGAATCCCGTGAAGCTGAACTATTGTCGCCCGGAACCACAGTCACAACGAGCCCATCAAGGTTGGGTCGGATCGCGGCTACTACTTGCTACGATCTCCGATTCCCGGATCTGTGGCGATCGCTCGTAGACTCGGGAGCAGAAATTGTGGTGACCCCCGCCGCTTGGCCTCTGACCAGACTCTCGCACTGGCGCCTCTTCACAGCGACACGCGCCGTCGAAAGCCAAATACTGATGATCGCCTGCAACGCAGTCGGCGAGCAGCAGGGGGTGGTCCTCGGCGGCCATTCCTCGGTCATCGATCCCTGGGGAAACATCCTCCTGGAAGCACGAGACCGTGAGGGGGTCTTCAGCGTAGACGTATCCGACGACATCGTGAAGTCCGTCCGTAGTGAATTCCCGGTGCTCGGCGACCGTCGCCCGGTACTCCCCTGAAGAGCAAAGAAAGTAATCTATGAAATTCCGACCTCGCCAACTCTGCTGAGCGTAGCTCTGCCCAATTACACAATTCCACGGGCACCGTCGTAGGCTCTGCCGAACGCGATCAGGCTGCCGTTCAACGCCACATCGATGAGCTTGCCGCCATGGGCGTAGCCGCGCCACCCCGAGTCCCTATGCTCTACGCGATGGCGACTAATCCGTTCCAATTTGGGAAATCGTGTCTGCCTCGGCCGAGCAGGCTCTGGTGGAGTTGAGTCCGTTCTCCCCCGGGCCAGTGCGGAGTGGCTCCTCACCGTCGGTTCCGACCGTACCGACAAGGCTATTGAGCGCGAAAGCATCCCTCACTTGAGGGAGAGGCCTGGGGAACCCTGCCTCTCTTCGGCCATCCGCCTCCAGAGCGAACGGCTTAGCCTGAATCCACTGGTCGACCTGAGATTTTTCACGGCGCGTTAAACCGAGAATGCCACTCTGACCAGCGAAAATAGTTGTTAGTAAGACAAATTATTTTACGCTCAGGGAGACATCTCGTAGATGCAACTTTCTCACACTCACCGGGGCGGATTCCATGGACGATATGGCCATGCTCCGACACGGTGCTCTCCGGAAACTGGTCAAGGGAACTTACGCACCGTCGACGTTGGGATCGTTTCTGCGGGCGTTCACCTTCGGCTACTCCGGTGTTCGCGGCCTCAACAACCGTCGACGCCGACAAAACCCACCGCGACCATGCAATCATCGAAAATTTGGACGCCGATATGAAAGCGTCGGCGATGGCGCACTTCCCGTCCAGCGTATTCACCGCCAACGCCGCCTGACTCGTGCTGGCCTGCATCGCGTTCAACCTCACCCGCGCCGCCGGTACTCTCGCCAGTCCCGCCCTCGGAAAAGCTGTCACCGCGACCGTCCGCCCCAAACTCATCAACGTCGCTGCGAGGATCTCCACCGATTGGCGACCTCAGTCCAAGTCCACCGGCGGCAAACCGGCGCAACGGCCGGAGATTGCGGCGTAGGTCAGGATGGTGCCACGAGATAATCACCTTGTCTAGTGTGGATATATGAGTCATTCGATAGTGCCGACCACCACTTATCTTCAGAAGCTTCAGGCCGACACTGCGCGGAGGATGCAGACCTCGGTGCCGGTGCCATCGCGGTTCGCCGGGGCCCCGGAGGAACTGGTAAGCGTTGTCGAAGCCCACGTCGAGGCGCTTGCTAAGGATCTGCGGGACGTCGTTCACAGCCTGCACGCCGACCCGGAGACCGCGTTTCTTGAGCACCGCAGCGCCGCCTATTTGGTGGAGCTGCTCGGTCGCCACGGGATAGCCGCACAGCTCGGCGTGCACGGGGTTGATACCGCAATTCGCGCCGAGATCGGGTCGGGCGACGGCCCGGCCATCGCGATTCTCAGCGAGTACGATGCTTTGCCTGACGTGGGGCATGGCTGCGGCCACAATGTGATCGCAGCGGCCGGAGTCGGTGCCTTCCTCGCGCTGGCGAACACACTCATTGAGAATCCCAACGCATTCACGGGCCGGGTGGTATTGCTCGGCACCCCCGCTGAGGAAGGCTTCTCGGGCAAGGAGGTGATGGCCAGGCACGGTGCCTTCGATGGTCTCGACGCCGCGATCATGGTGCACCCCTACGGTTACGACCTCGCCGACCAGGTGTGGCTCGGCCGCCGGGTGCTCACCGTGACGTTTACGGGCGTCGCGGCGCACGCATCCGCTCAACCTTTTATGGGACGCAATGCCCTCGATGCGGCAACCTTGGCGTATCAGGCCGTTGGCCTGCTGCGTCAGCAGCTGCCGCCGGTGGACCGCGTGCACGCCGTGATCAGCGAGGGGGGAACTCGGCCGAGCATAATTCCTGAGCGGGCGGTGCTCGAGTTCTACGCCCGCTCCAAATTCGCCGAGACCCTCAAGGACCTCAGCGAACGGCTGAACGGCATCGCCCGAGGCGCGGCCTTGATGACCGGAACCAGCGTCGAGGTCGACTGGGATGAACACGCCCCCACCCTGCCGGTGCGAACGAACGACGCGCTCACCGAACGGTGGGTCGCTGCCCAGCAGCGCCGCGGCCGCCAGCCGCTGCCGCTCGGTGTGGTGTCGGAAACCATCGCAGCGTCGACCGACTTCGGCAATGTCAGCCATCGCATCCCCGGTATCCACCCACTGATCAAGATCGCGGCACCAGACGTTGCCCTGCACACCCGAGAATTCGCGGCGGCTTCAGCAACGGATGCCGCCGAGCTCGGCGCCCTCGACGGAGCCTGCGGCCTCGCGCTCACCGCCCTCGACTTTCTCTGCGACGCCGAGCTGCGCCGGAGCGTGGCCGAGGAGTTCGCGGAGCAGGGCGGCGCGATCGATGTGCCGCACTTCTTCGACTGACTCCTCATTCACCGATCAACGCGAAGCAAGGTGGGCCCCATGTCTTCACAACCGTCCCTAACCCGGCGCAGCGCCCTGATCGATCGTGTTCTCGGCGGAATCGAACGCGTCGGTAACAAACTGCCAGACCCGTTCATTCTCTTCCTCCTGCTCTTTGGCATCACGGCGGTGGCGTCGACCGCGATGGCGTGGGCAAATGTCACGGTGCAATTGCCCGGAACCGACGAGATCACGATGGTCAAGGGCTTCTTCACTGCGGAGGGGCTCACCTGGTTCACCCAGAATATCGGGGTCAACTACCTGGGCTTCCCGCCGCTCGCGACGGTGCTGCCCATCCTGCTCGCGGTAGGTGTAGCCGAGAAGTCCGGTCTGCTCGCGGCGCTGATCCGCAAGGCCTTCGGATCGGCGCCGCGCTGGTCACTGCCCTATGCCGTGGCGTTCGTGGGGGTCGTTGGATCGATCATGTCTGATGCGGCCTTCGTAGTCATCCCTCCGCTGGCCGCAATGGTATTCAAGGCAGCCGGCCGGCACCCGGTGGCTGGGCTGCTCGGCGGGTTCGCGGCCGTGGGTGCCGGCTACTCGACCTCGCTGTTCGTGACGAGCCTCGACGCATTGTTCGCCGGAATCACAACGTCTGTGACGCAGAACCTGCCCAACGCCGGTTCCGCCGTTACCCCGGTGTCGAACTATTTCTTCAATGTGGCCTCCGCGCTCGTACTCATCGCCCTGGCCGGCTTCATCATCGACAGAATCCTCGAACCGCGTCTGGGCCGCCAAGGGATTGCTCGCGAAGAGATCCTCGACGATGACGCCGTGTTGGTTCCCACCGTGATGAACACGCGACTCACGGACACCGAGAATCGCGGCCTGTTCTGGGCGTTCGTGGCCGGCGTCGTGGTCGCCGGAGTGATCCTCATCGGCGTGCTCTTGCCCGAATCCCCGTGGCGCAACGAAGACGGCGAGTTCTTGCCGCGCTCGCCCTTGTTGAGCTCGATCGTGTTCATCGTCTTCGCCATGTTCGTGATTCCGGGTCTGGTATATGGCAAGATCACCGGTTCCATCGCCAGGGGCAGTGACGTGCCCCGCGTGATGGGGCAAGCCATCAAGGACATGAGCGGATTCCTCGTGCTCGCGTTCATCCTCGGCCAGTTCATTGCCCTGTTCAATTTCTCCGGAATCGGGAGTTGGCTCGCCGTTGCAGGAGCCGGGGGCCTTGAGTCCATCGGCCTCACCGGATTTTCGGCCGTCGTTGCCTTCGTACTGCTCGCCTCGCTGCTGAACCTTTTCATCATTTCAGGCTCGGCGATGTGGACGCTGATGGCCGCCGTGTTCGTGCCGCTGTTCGTGCTCCTTGGCTACGAACCCGCGTTTATCCAAGGTGCCTTCCGAGTGGGAGATTCAGCCACCCAGGTGCTGACGCCCCTCAACCCGTACATGCTCGTGCTGCTCACGATGCTGCGCAAATACGAGCCACAGGCGGGGCTCGGTACCATAATTGCCCGCATGCTGCCCTTCGCTGTCACGTTCTGGCTCGCCTGGGTAGCCGTGCTGAGTGTCTTCTTCTTTTTCGACCTGCCGATGGGCCCGGGCAACGGCATCATGATTCCGCAGCAGTGACAACGCAAGACCCAAGGAATACGCCGCGCCGGAGCCTCCTTAAGTTCATTGCAACCGAAAGGATTTACATGACTTCCAGCCTGCCCACGGTCTATGCCCTGCACGAGAACCCCGAGTGGTTTCCACCGTTCACCCGGGCGTTTAAAGCAGAGGGTATGGAGGTGAAGGAATGGCTGCTCACCGACGGGGTTCTCGACCTGGATTCGGTGCCGCCGGAGGGAATCTTCTGGTCGCGCATCAGCGCATCCGCTCACACCCGCGACCACGGAATGTCGAAAGACTACGCGCGCGCCGTACTGGCCTGGCTCGAGGCCCACGGCCGCCGCACGGTGAATGGCCGGCGCGTACTCGAACTGGAGATGAGCAAGGTCGAGCAGCTGGTCGCGCTCAAGGCCGCCGGTATCGACACCCCGCGCACCGTGGCAGCGGTGGGCCGCGAGCAAATTCTCGCCGCGGCGCAGGACTTTGCCGCCCCGTTCATGACCAAGCACAATCAAGGCGGCAAGGGCCTGGGGGTGCGCAAGTTCGACAGCCAAGACGAGCTCGCCGAGTATGTGGCCTCCGACGAGTTCGAGGAGCCGCAGGACGGCATCACACTCATTCAGGAATACATCCAGGCCAAGGAGCCCTTCATCACCCGGGTCGAGATCGTGGGGGGCGAGTTCATCTACGCGGTCAAGGCCGATACCGCGCGGGGCGGCTTCCAACTCTGCCCCGCGGATGCCTGCGCCATCGACCCCATCACGCGCGAGCTGATCATGCCTCCCGGCGCCACCATCGCACCCGTAGCCGGTCAGCAGCTGTTCAGCCTGCGCGAAGACTTCGACCACTCAATCATCGAGAAATACCTTGAGTTCGCACGCCGCAACGGCTTGGAAGTCTGCGGCATCGAGTTCATTGAAGCTGAAGACGGCCGTGTGCTCACCTACGACGTGAACACCAACACGAACTACAACGCGCTCGTCGAGGCCGAGGCGCCTCGCTCGGCTCCACTGGCCCTGGCCGGCTACCTCAAGGGGCTCGCGACCGGCCAGAAATAAGCCGAGACGGTCGAACCCGCGCCGACGCGCCCGTCACGGTCGGCAGCGGCGGCCGCCGCTCCCGCGGTCACGCCGCGCCACGTGGTGGCTTCAGGCTATGAGATGACGCCGAGCGCGGTGAGCTTTGCGTGCAAGGCGGCGTCGGTGGGCTCGACGACGTGGGTGTTGTCGGGGAAGGCGATGACCGGAATCTTGGTGAGGCCGCTAATGGCCTTGGCCCGGTCGGCACCACCTTCGACGGCCTCAAGGTCGACATAGTCGTAGTCCACGCCCAGGGTGTCGAGCAGCTTCTTGGAGCGACGGCAGTCGCCGCACCACTCGGCACCGAACATAGTGATGCGCTGGCGCTGGCGCTGGCGCTGGCGCTGGCGCTGGCTCTGGACTGTGGGTGCGGCTGTGTCAGTCATTCTCTGAGTCTAAAGGTGTCACATCCGCTTATGCCGAGTGCGGCACTGCGCGACCGGGCAGGATTTGTGACCTACCGCGTCAGTGATCTACACCCCGGCCCGAGGGACAAGTAGCCTTGCGTGGACGCCGCGGCAAACCGCCCGCGCGGGAACGGATCAGGATGACGACGGGTGCCTCCCGGGCGAGTGCATTTCAGGCGAGTCGGTGGTTGCGGCTGGTCTGGATCGTGCCTGCGATTCTGGTGGCACTGGCCCTCGTCGCGCTCGCAGCCCACGGACTGCGTACCCTTCCATCCATCGAATCCTTCCTGCGCAGCTATCCCGGCGTCTCCACCCACCCGGCGGCCACCCCGATCGGAGTGCCGGCCTGGCTGGCCTGGCAGCACGGGCTCAACGCCTTCTTCATCCTGTTCGTCATTCGCACCGGCTGGCAGGTGCGCACGACCAAGCGCCCGTCCATTTTCTGGACGCGCACGAACACCGGTCTGGTGCGCACCAGGAATCCCCCGATTCGGATCACCCTCGACCTCTGGCAGCACATGGTCTTCGACACCCTGTGGGTGATCAACGGCATCCTTTTCTATGTTCTGTTGTTCGCGACCGGGCAATGGCTCAAAATTGTGCCCACCAGCTGGGACGTCTTTCCCAACGCCGTGTCTGCCGGCCTGCAATACGCCTCGCTGAACTGGCCGACCGACAACGGCTGGGCGTACTACAACGCCCTGCAACTGCTCAGTTACTTCACGGTCGTGTTCGTGGCAGCACCCATCGCGCTCGTTACCGGCCTGCGCATCTCTCCCGGACTCTCCGCCCGGTTTCGGCCCCTGGACCGGGTCTTTCCCCTGCCCGTCGCACGCAAGCTGCACTTCGCGGCTCTTATCTTCTTCGTGGCATTTATTGTCGTGCACGTTCTGCTCGTGCTCACGACCGGTGCCCGCGCCAACCTCAACCACATGTATGCGGCACGCAGCGACACGGGCTGGCTCGGCGTCTGGATCTTCGTCGGCTCGATCCTGCTGACGGTTGCAGTCTGGGTAGGGGCGCGCCCGGTCGTGGTGCGCGCCATCGCCGCGCGCAGCGGGCGCATCATTCACCGCAAGCGCTAAACCGCAAGCGCTAAGCGGTCCGGGCCTCGGCCTCAAGAACGTCCCGGCTCAGCAGTGCGGCGCCCGCGACCGCGGCGGGCATCACGATGACCGCCGCGCCCGGAATCAGGAACAGCAGGTAGGTGAGTACGCCGAAACCGAGGCTGCGGGATCGGCGGGCGCGCAGCATCCGTCGTCGCTGGCTGAGGGTGAAGCCACGGGCGTCGAAGGCGAATCCGGTGAGTTCAAGCGCGAGGATCCAGCCGCCCAAAACGGCCCCGAGAACGAGCGCGAGCAGCTGACCGAGACCGGGAATCAGGCCGCAGATAAGCAGCAGCAGAGCGACCAATGCCGCGAGGGCGATGAGTCGCACTGCGTCACCGATCGACCATAGCAGGCCGCGCTTCGCTTCGACCGGCGCGTCGCCGAGGCTGGTCTCGACCGCGCGCCAGATGCGCTCGTAGAAGGGGTCGCCGACCAGCAGCGTCACGGCCACAAAGGTGTACGCGAGCAAGAGGATGCCGGCCGCCGCGACCGCAACGCCGGTCACGACCCGCATCCCCGTGCGCCACGGCTCATCCCACCCGCTCGCGAATGGACTGATAGCGACGGCAATCGTCTCGAGGTTGACCAGCAGCACCACGATCCCCGCCAGATAGACGAGGCCGACGATGAAGGCGGGCAGGGCGCCGAGCAGCATCAGGCGGGGTGAGGTAATCCACATTCTGAGGCCGCGACCGAGAAATGCGGCTCCGGCGAAGAACTCGATCCTGGCGGGTGGACGGGTCATAGGTGTGGGCGTGGTTGAAGGCGGCACCCCCACACCCTAACCCGCCGCCGTGAAAGCCAGGCGGATCCCCGCGGGGACCCGCCTGGCTTAGGCGAGCTGCGGAAACCCGAGGTCGATCTCGGAGCTGGCCGGGTCAGGCCAGCGGGTCGTGACGACCTTGCCCCTGGTATAAAAACGGATGCTGTCTGGCCCGTACATATGCGCGTCACCGAACAGCGAGTTCTTCCACCCGCCGAACGAGAACGATCCAACGGGCACCGGAATGGGCACGTTGATGCCGACCATTCCCGCTTCGATCTCGAACTCGAACTGCCGGGCAGCCCCGCCATCGCGGGTGAACAGGGCGACGCCGTTGCCGAACTCGTGCTCGTTGACGAGCGTCACGGCCTCGTCGAAGGTGTCAACGCGCACGACCGAAAGCACCGGGCCGAAGATCTCATCGTCATAGACCTGCATTCCGGGGGTGACATGGTCGATCAGGCTGACGCCGAGAAAGAAGCCGTCGCTGTCGAAGTTCTGGGCGCGGCCGTCGACGACCATCGTGGCGCCGGCTGCCTCAGCGCCGGCCAGGTAGGACGCGACCCGGTCGCGGTGTTCTCCGGTGATGAGCGGTCCCATTTGCGAGACCGGGTCGGTTCCGGGACCGACGGTGAGGGTCTTCATGCGCTTTTCGATCGCGGCGACGAGGTCGTCGGCGATGCCGCCGACGGCCACAAGCACGCTCACGGCCATACAGCGCTCCCCGGCCGATCCGTACGCGGCGTTGATGGCGGCATCCGCTGCCATGTCGAGGTCGGCATCGGGCAACACGACCATGTGGTTCTTGGCCCCGCCGAGTGCCTGCACCCGCTTGCCGTTCGCGGCTGCCCGGCTGTAGATAGATTTCGCGATCGGAGTGGACCCGACAAAGCTGATCGCCCGGACTTCCGGGTTGTCGAGCAGCTCGTCGACGGCCTCCTTGTCCCCCTGCACGACGTTGAGCACCCCGGCGGGCAGTCCGGCTTCCGTGAAGATCTCGGCGATGAAAATAGCCGATGAGGGGTCTTTCTCGCTCGGCTTGAGCAGCACGGTGTTGCCGCAGGCGAGGGCGCTGCCGATCATCCAAAGCGGCACCATGGCTGGAAAGTTGAACGGGGTGACGCAGGCGACGACGCCGACGGGCTGGCGCACCGAGTGCACGTCGATCCCGTGCGAGACCTGCTGGGAGAAGTCGCCCTTGAGCATGTGGGCGAGCCCGGTCGCGAACTCGATGTTCTCGAGCCCGCGGGTGATCTCGCCGGCCGCGTCGGAGAGCACTTTGCCGTGCTCGCTCGTGAGAATCGCCGCGAGTTCACTGGTGCGCTCGGCGAGCAGCTCGCGCACCTTGAAGAAGATGGCGGTGCGCTTGGCTAGACTGCTGGCCCGCCACTCCGGCAGTGCCGCCCTAGCCGCCTCGATCGCGTCGACGACGACAGCGCGGGAGGCCAGGACCACCTGCTTCTCCTGCACGCCGGTTGCCGGGTTGAACACCGGGCCGAACCGTTCAGCCGACTCGACGCGCTGGCCGTTGATGTAGTGGGGAATTGTTTGCATGGGGGTGCTCTTTCTGATGGGTGACGTGGTTCAGGCGCTCGGCTGCAGGGTGCCGTCGACGAGTTTGACGATCATCGAGCAGTCCTTGCCTCCCTCGCCCTCATCGATCAGCCGCTGAAACAGCTCGGCAACGTGCTCGCCGATTTCGAGCGGGGTGTTGGTCGCACGGGCGGCCGCTATGGCGAGGCCGATGTCCTTGCTCGCGAGCGCGGTGGTGAATGTGGGGGCGAAATCCTGGTTGGACGCGGCCGTCGCGACGACATCCTTGATCGGATACCAGGTGCGCAGCGCCCAGCTGTCGCCAGAAGAAACGGATGCGATATCCCAGAACACCTGCTTGTCCAGTCCCAGCCGCTCGGCCAAAACGGCGCCCTCGGCGGTCGCGGCCAGGTTGATGAAGAGCATCAGGTTGTTGCAGATCTTCGCAGCCTGACCGGTCGTTGCTGCCCCGGTGGGGATGATGTTAGCCGCCATCGGCTTGATAAACGCGGTCGCGTCGGCCACCGCGCCGGCCTCGCCGCCGATCATGAAGGTCAGTGTTCCGGCCTTCGCACCGCTAATGCCGCCGGAGACCGGGGCATCGACGAACCGAGAGCCCGCCGCTGCTGCGGCATCGTGCAGCGCCTGGGCGGTCGCGATGTCGATGGTGGAGGAATCCACCAGCAGAGTTTTCGTGTCAGTGTTGGCCAGCACGCCGTCGGCACCGAAATAGACCGAGCGGGCATGCTCCCCCTTGGGCAGCATGGTGAAGACGACATCAGCCCCGGCCACGGCCTGGGCAATGCTGCCGACGGCGGTGACGCCCCCCGTCACTGCGGTGGCGACGGCATCCGGATTCAAATCGAACCCGCGTACCTCGTGGCCGGCGGCCACCATATTGGCTGACATGGGTCCACCCATGTTGCCCAGCCCGATCCAGGCGACTACTGACATGTGAAGCTCCTTTGCTTGTGTTCCTCCACCCTCGCAGCCGGATAGAGTGCAATCAAGGCAAAATTTCACAGGGGGTATGTGCGCAGATGCACAGCCTCGAAGGGACCATTCCGTGAGTTCATACCAGCTTCCGAGCCCGAACGACCTGCTCGTACTGCTCACCGTGGCCCGGCTGGGCCGGTTCAACGCGGTCGCCGAGGCACTCGGCACCACCCACACGACGATTTCGCGGCGCATCCTCTCGCTCGATCGCGAACTGGGCGGTCGCACGCTCGAACGCAGCCCGCACGGCTGGGAGCTCACCGAGCTCGGGCGGCACGCGGTCAGCGCGGCCGAAGCGATCGAAGATCGGCTCGGCGCGCTCAGCACGGCGATCAGTCAGACAGATCCGCTTTCCGGGCTGCTGCGCATCAGCACGATCGACGGATTCGGGGCTGAGGTCGTCACGCCGGCGCTCGTGAAGCTGCAACAGAGTCACCCGCGCATCAACATTGAGATGTTCAGCGCCACCCGCAAAGTGAGCCAGAACCGGTCGGGGGTCGACCTGGAAATCGTGGCGGGGCGCAACGACGTCAACAATGCACAGGCTGTTTTTCTCACCAACTACTTTCTGCGGCTGTACGCGAGCCGCGGCTACCTGCTCGCCCGCGGTGTTCCCGCGTCGCTCGACGATATTCCGTCGCACGGTTTTGTGTCCTACGTCGAGAGCGCACTGCTCGTCACCGACCTCGGCTACCGGTCCTCTGAGCTGCCCGAACCCGCCACGACCTTTCAGGCGACCAGCCTGTTCGCGCAGCTGGAAGCCGTGCAGGCCGGCGCCGGAATCGGCCTGCTGCCCAATTTTCTCGTACACGACCGGCCCGAATTCGTGCCCGTCCTGCGCGACGATTTTCAGCGTCAGCTGCCGATTTGGGCCGTGGTGCGGGCCGAATCGCTACGCTCCCCGGTGGTGCGCGCCGCGATCGAGGCCATCTCGCTCGAGATCGCGGATCGACCGGCGGCCTTCACCGATTGACCGGGCGAGCGGATGTGCGTCACTCGCGCAGCGAGATGGCCCGATCGACGAGATCGGGCCATCGCTTCGTTCCGCCGAGCTAGCGGCGACCGGCCCCAGCCAAATCGGCGGCGGCGGCGCGATCGGCCGATTCGGCGGCATCCGCTGCATCAATGTCGTGCAGCGAGAGGCCGCGCGTTTCCTTGAGGGTCAGCACAACGAGGGCCGTCAGGAGGCAGGCTGCCGCGAGGTAGATGGCCACCGGCACCGAGGAATCGAAGGCGGAGAGCAGGCTCACGGCGATGATCGGGGCGATCGAGCCCGCGATGACCGAGGTGACCTGGTAGCCGAGCGAGACGCCGGAGTAGCGCATGCGGGTGGGGAACATCTCCGCCATGATGGCGGGCTGGCCGGCATACATGAGGGCGTGGAACAGCAGACCCAACATAATCGCGACGATGATGATGAAGTCGTTCGCGGTATCCATCATGGGGAAGGCGAAGAAGCCCCAGGTGCCGGCGAGGACGGCACCGAGGAAGTACACCGGGCGGCGGCCGACTCGGTCGGACAGGTGGCCGACGAGCGGAATGACACTGAAGTGCAGGGCGTGGGCGAGGAGTAGAAGCAGCAGTACCCGCGAGGTGTCCATCTCGACGATGATCTTCAAGTAGGTGATCGAGAACACCACCACCAGGTAATAGAGGATGTTCTCGGCGAAACGCAGGCCCATTGCGGTGAAGACGCCGCGCGGGTAGCGACGGAAGACCTCGACGATGCCGAAGCCCTTGTCGCCCCCCATGACCTCTTTCTGCGCCTTGAGAAAGATCGGCGCATCGCTGACCTTGGTGCGAATGTAATACCCGACCAGCACGATCACGGCGGAGAGCCAGAACGCGACGCGCCAGCCCCAGCTCAGGAAGGCCTCATCGGAGAGGGTCGAGGCGAGTACGAACAGCACGCCGGTGGCCAGTAGGTTTCCACCGGGCACAGCGGCCTGGGGCCAGCTGGCCCAGAATCCGCGCGACTTCTCCGGGCTGTGCTCGGCGACGAGCAGCACGGCACCGCCCCATTCGCCGCCGACCGCGAAGCCCTGAATGAAGCGCAGGAGCACGAGCAGAACGGGCGCGAGGTAGCCGATCTGCTGGAAGGTCGGCAGACAGCCCATCAGGAAGGTGGCGACGCCGACGAGCACGAGGCTGAACTGCAGCAGTCGTTTGCGGCCGAACTTGTCGCCGAAGTGTCCGAACACGATGCCGCCGATGGGGCGGGCCAGGAATCCGACCGCGTAGGTGGCGAAGGCGGCGATGATGCCCTCGAGCTCACTGCCCGCGTTGGGAAAGAACAGGGTGCCGAAAACCAGGGTTGCCGCGGAGGCGTAGAGAAAGAACTCGTACCATTCCACGACCGTGCCGGCCATGGAGGCTGCCACGACCTTTTTCAGTCCGGACGTCTGTACGTCCTGTCGGGAATTGGATCTGGTCGTGCTCATGGGATTCCCCCTCGTGTCGTCATTGACACAACGTGCGTGCACGTCGTCTGGCTCGTCTTAGCTTGCGCTTCGCACTGCTGACTGTCAAAGGCGATTCGCACAGGGGCGCCGTGCAGAAATGCACACGTGGTCTGAGGGAACGAACTCGGCAACGGTATTCTCAAAGGAACAAACAGTGAGGTGGGAACAACCGTGACGCACGCGCATCCGTTGCACGTCGACGTGGAGGTGCCGTGCCTGTGCTGCCTCGCGCCGCAGCCGTTTCACTTCACCGCGCTGAGCGACCAGGTGGTCTGCGCGCAGTGCGTGCACCACATTGGGGCCGAGAAGAGTGAGCGTCGCGACGCTGAGCACGTCAAGCTGTGGGCCGCTCGCTGGGCGGTTTCCGAGTCCGCGCACGAAGAATATATCGCCGAAACGGAGGCTCTCCTCGTCGCCCGCGACATTGATCTGACCGCCCTGCGCGCCCAGGTCACCGAGCTCAGTGCCGTCGTGGAAGGTCAGTTCGCGGACGGGATCGACGGGGTGCGTGCCCTGCTGCAGAATGATCTGGTCAAGCGGGCCGAACGCAATACCGAGCTGGCCCGGCGCCAGATTGACTGGGCGATGGGCGGCCTCTGGCGCATCGCTGGGCTGCACCACGACGACCCGGCTCAGCCGGCGAAGTGCTCCTGCGGACGCACGGCCGGCAGCTGCGCGGAGAGCAGCGCAATCGACGCGCTGAGGCAGGCGCTAGACGACTGGGAGAAGAAGAACGTGCTGCTGCTGCAGGGTGGCCGCCGGCATGGACTGCCGGCGGACCACCCTGCGGTGCTGAACCAGCGCATCCGCTGAACCAGCGCATCCGCTGAACCAGCGCATCCGCTGAACCAGCGTGCTGCGCTGTGCAGGTGCGCGGGCTAGTGCCCGATCGGAACCGGCGCGTCGAGCGGCGGACGCCGTACCAGGAATGCTGCCGGAATGGCGAACAGCGAGATGATCGCGCCGCACAGGAACGCACCGCGAATACCGGCGGCCGTCGCCGACACCTCGTTGACGCCCTGCGCGATCAGCGCGGCCGACTGCGAGGTCATGACGGCGATGAACAAGGCTGTGCCGATGGCGCCGGCGAGCTGCTGGACCGTGCCGACGACCGCGCTGCCGTGGGAGTACAGGCTGGGCTTGAGGGAGCCGAGACCCGAGGTGAACAGCGGTGTGAACAGCAGGGACAGGCCGGCGCTCATGCCGATGTGGGCGACCATGAGCATCCACGGTTCGGTGGTCTCGCCCATCCTGGTCATCGCCCAGAACGCCGCGCTGACGAGGATCGACCCGGGAACCAGCAGGATGGTCGGGCCGCGACGGTCGTAGATACGGCCGACGAACGGCGCGAGCAGGCCCATGGTCAGCCCTCCTGGCAGCAGCAGCAGCCCGGTAGCGAGAGCGGTCATGCCGAGCACGTTCTGCATGTACAGCGGCAGCAGAATAATGGTGCCGAACAGGGCCAGCATGCTGATGCTGAGCATGGAGATCGACAGGGTGAACGTGCGCGAGGTGAACACGCGCAGGTCGAGCAGGGCACGATCGGTGCGCTGCAACTGCAGTTGGCGCAGCACGAACAGGGCCAGGGCAACCAGGCCGATGCCGAGCGGCAGCCAGCCGGCCATTGCTGCGCCGCCCAGGTTGCTCAGACCGTAGACGAACCCGCCGAAGCCGAAGGCCGAGAGGATGACCGAGAGCACGTCGATCGGAATCTGGCGCGGCGTGGTCACGTTCTGGATCCGTGAGGCGCCCAGGACGAGGGCGCCGATGGCGATCGGCAAGACCAGGATGAACATCCATCGCCAGTCGAGCACGCTGAGGATGATGCCCGAGATGGTCGGGCCGATCGCCGGGGCGACCGAGATGACGATGGAAATGTTTCCCATGGTCTTGCCGCGGGAGCTGGGTGCGACGAGGGTCATCACGGTCGTCATGAGCAGGGGCATCATGATGGCCGTTCCGCTGGCCTGCACGATGCGGCCGAGCAGCAGCAACTCAAAGCCGGGAGCGAGCGCGGCGATCAGGGTGCCGGTGCTGAACAGGGTCATCGCGGCGATGAACACCGGGCGGGTGTTGAAACGCTGAATGAGAAAACCGGTGATCGGAATGACCACGGCCATCGTGAGCATGAACGCCGTGGTCAGCCACTGCGCGGCGGTCGCCGTGATGCTGAGGTCGTCCATGAGGTGCGGCAGGGCCACACCCATGATGGTCTCGTTCAGAATGACCACGAACGCCGAGACCAGCAGCAGTCGAATCACCAGCTGGTTGCGCTTGGCATCGGCATCGGGGCGGCGGTCCACCGTGGTTGTGGGCACGCTGGCTGTTGTGGTCATAACTGGTCCTGACAGTGGTACGAAAAGGATATGCATAAAACGACATGCGAAAATGAGCGGCCGCCGCCCCCGAGCCGGCTCGCTGTGTGCGCCTCTAGGTGCAGCGTTTTGCAGGGTGTGAATTATTCCTGGGCACGCGAATTAGCCACCGAGAACCGGGTGAGGCGCGCGATTTAGGCCAGGCGGAGCTTGAGATAGGGCGCGGTGCGGCTGGTCGGGTGGGCCGCCACGGTCGCGGGGGTGCCGGCCGCGATGATTTGGCCGCCCTGGTCGCCACCGGACGGGCCGAGGTCGATCACCCAGTCGGCGGCGGCGATCACGTCCATCTCGTGTTCAACCACGACGACGGTGTTGCCGGCTTCGACCAGGCGTCCGAGCTGCTGCAGGAGCAGCTCGACGTCGGCCGGATGCAGCCCGGTCGTCGGCTCGTCGAGCAGATAGAGGGTGTGGCCGCGGCGGGCGCGCTGCAGCTCGGTCGCGAGCTTGATGCGCTGGGCCTCGCCGCCGGAAAGCTCGGTGGCTGGCTGCCCGAGTCGCAGATAGCCCAGGCCCACCTCGCGCAGGGTTTCGAGGCTGCGCGCGGCGACGGGGACGTCTTCGAGAAAGTCGAGTGCGGCATCCACTGTCAGGCCGAGTACCTGGGCGATGTTCTTGCCGCGGTAGGTCACCGCGAGGGTCTCGGGGTTGTAGCGCGAACCCCCGCAGTCCGGGCAGGGCGCGTAGCTGCCCGGCAGAAAGAGCAGTCCGACCGCCACGAAACCCTCACCGAGGCAGGTCTCGCAGCGGCCGCCGGCCACGTTGAACGAGAACCGTGACGCGGTGAAGCCGCGCGCCCTGGCGTCGTCGGTGGCGGCAAAGGTGGCTCGAACGGCATCGAACAGGCCGGTATAGGTGGCGAGGTTGGAGCGCGGGGTGCGGCCGATCGGCTTCTGGTCAACCTGCACCAGGCGATCCACGGCTTCGAGGCCGGTGACCGCGGCGACCGGGCTCGAGTCGAACTCGACTTCGGTATCGGGGTCGCCCAGATCGAGCACCGGAACGTCGTCGGGGTCGGGGTGCAGGTGTCGACCGACGGCCTCGGCGAGCACCTGGCTGACCAGGGTGGATTTGCCCGAGCCGCTGACGCCGGTGACGGCCGTCAAAACCCCGAGCGGAATCTGCGCATTGAGACCCTGCAGGTTGTGCCGGGTCACGTCGTGCAGGCCCAACCAGCCAAGCGGATGCCGCAGCTCGGCCCGCGCCACCGGCTCCCGGTCCGCAGCAAACAGGTACCGCCGCGTGACCGAGGCGTCGACCTCGGCCAGCCCCGCGGTCGGCCCGCTATAGAGCACCTCGCCGCCACCCTCGCCGGCCCGAGGACCGACGTCGACGACCCAGTCGGCGCGTCCGACGACGTCCATATTGTGTTCGACCACGAAGACGGAGTTGCCCGAAAGCTTGAGCTGCTCGAGCACGAGCAGCAGCGGCTCGGCGTCGGCCGGGTGCAGACCGGCCGAGGGCTCGTCGAGCACGTAGATCACCCCGAACAGGCCAGAGCGCAGTTGGGTGGCGATGCGCAGCCGCTGCATCTCGCCCGGCGAGAGCGTGGGGGTCGAGCGGCCGAGGGCCAGATAGCCGAGGCCCAGTTCGAGCAGTACATCGATGCGGCGCAGCAGATCCCCGGCCAGGGTGACGGCCACCTCTGACACAGAGTCGCCCGACACAATCGGCCGCAGAACATCGGCCAGAGCCTTCATCGGCAGGGCGTTGAGCTCGGCGATCGAGTGACCGGCCACGGTGACGGCGAGGGCTTCCGGCTTCAGGCCACTGCCACCGCAGTCGGGGCACGGGCCGGTATCGACGTAGCGCAACACCCGCTGCCGCACGTTCGGGCTCTTGCTGTCGGCGAGGGTGTGCAGTACGAAACTCTTGGCGCTCCAGAACCGGCCCTGGTAGGGCTTGGCGATGCGGTCGCGCTGCGGCACGACCTCGACCACCGGCTGTTCCTCGGTAAACAGAATCCAGTCCCGGTCGGCTCTGGACAGGTCCTGCCAGGGCAGGTCGATGTCGTAGCCGAGCACCGCGACGATGTCCCGCAGGTTCTTGCCCTGCCAGGCACCGGGCCAGGCCGCGATGGCGCCGTCGCGAATGCTGAGGGTGGGATCGAGCACCATCGATGCTTCACTGACCGTGTGCGCCATACCCAGACCGTGGCAGCGCGGGCAGGCACCCATCGCGGTGTTCGGTGAAAAGGAGTCGGA
This sequence comes from Cryobacterium sp. M91, assembly GCF_002929615.1. Taxonomy (NCBI): domain Bacteria; kingdom Bacillati; phylum Actinomycetota; class Actinomycetes; order Micrococcales; family Microbacteriaceae; genus Cryobacterium; species Cryobacterium sp. M91. The sequence continues at coordinate 55,936 of NZ_PJJT01000089.1, read as the reverse complement.
TTCGAGGCGACCGGCAGCATCCGCTGGATATATGCCGGCACGGGAATACATCATGCGGAGCGAGTTAGACAGCGTGGTGACCGTGCCGACGCTCGAACGGGAACTCGGTGTACCGCGTCGTTGCTGCAGGGCGACCGCCGGGGGCAGGCCGGTGATCTCATCGACGTGCGGGGTATGCCCTTGTTGAATGAGCCGACGGGCGTAGGGCGCTACCGACTCAAAGAAACGGCGCTGAGCCTCGGCAAAGATGGTGCCGAAGGCGAGCGAGGATTTGCCGGAGCCCGAAACGCCGGTGAAGGCCACGATGGCGTCCCGGGGCACATCGACGTTCACATTGCGCAGGTTGTTCTCGCGGGCACCGCGCACCCGCACGAAACCCTCGGATTGATTTTCACTAAGCATCCGAGCAAGTGTAGTTCGCTCGATTGGGAACCGCGCTGGTCAGATCGAGGTGGCGTCCTCGACCTGACCGACGAGCTCTTCGATGATGTCCTCCAGAAAGAGCACACCGGTCACGGTGCCGTTTGCGTCGAAGGACGTCGCTACGTGCGCTCCGAGGCGTCGCATCGACGCGAGCGCGTCTTCCAGCTCGCTGTCACACGACACGGATGCGAGACGACGCAGCCGTTTGCTCGGTACCGGCTGGGTGAAGGTGTCGCCGCTGGTGAGATCCATGACGTCCTTGAGGTGCAGGTAGCCGGTCGGCTGATCGTCGTCGTCGGTGAGGATGTACCGCGAGAATCCGTGCTGGCTGACGGCCCGCTGAATGTCGGCCGGTGAGGCCGTGGAGGGCAGGCAGACCATCGATTCGATCGGCACCTGCACGTCGGACACCTTTTTCGCCGTGAACTCGAACGCGGCTGTGAGCGTGCCGGAGGCATCCTGCAGCATGCCCTCGCGGGTGGACTGCTCCACGATGCTGGCGACCTCGTCGAGGGTGAACGCGCTCGTCGCCTCGTTTTTGGGCTCGACCTTGCACAGGCGCAGCACACCGTTGGCTAGCCAGTTCAGGCTGAAGATGATCGGGTTGAACACCCGAGCCACGAACACGAGTGGCGGCGCCAGAATGAGGGCGGCCTTTTCGGGAACGGAGAACGAGATGTTCTTCGGAATCATTTCGCCGAAGACAACGTGCAGAAAGGTCACCAGAATCAGCGCAAAGCTGAAGGCGATCGTGCTGATCATGCCCTCGGAGAGGCCGGTGCCCGCGAGCGGGTATTCGAGCAGACCGTGAATGGCCGGCTCGGAGACGTTCAGAATGAGCAGGGAGCACACCGTGATACCCAGCTGGCTGGTGGCGAGCATGAGTGTGGCGTGTTCCATGGCCCACAGGGTGGTCTTGGCGGCCTTGCTGCCCTGGGCGGCGAGCGGTTCAATCTGGGAGCGCCGGGCGGAGATGACGGCGAATTCGGCGCCGACGAAGAACGCGTTCACCACCAACAGGACGACGAGCCAGATCAGTCCGGGCAAGTACGCGGTTAAATCGGCGCTACTCATGGATCAGATCTTTCTGAATTTTATTGACGATGCGGTCGTGCGGGGTGGCGAGGCTCGGATCGGTCTCGGGGTCGACGGGCGTGTAGCGGACGCGGTGAACGCGTACGCCGTCAACGCGGTCGATGCGCAGCACGCCGCCCTCGATGGCGACCTCGTCACCGAGTTCGGGAATGCGATCGAGCTGATCGGCGAGGAATCCGCCGACCGTGTCGTAGTCGCCGTCGGTCGGGACGGTGACGCCGGCCCGGTCGAACAGCTCGTCGGGGCGCCAGGCCGCGTCGAACACGACCGACCGGCCGGAGCGGATGACGCCGGCCCTGGCCCGGTCATGCTCGTCTTCCAACTCGCCGACGAGTTCTTCGAGGGTGACGATGCCGGCGGTTCCGCCGTATTCATCGGCGACCACGGCAATCTGGAACCCCTGCTGGCGCAGAGCGGCGAGCAGGGAATCTACGCCCATGGTCTCGGGAACGCGCAGGGCCTCCACTTTCAGGTCAGCTGCCGTCACCGTGGCCCGCTCATCCAGTGCAACGGCGAAGGCCTGTTTCACGTGCAATACGCCGACGATGTCATCGGCGTTCCTGTCGATCACGGGGAACCGTGAGTAGCCGGTGCTGGTCGCAAGACGCACAACGGCCTCGGCCGTGTCGGTGACATGAACAGAGGCCATGCGCACCCTCGGCGTCATGACATCGGCAGCAGAATGGTCGGAGAACCGCAGGGTGCGGTGCAGCATGGCGGCGTGGTCGTCGTCCAGCACCCCCTCGAGGGCTGAGCGGCGCACCAGAAAGCTCAGCTCTTCGGCGCTACGGGCGCCGGAGAGCTCTTCTTTCGGCTCGATGCCGAACCGGCGAATGATCGCGTTGGCCGTGTTGTTGAACAGCAGAATGACGGGTTTGAACACGGCCGTGAACACGGTTTGGGCCGGCACGACGATTTTCGCGGTTGCCAACGGCACGGCCAGGGCGAAGTTCTTTGGAACGAGCTCGCCGACCACCATGGAGAACAGCGTCGCGAGCGAGATCGCGATTATCGTTCCCAGCAGCGGCACGATGCCGGCCGGTACGCCCGCACTTGTCAGCGGCCCGCTGAGCAGGGATCGAATGGCCGGTTCGAAGGTGAATCCGGTCAGCAGCGTGGTGAGGGTGATGCCCAGTTGGGCGCTCGACAGGTGCGTCGAGGTGATCTTGAGCGCCTTAATAGTCGGACCGAGTCGCTTTTCGCCGCGATCGCGGCGAGCTTCGAGCTCATTGCGGTCGAGCGTAACCAAGGCGAACTCGGAGGCTACGAAAATTCCCGTTCCGACGGTGAGTAGGAGTCCTACGCCCACCATGATCCACTCATACATGTTGTGCTCCTCTCAGATCGAGAGGCATGTCGGTGGTGGCGGGCGAGGGTTTATGCGAGGGAGGGTCTTCCATTGTGCGTCTAAACCTATAGGCAGATGCTGACAAAACGCCGGTTCGCCGCGTTTCGGCCGTGACAGGGCCTGGGTGCTGGGGCGGTCACCTCGGGCCCGGCCAGCCGGGAATTCAACGCGACGAGCACCCCGCCGGCCAGCGGAACGGCGTAGTGGGCGATTAGCATCTCGGGTATATTCGGCGCGAGGAATATAACCCGGTCGCCCGGCGTGATACGCGAGCGGATGGCGTGGGCCAGCTCCTCGGCGGCCTGCGCGAACTCCAGGTAGCTCTAGCGCCGAGCGCCGTAAACGATCGCATCCTTGTTTGGGAATACTTCGGCGCTGCGCTGGAGAAATCGCATCGGTGTGAGCGGTGAATCGTTGCGCGAGCTGGTCTTGGTATCAATCACGCGGGACTCCTGTGTCCGGAAAGATGCACCGAAGTGGGGCTAGTGGAAGGCGCTGACCCCGGTGAGGTCACGGCCGATGAGCAGCGACTGGATGCTCTCGGTGCCCTCATAGGTGTGGATTGACTCGATGTCAGCGAGGTGCCGAATAACGTGGTTTTCGAGCAGGATGCCGTTGCCACCGAGCATGTCGCGGGCTAGCGACGCGAGCGAGCGCGCCGCCCGGGTGTTGTGGAATTTTGCCAGGCTGGCCTGGATCGGGCGCAGCGTTCCGGCCGCGTCGAGTTCGGCCAGGCGCATGCAGTGCAACTGCATCGAGGTGAGTTCGGAGAGCATGAGAGTGAGGCGTTCTTGCACGATCTGAAAACCGGCGATCGGCTTACCGAACTGCACCCGCTGCTGGGCATAGTTGAGGGCGGCTTCGAACACCGCAGTGGCGTGTCCGAGAGCCGACCAGGCCACACCGAGCCGGGTCGCGAACAGTACGACAGCGGTGTCCTTGAAGGTGTGGGTGCCCGGCAGGACGGCGTCCAGCGGAATGCGCACGTCGGTCAGCGTGATGCGGGCCTGGTGCACGGCCCGCAGGGAGCCCTTACCGAGCATCGTCTCACCGTGGTAGCCCGGCAGGGACTGATCGACCAGAAATCCGCGCACGTTGCCGTCGTCGTCGCGGGCCCAGACCACGGTCACGTCGCCGACCGAGCCATTGCCGATCCACTTCTTCTCGCCGTTGATCACCCACTCGTCACCGTCTCGGTGGGCGGTGGTCTCCAAGGCCACCGAATCCGAGCCGTGGTCCGGTTCGGTCAGGGCGAAGGCACCGAGCTTTTCGGCCCGGGCCAGCGGCACCAGCCAGGTGGCCTTCTGCTCGTCGCTGCCGAACATGGCGATGCTGCGCAGGGCGAGCCCGCCCTGCACAGCCACGACGGTGCCCATCGAACCATCGCCGCGGGAGATTTCCATGTTGACCAGGCCCGCCGCGAGCGGAGACATGGGAGTGAGGCCCGGACCTTCGACGCCGTCCGTGAGCAGGTCAAGCGCGCCGAGGCGGCGAGCCAGGTGCAGCGGGTACTCCGCTTTGTCCCAGGCTTCGCTCAGCTCGTCGAGCGTCTCCACCGCAAAGGTACGTGCCCTGCCCCAGAAGGCCCGATCCGCCTCGGGAACATCGGCGAAGACGCCGTAATAGTCGGTGTCAAGCGGGGCGGACACATCGTAATCGGGCATCATTGCCTTTCGCAGCAGCGGGTGTGACTACAGTTCTACCTGACACTGAGTTTCAGGTCAAGTGACACTTAGTGTCACATGCCGCCCGATTGGTACCGGCCCGCGATCGCCCGGGCGACGTCGTCGGGCAGGGCGGAGGCCGGAAACACCGCGACCAGCAGCTCGCTGTCCGGGGTGGCCGCGGCCACGCCTCCGGGGGCAAAGCGAGTGCGTACCGCCTGCAGGTGGGCGGCCAGTCCTGCCGAATCCAGCATCCGTTCTGTTCCGGCAGCGCGAATCATGCGGCGCAGCTCATAATTGTGCGTGGCCGTCACTGCCGCAGCGAATTGAATGGCCAGCACCGGGTCGACCTGCGGCAGCCGTCGCCGCAGATAGGCCGAAAAGGTCTTCTCATAGCGCGACACCATGACCGTTTCCCGGTCGCGCAGAACGGATGTCTGGCGCACCACCCGGTCGCGCACCCGCACGACCTCGAGGCGCTCCCGAAATCGCTCGAAAACAAGCGCGGCAGCGTCGCACACGGCCAGCCACGGGTCATCGTGTTCGCGGGTGAAATACTCGCCGATCTGCTCGAGCAGCTCATCATGATCGGCGAAGATCACGTCGTCCTTCGACCGGAACTGTCGAAAAAAGGTGCTGCGGGACACCCCGGCGGCGGCGGCGATCTGGGCCGCGCTGGTGGCCTCGTATCCCTGGGTGTGGAACAGGCCGACGGCGATGTCGGCGACGGCGACGCGGCTGCGGGCATCCGCTTGCCGGGAGCCGGAAACCGGGGCGAGGGCGGTGAGTGCGGCTGGTGCAGACGGATCAGACATGGTCTGGCGAAATTAGCACGGAACGGTGGGCGGCCGCCGCGCCGCCGCGAGAAGACGGTCGGGGCCCGGGCCCGGAACGCGGGAGACGGTGGATGGACATACCGGCGTATGCACAAGGTTTCCATAAGGCCCGCACAGCACTCTTGCAGCGTTCGTCCATCCTGAAGAGATAGGTACGTCATGAGCAGGTTCGAAGGTAAGGGAATCGTTCGCAGCAACTGCAATTCCAGCGGAATGCGAGGTAATCCACCTTTCCAGGACAGTGCAAGACCCAAGCGGGTTCTCGGCAAGCCCATGCGCATACTCGCCGCCGGCATGGCTGCCGTGCTCTACACCGGACTCGGCCTGTCGGCCGCCCTCCCGGCCCAGGCCGCCGTCGCCCCGGTCGGCCAGGGATTCGCCGTGACGGCCTCTGACCTCGCCTACATTCTCAAGCAGATCAAGATTGCTGAAGCCCACGTGGCCAACACCACTTCGACCACCGGCCCCTGTGGCGCCCTGGTCGGAACGGGCCCCAACCAAATCGCCAGCCCGTTGCTCTCGCTCGGCCTGCGTACCGTCGACGGTTCCTGCAACAACCTGCAGCCCGGCCAGGATCAGTTCGGCGCCGCCGACCAGGTCTTCCCGCGCCTGGCGACGCCGGTCTTCTCCGCAGCGGATGTCACTCCCTCCGGCTTCGGACCGCCGAACCCGACCTCCTACGCCCAGAAAAAGGGCCTCGTCTTCGACTCGGAGCCGCGCACGGTCAGCAATTTGATCGTCGATCAGACCTCGACCAACCCGGCCGCCATCGCTGCCGCCGGAAACCCGGTGCGGACCCAGGGCAATGAGGGCGTTGTGGCCTGCACGACCGACCCGAGCCCGGACGTGCCGTTCGGCGTTCCCGCCGGCTGTATCCCCTCCCACGAGACGCTGTTCATGCCGAATGTGACGACCGACGTCGGCCTCTCGCCGCCATACAACTCCCTGTTCACCCTGTTCGGCCAGTTCTTCGACCATGGCATTGACCAGACGGTCAAGGGCGGCGGCACCGTCTTCGTGCCCTTGCAGGCCGATGACCCGCTGGTCGCCGGGCCGGACCACGTGTTCGGCAACGCTGACGACCTCGACCCGAACCTGCGCTTCATGGTGCTGACCCGCGGCCAGAACCAGCCCGGAGCCGACGGCGTCGCGGGCGATAACCCGTCCACCCCGGCCGATGAGAGCGCCGACGACATTCGGGATGCCCTCAACACCAACTCGCCTTGGATCGACCAGAGCCAGACCTACTCCTCGCACGCCTCGCACCAGGTATTTCTGCGCGAGTACGTCACCGAGGGAAATCGACCGGTTGCCACCGGCAAGCTGCTCGGCGGACCGGCCGGACCCACAGCTGGCGGTATGGCCACCTGGGCGACCGCCAAGGCCCAGGCCGCGAACGTGCTCGGACTCCTGCTCGTCGACCAGAACGTCACCAACATTCCGATGTTGGCAGTGGATGCCTACGGCAAGTTCATCCCGGGACCGCTGCGCGGAATGCCGCAGTATGCCACCGCGACCGGCCTGGTCGAGGGTGACCCGGCGAACCCCGTGGCCGTTCCGAGCAACGTCCTGTACTTCAACACCCCGTTCCTCACCGACATCGCGCACAACGCGGAGCCGAAAGCCGGACTGACCCCGGACGGTAACTCGACTGCATCCGCTGACTTCGCCAGCCAGCCGGCCGGAACCTACGACGATGAAATGCTCAACGCGCACTTCATCGCCGGAGACGGTCGCGTCAACGAGAACATCGGCCTGACCGCCATTCACCAGGTCTTCCACTCGGAGCACGACCGCCTGGTGGACGATATCGAGAACACCCTGACCAACGACACTTCTGCCAAGGGCGTTGCGGCCCTGGCCGAGTGGAAGCTGGCCAGCGGAGCCGCCGGCTGGAACGGTGAACGCCTGTTCCAGGCGGCCCGTTTCGTCACCGAGATGGAGTATCAGCACCTCGTGTTCGAGGAATTCGCGCGCAAGGTGCAGCCTGGTATCAACCCGTTCGAACCGTTCGCGTTCACCCAGACCGAGATCAACCCGGCGGTCAAGGCGGAGTTCGCCCACGCCGTGTACCGCTTCGGTCACTCCATGCTGACCGAGACGATTTCGCGTCGCAACGAGGACAAGCCCGGCGTTGACGGCCTGTTCGGTACTGGTGATGACGTTCTGGGCAGCCAGAACAACATCTCTCTGCTCGACGGGTTCCTCAACCCGCCTGCGTATACCGACGGCGGACCGGAGGGACAATTAACCTCGGAGCAAGCCGCCGGCAGCATCATCATGGGCATGAGTGACCAGGTTGGTAACGAGCTCGACGAATTCGTCACCGATACCCTGCGCAACAACCTGCTGGGACTACCGCTCGACCTGGCAGCGATCAACATGACCCGTGCGCGTTCTGAGGGCGTGCCGCGGTTGAACGTGTTCCGCCGCGACCTGTTCAACAGGACCAACGACGGGGCGCTCAAGCCCTACACGAACTGGATCGACTTCGGAGAGAACCTCAAGCACCCGGAATCGCTGATCAACTTCGTGGCCGCCTACGGTCAGTACCCCACCATCACGGGCGCGACCACGCTCGACGGCAAGCGCGACGCCGCACGACTGATCGTGAGCCCGGACGCCCTGGCCGGGGAGTTCTCTCCGGATGGCGCCATGGACTTCATGAACAGCACGGGAGCGTGGGCCAACTCGGGCACGCACTCGATCACCGGTCTCGACGAGGTCGACCTCTGGGTCGGCGGACTCGCAGAGATGACCACGCCGTTCGGTGGCCTGCTCGGCACGACGTTCAACTACGTGTTCGAGAACCAGATGACCGACCTGCAAAACGGTGACCGGCTGTACTACCTGGCCCGCACGCCCGGCATGAACCTGCGCACCCAGCTGGAGGGCAACTCGTTTGCTGAATTGATGATGCGCAACACGAACGCGCATTCGCTCAAAGCGGATCCCTTCGCCACGGCCGACTGCAAGTTCGAGCTGAAGAACCTGGCTGGAACCGTCGCAGGCTTCGCGGCTTCAGGCAACACCGTCGCCAACGACCCGCAGTCCGAGTGTGACGAGACAGCGCTGCTGATTCGCATGCCCGACGGCACGATCAAGTACCGTGCCCGCAACACGGTCGACCCGACCGGCATCAACGGCCAGGCGGTCTACAACGGCACCGCCCAAGTGGATCGGGTATTCGGCGGCAACGACAACGACACCTTTTGGGGTGGCCTCGGCAACGACGTCATCGAGGGTGGTGGCGGAGCCGACGTGGCTCTCGGCGGTGAAGGTGACGACATCATCACCGACCTTGCCGGAGACGACGTGCCCAAGGGTGGCCCCGGTAACGACGCGATCGACGCTGGTCCCGGACTCGACATCATCATGGGTGGCGAGGGCAAGGACTTCACCAACGGTGGAGCCAATGCCAACGAAACCTTCGGCGGCGCCGACGACGACTTCATCATTCTCGGTGAAAGCCTCGACGCGGCCTTCGGTGACGGTGGCGACGACTGGGAAGAGGGCGGCAACCAACCCGACCTCATGATCGGAGACAGTAGCAATCTGTTCTTCCTGGACGACTCACAGAAGCCCGGTCACGACTTCATGATCGGCCAGGGCGGCGATGACGACTACGACATGGAGGGTGGCGACGACATTGGCGTTGCCGGTCCGGGAATCGAAAAGAACGCTGGCGGGTCCGGCTACGACTGGTCGACCGGCCAGGGTGACCCGCAGGCGCAGGACGCCGATCTGGCCCTGCCGATCGCGCCCCTCGACATTCTGCAGGTCGGTGTGCGCGACAAGTTCAATGAAGTCGAGGCACTTTCCGGCTGGAAGCTGAATGACATCCTGCGTGGTGACGACATTGTTCCCGGTGCTGTGGGTGGCGGCGGCTTCATCGGCTGTGACGTTCTGGACCAGGCCGGAGTTGACCGCATTGCGGGCTTCGACGCGCTGATTCCGGAATTCACGACCACGCTGGCATCCGTTGTCGCACTGTCGGCACAGGGTGACTGCCCGATCCTGACCGGCCCGAACGTCTGGGGCGCCGGCAACGTGCTCCTCGGCGGCGGCGGAAGCGACCTGATCGAGGGACGAGGAGCCGACGACATCATCGACGGTGACGCGTACCTCAGCCTTCGACTGAGCGTTCGGACCAACCCGAACGATCCGGCGACGGAGATCGGCAGTGCCAGCATCAACGGCACGAACCAGAGTGCAATGACCAGCCAGTACCTCTCCGACGGCGCCGGTGGGCTCACCGGGCCGACGCTGCAGGAAGCTGTCTTCGCCGGCGCGGTCAACCCGGGCAACATCGTGGCTGTCCGCGAGATCCTGTACGGATCTGGCGGAACCGACACGGCGCAGTTCTCAGGACTGACCAGCGATTACGAAGTCACCACCACCGGCGGCGACGGCACGCTCGGGTCTGCCGGATCGACCACAACGGTGCACGACAACCGCGGTACCGACGGTACAGACACCCTGCGCAACATCGAACGCCTGCAGTTCAGCGACACCGTGGCTCCGGGAACCCCGACCATCGGTGCTGCCATTGCCGGCAACGGGCAGGCAACCGTGGACTGGACCGCGTCGCCGACCGGCATCGCCACCAGCTTCTCGGTGAAGGTGCTCGACGCGTTCGGAGACCAATTCGGTGCACTCCGCACCGCAGCCGGAACCGCGTTCAACCTGGTTGTCACCGGGCTGAACAACGGCTCCAGCTACACCTTCCAGGTATCGGCGACCAATGCGGAGGGGACGAGCGCATTCTCGGCACCGTCCAACGCGGTGACTCCGTCGGCACCGGTGGTGCAGGTGGTCGCCGATGCTCCGACGATCGGAACCCCGGTCGCCGGTAACGCCCAGGTGGCCGTGAACTGGACGGCCCCGACGCCGGTGGCCAACCAGGCGACAATCACGGGCTACCGGGTTCGCACCTACGAAGGAACGAGCGCCACGGTGTTCCGAACCTCGCTGGTCGCTGACGTCTCTACCGTCACGATTACCGCTCTGACCAACGGAACCGGGTACACCTTCGACGTCGCCGCGATCAACGCGGTCGGCACCGGAGCGGCCTCGGCCCGGTCAGTGGTAGTCACCCCGACCGCCCCGGTGGTGCAGGTGGTAGCTGGAGCTCCCGTGATCGGAACCCCGGTTGCCGGTAACGCATCGGCGACAGTGAACTGGGCCGCCCCGGCACCGGTGGCCAACCAGGCACCGATCACGGGCTACCGGGTGCGCACCTTCGTCGGAACGGGAGCAACGGCTGTTGCCACCGCGACGGTGGCCAACGTCACCAGCACGGTGATCGGGTCGCTGACCAACGGAACCGGGTACACCTTCGATGTCGCCGCGATGAACGCGGTCGGCACCGGAGCGGCTTCCGCTCGTTCGGTCGCGGTCACACCGCGCACGGAGTTCGTGCTCCCCACGGTGATCGCACGCACGCCGGCCTCCGGTGCTCGCTCGGTCAGCCAGACCGGCAATCTGACGGCAACGTTCAGTGAACCTGTCGCTGGGGTCAGCGGAACGACGTTCGTGCTGCGGCTCGGTACCACGGTGGTTCCGGCGCTGGTTTCGTACAATGCCACGACTCGGGTCGCGACGTTGAACCCGAGTGCGACTTTGCTCGCCGACCGCAGCTACACGGCTACTCTGTCGGGCATTCGGGACGCGGCCGGCAACACGATGGCGACAAGTACCTGGTCGTTCATCACCGGCCCGGCTCCGACGATCACCACGAGAACTCCCGCTTCGGGAGCCACCGGGGTGCGCCGGAACGCCAACGTGCTCGCGACCTTCAGCGAAGACATCACCGGAGTCAGCGCGACCACGGTTCAGATCACCCGGGTCTCCACCGGCGCGGTTGTCACATCGGCGGCGGCGTTCAACGCCACCACCAACGTGTTGACGATCAACCCCTCGGTGACCCTGACCTCCAATGTTCAATACCGGGTGACCATCACCGGTGGTACCACGAGCGTTCGAGATCTGATCGGAAACCCCCTGGTGACGAGTACGTGGACCTTCACGACCGGCACCGTGCTCTAAGAACGACCTGATCCGCTTCACCCGGCCGGCGACTGAATCCAGTCGCCGGCCGGTCCCACCACTACAGCTGAACAGCACAAAGCCTTGAGGAGAGAAATGACATCACGCAGGGAAGTTCTCCAGCTCGGCGCCTTCGGTGCGCTTGGTCTGGCCAGCATGGAAGGGAATGACAATGACGTTCCGATCGTGCCGCTGCCCACTCAAAGCCAGCTCGCCCCCGCGAATATGCCGGTGCCCTACGCCGGCGTCTTTCGCCGCCCGCCGGTGCTGGCCCCGTACCAAACCGGTTTCGACGAGGGTGACCCCGACCGCCCATTCGCCCGGTACGCACTCACCCAAAAACTTGGCCAGGCGCAGTTTGTGCCGGGCCTGTCGACCACGATCGCCGGCTACAACGGCATCTTCCCAGGGCCGACCATTCGGGCTAGGCAGGGCACCCGGTGCGAGGTGCGCATTCGCAACGCACTGCCGGCCAAAGGCCTGCTGCATCCCAGCGCCTTCCGTACCGTGACCCACCTGCACGGCTCGGCGTCGCTGCCGCAGTACGACGGCTATGCGAACGACTCGACGGCGCCCGGCAACGTCAAGACCTACCGATATCCGAACTGGCAGAATGCCCGCACTTTGTGGTACCACGACCATAATCAGCACCTCACCGCCCAGAACGTCTATTCGGGACTGGCCGCGTTCTACCCCCTGACCGACCGCTATGAGAGTGCGCAACTCCCCCAGGGGGAGTTCGACGTACCGCTGATGATCTCCGACGCCATGTTTAACGCCGACGGATCGCTTGGATACAACGACCGGCTGCACAGCGGCCTCTACGGCGACATCATTCTGGTCAACGGGGTGCCGTGGCCGACCATGAAGGTCAAGCCACGCATCTACCGCTTTCGCGTGCTGGTCGCCTCCATTTCGCGGTCCTATCGCCCAACCTTGTCGACCGGCGACCCGGTCTACATCGTCGCGACTGATGGCGGGATGGTGCCCATCGTGCAGCCCGTCGCCTCCTGGCGCCACGGCACGGCAGAGCGGTACGAGATCCTGATCGACTTTCGCAAGTATCGGGTCGGGCAAAAGATCGGCCTGCTGAATCTGAGCAACAAGAACAACGTCAACTTCGTCAACACCAACAAGATCATGCAGTTCGAGGTCGGTGCTGATTCCGGGTCGAACCTGGGCGGCATCACGTCGATTCCGGCAACGCTCGATGACGGCGGCTCTGTCAACCCGCACCAGGGCGGGATCGCCACGATGAGCCTCACCCCTGCCATGGCCAAAGTCAAACGCAGCCTCAAGGTGGAGAAGGTGAATGGCGTCTGGAAGATCAATGGCACGACCTGGGACGACGTCGTGGCTTCCCGCTTCACCCAGTTGTTCGCGAACCCGCAGCCTTACGATGTCGAGCAGTGGACCATCACCAACGGCTCCGGCGGTTGGTTCCACCCGGTGCACATTCACCTGATCGATGCCAAGATCGTCGGCCGAAACACCAACGGCGGCAAGCCGTTCGTCTGGGAAAACGGGCCGAAGGACGTCTTCTACGTCGGCGAGAACGAGTCGATCACGGCGCTCATGCAGTTCGACACCGGGCCGGAGGCCGGCGGCCGCTACATGATTCACTGCCACAACCTGGTGCACGAGGACCATGACATGATGGCGCAATTCGCGGTGGGAGACTCCCGGGTGAACGACCCGATCTACTCCGATCCCGCCTATTGGGACACGATGCCGATGAATGCCTACCCGCCGGTGTACCTGCCGGGGCTGCCAGCCGGCACCTGATGGTTCACGCGACCCGTCCGACCTCGGCGGTGCGGCTGCTCGCTCTGCTCAACGCTGGTTTACTGGCGGCTGGAGTGCTGAGTGGCTGCACGGCTTGGGCCTCGGCCCCGCCTGGCACGACCAGCACCTCGACTAGGCCAGCCGCGGCATCCGCTTCACGCAGCGAAATTGGCAATGGCCGACCCCTGGTCAACTACGACGGACCACTGGTGCAACGCCGGGTCGTACTCGCGATACATACGAAAGCGGATGCCGATCTGCCCACGTTGCGCGCCGGCGTGGACCAGCATGCCGACGGTGCCAACCTCAGGCTCGCCGAGATTTCCCCGGATGTGTTGCCGGCCGGGGTGCTGGAGCAGGCCGTGCCCCAGCTGACCCTGCTGCTGCCGGCGGGGTCGACCGAAGACGACGCGCGCGGCCTTATCGATGCATCGACGGCCACCCAACCCGCGCAGTACTTCGTGCTGACCGTTCTGGTGCACGATCTCGTCTTCGAGGTGGACGCGACCGACCCGGGGGCGTTGGCCGATGCTATTGCGCGTGAAGGCATCCTCTCTGATGCTCTGGGAAACTACGAGACCACGGCTGGCGCCGACACCTTGGGCGTGAGCTACCTCGGGACACTGTTGGGCGACGAAATGGTGGACTCCGTGCGCAGCGCGATGGCACGCCCGGCCGGCACCACACCCCGGCGGGTGGCTGTCCTGGCCGGCACTCCCGGCGGGGCGGGCGTTGACATCGCCGCCGAACCGATCCCACAGCCGGTGGTCTTGGCTGGCGGAACCTCGCATGAGGTGGTGAGCGATGCGCCGGTGGCCGGGGCCGAGGTTGACTCGACACCGTTGGGACCGTGGCTGGCCTACTGGATCGGACTCGCGGTGGTGCTGGGCGTGACGGTGCTGCTCGCCGGTTGGAGTCTGGTGCAGCGGCGGCGCGGGCTTCGGGCTAGCGCGTTCGAACCGGAACGACCCGATCCAGAGTAGCCATGACGGAGGTACCACCGCCCACCCAGGAGCGCACTTCGAGGGTGCCGCCGGCGACCTCGATGGTGTCGCGCATGATGCGCAGACCCATGTGATTCTCGGGTGCGTCCGCGGCCATGTCGAAGCCGCAGCCGTTGTCATGGATGAGCAGGATGGTGCGATCGGTATCTTGCATGAGCGTCAGCTCGACGGTGCCGGCCTTGGCATGCTTAAGGGTGTTGGCGAGCACCTCGCGGGCCACCCGATAGAACATCGCCGAGCGGTCCCGGTCGAGATCGCAGTCGGGGGGAATATGCAGTTTGACCTCGATGTCGTGCTCGAGCAGCGGGGCGGCCAGCCGGGTGAGGGCGGCCGGCAGTCCGAGTTCGGCCAGATCGGGTGGGTAGAGCTCGGTCGTCATAGCGCGCAGGGTGCGCACGTTTTTTTGCAGGATGGCCTTGGCCTGGCCGAAGAGCGCCCGATTCTCGGGGGTGGAATGCATTTCCTCGGCTTCGAGGGCGTAGGACAGGCCGGCCAGATCTTGAATGACTTCGTCGTGCAGATCACGGGCAATGCGCTGGCGTTCCAGGTCGGAGGCGTCGATCGCGTGCTGCAGGAGGCGGCGTTTCGTTGACTGGTGACCCTGGATGCGCCGGGCCAGCTGGATCGCCGGCACGAGCTGGGCCATTTGAAGGGCTCCAAGGGACAGCAGGAAGGTGGGAATCAGCCCGACCACGAGTGCGTTTTGCTCGTCACGGACCCCGTCGTCATTGAAGTACGCCTCCAAAATTACGACCTGACCGTTGGCCGCCGTGGTGCGCACGTGCACCTCGACCAATTCGCCGGCCTGGGATTCGTGCGCGTTCTCGGCGCCGTCCTGCACGCCGAGGTTTGCATGCCCCTTGCCTCCGGCCAGGAGTTCAGGGGCAAAGCTCGGCAGGTCGAAGACCTGGCCGACCAATGCCGGGAAGTCGGAGTACACGATTCGCCCCCCGGAATCCCAGACCTTGATGCGCACAATCGATCCGTCGGAGATGCGGGGAGCCAGGCGGTCGTCCAGCCGACGGGTCGATCCGGGCAACCCCGCGAGGAGGTCGTCGGTAATGAGCGGTCCGATGGAATAGTCGGCGAGGCGTTGAGCCTGTTGGATGGCGTTGTCCATGGCGTTGCTCATGGATTCAGCGCGAACCCAGAGTGCGGCCGGCACGGCGATGATCATCATGGCGATGACGCCGACGGTGATGAACCGACCCACCGCCGACCGCACCTCGGAACGTTCGTCCGACCGGGTTCGGTCGAGGCGGCTGGGCTTCGCCGCCGAGTTAGACATGCTGGGCGGGAACCAAGCCCAGTCGAGTGGCGATCACGACGGCCTCCAGTTGTGAGTGTGCGCCGAGCTTGCCGAGGATGGACTTGACGTAACCCCGGCAGGTGTTCTCCGAGATGCCGAGGGTCTTGGAGTTGGCCCGAACGTCGGAACCCTCTCCCATGAGGCGGAGCACGGCGAGCTCGCGCTTGGTCAGCTCGGGAAACGGAATCTCATCGTTGTGCTGTCGGCGTCGGGCGCTGAGCAGGCTCACGAGCGACGGATGCACGATGAATCCGCCAATCCGAGCGTGCCGGAGGGTATCGAGCACCGTGGCGAGCGAACCGTCCTTGGGCAGGAAGGCGCAGACGCCGATCGCCGCGGCCTGTTCGAGGGCCTCGAGGGCCGGGTCGCCGGTGAGGATGACGATGCGGGTCTGCGGGGCGCGCGCCAGGATGGCCGCGGCCGCGACGAGCCCACTGCCGTCGGGTAGGTGATAGTCCATGACGACGACGTCGGGGCGCAGCTCCAGACACGCGGCGATACCGCTTGCGACGTCGTTGGCTGATCCGACGCTGCACAGGTCAGGCTCGCGGTTGAGGGAATCGGTGAGCAGTTCAGCGAAGGTCCTGTGATCGTCGACGATGAGAATGCGAATCTGGGCGGGCGGCGGCGGTTGAACGGCCGTTCCCTGGAAGTAAGGTTCGAGGGGGGACATTTGCGTGGTCATCTGCGGAGACCTCTCTGCCCTGTCCCGAGCTGTGTTAGCTCGATAGACGAAACCAGCATCTGCAGAACCTGAAATTCCGTCGAGTCCCGCTGTTTTTGTCCCCCATGTGATACTACCCGGGAATCAGGCGCGAGCGACGGCGCGGCGCAGGAATGACGTGATGACATCAGTGGCCTCTCGGAGGGAATCCGGGACCGGCTCTGGTCGCGGAAGTGTGCTCGTGCGGGGGTGAGAATCGGGTGCTGGCACTCCCAGGTGTTCGTGCAGCACGAGAAAAGCCGAGAGCACGTCGGCAAGGTCGCCGTCTTCGGTGGCCGTCGCGTGCAGCAGACGCAGCTGGGCTGAGCGCAGAATCTGGCCGGGTGCGCAGCCCAGTTCGCTCTGCATGGCATGGCGGCACCGGTCATAGGCCTGCAGGCCCTGGGCGTGGCACCCGGCAGCCTCCAGCCCGAGGATGAGGGCCGTCCAGGCTCGTTCATTGAGCGGGTCATTGGCAATCGCGAGGTTGGCGAGATCGACGGAATCGTCGATCCGGTGCAGAGCAGCGGCGGTTTCGGACGCCAGAACGCGGGCGACGGTCAGCCGGGACTCGTGCAGGTCCCGCGCCTCCGATGCCCACGCTGCGACCAGTTCATCGCAGAGCAGTGGGGCTTGGGCGAGGTCGAGGGCGCGAAGTAAGAAGGGGTAAGCCAGCTCGGGATTGGTTTTCTGGGCTCGTTGCAGCAGATCGTCGAACTGTTCAAGGTCGACATCGACCAGGTCGCGGTCCAACACATAGCCGCCGGTCGTCGTCTGCAACGGCCCGAACTTTCCCGCACCGGGCTGCAGGTGGCGGCGCAGCACGCTGACATAACTTTCCAGGGTGGGCAGGGCTTCGGCTGGAGGGTTTGCTCCCCAGAGCAATTCGATCAGGTGGTCTTTCGACACCGGGAGGCCAACGTGTACGAGAAGAATCTCCAGGATCTGGCGTGGTTTCGGTCCGCCGAGTTCGTGGGCGTGCAGAACAACGGGGCCGCATCGAATGGTCAGGTTGCCGAAGAGTTGAACGCTGAGGTGTGCGACGGGCGCGCTGGCTGGCTGCACTCGGGTTTCCGATTCCATTGTCATAACGACCTCCACTGTTGGAATGCGACAATGATGCCTGTTTGCCCAAGCCGGGGTAAGCCGCGGGTGGACTAGGAAATTACCCCCAATTTCGGGGATCATTTCAGGAGTTGGTATGATGCCCGGTTCCGAGGGACAGGCTGGCCCCCTGAGGCCCGTCCAGGACGAGGGCAATGACCTGATTGGGGATTTCGAAAACGAGGGTCGCTTGAACGGATGCTCCGCTCTGCTCCGCCGGGTCGACCCAGAGCGCGGTGGACCGCGCGCCGAGTCCGGACAGGGAGTAGTCGGCGGCGCGAAAGGCGAGGCCGGAGGCATCCGTTTCGGTCAGTTCGAGCAGAATGCGCACGCGGTGGGCCCCGGGCTGCACCGGGCTGGAGAGCAGATCGGCGGCGGTCGCCGGCACCCAGCCATCGGTTTCGAGCGGGATGATCGCGCTGATGCGGGCGAGTCCGCCGGGCACGGCGGCCGTATCGCCGAACGGGGTGCTCGGCTTCGTACCGGTGAGCAGCAGCACGCCAGCCAGGGCAGCCATCACGAGCCAGGCGATGGCCAATGGGATCAGAATTTTGCGGCGGCGTTGGAACAGGGTGCGAGGCGAGGGACGCCTGTGCCGTGTGGTGCCCGGATGCTTCTCCCCGTCGTCGGGACGCACCAGACGCAGCGTTACATTCGCGGGAGTCATGTGCGGAATTCTGACCGCGGGACCATGGGAAAACCCTGCTCCGGTCTGGTTTGTCGCGGATGGGCTGGCGTGGGCGCGCCCGTCAAGGACGGCATCGAGGTGCTCGGCTACGAGCACTGGAGCGCCCTCGACAACTACGAGTGCGCGAGCGGATTCCGGCCGACATTAGGGCTCATCGAGGTCGACCACGAGACGTTCGTTCGCACGCCCAAGCCGAGCCTGGCCTGGCTGGCTGGGTCGCGCGGGCGAACGGGCTGGAGTAGCGAAGGTCCTTCGCGACCGGTCGTTCACAACTGCTCGCGGCGCCAGCGATCCGGGCACCGGCGACCCCGGAAGCGGCGACCGTGGGAGTGCCCGGTGGGCATCCGCTTGTCGAAAATGACCGTCATCAGAGCACCCGCGGCGGTAGATAGACCGAGCTGCCCAGACGGGTGAACTCGGCCGACTTCTCGGCCATTCCCGCCTCGATGGCCTCGAGACTGGTGAGGCCGTTCTCTTCGGCGTACACCCGAACATCCGCTGAAATACGCATGGAACAGAACTTGGGACCGCACATGCTGCAGAAGTGGGCGGCCTTGGCGGGGCCGGCCGGCAGCGTCTCGTCGTGAAAGCTCTGCGCGGTGTCCGGGTCGAGCGAGAGCGCGAACTGGTCGGTCCAACGAAATTCGAACCGGGCCCGACTGAGGGCGTCGTCGCGTTCCTGGGCGCGCGGATGCTGTTTGCCCAGGTCGGCGGAGTGCGCGGCGATCTTGTAGGTGATCACGCCGGTTTTCACGTCGTCGCGGTTGGGCAGGCCGAGGTGTTCCTTGGGCGTGACGTAGCAGAGCATGGCGGTGCCGGCCTGGGCGATGATGGCCGCGCCGATCGCGCTCGTGATGTGGTCGTAGGCCGGAGCGATGTCGGTGGCGAGCGGGCCGAGCGTGTAGAACGGGGCCTCCTCGCAGAGTTCCTCCTCGAGCGCCACGTTTTCAACGATCTTGTGCATCGGAACGTGGCCGGGGCCCTCGATCATCACCTGCACTCCGTAGGACTTCGCGACCTTCGTCAGCTCACCGAGGGTGCGCAGCTCCGCGAACTGGGCCTCGTCGTTCGCGTCGGCGATCGAGCCGGGGCGCAGGCCGTCGCCGAGCGAGAAGGTCACGTCGTAGCGGCGCAGAATCTCGCACAGCTCCACGAAGTGGGTGTAGAGAAAACTCTCCTGGTGGTGCGCGAGGCACCAGGCGGCCATGATCGAGCCGCCGCGCGAGACGATTCCGGTCACCCGGTTGGCGGTCAGCGGCACGTAGCGCAGCAGCACGCCGGCGTGCACGGTCATGTAGTCGACGCCCTGCTCGCACTGCTCGATCACGGTGTCGCGGTAGATCTCCCAGGTGAGTAGCGACGGGTCGCCGTTGACCTTTTCAACGGCCTGGTAGAGCGGAACGGTGCCCACCGGAATGGGCGAGTTGCGCATGATCCACTCCCGAGTGAGGTGAATGTCCTTGCCGGTGGAGAGATCCATCAGGGTGTCGGCGCCCCAGCGGGCCGCCCAGACCATCTTCTCGACCTCTTCGGCGATCGACGAGGTCACCGCCGAGTTGCCGATGTTCGCGTTGATCTTCACGGTGAAGGCCTTGCCGATGATCATCGGCTCGCTCTCCGGATGCTTGTGGTTGGCCGGAATGACGGCCCGGCCGCGCGCCACCTCGTCGCGGACGAGCTCGACCGAGACGCCCTCGCGCGCGGCGATGTAGGCCATCTCCGGCGTGACAATGCCGGCGCGGGCCCAGACCAGCTGGGTGGCAGCGCCATCGATGGGCAGCGGATGCTCCCACCCGGCCCGAGTCTGCGGCAGCCCCGTCTCGAGATCGATGGTGGCCGTCTCGTCGGTGTACGGGCCGGACGTGTCGTACAGGTCGAAGTGTTCGCCGTTGCTGAGGTTCACCCGGCGAACGGGAACTTCGAGTCCGGGCCAGTCCTTTACCGGTTCGTAGCGTTTGCTGCTGCCCTGGATCGGGCCGGTCGTGACCGTTTTTGACATGGTTGTTTCATCAATTGTGCGCATTGGTTTCGAACTTCCTACGCCGGCATTACCCGGACAGGTTCAACGGTCGACGGCCCTGGCCGTCCTCTCAGCTCGCTGGTGCGCGCTCCCGTGGTTGGTGTGTCTTCTGACTCCTTCACCCTAGCGCTGGTTGCGCGCTCGGGTCCTACCGGGGTCGCGGTCACCGCGCCCGTTGGGGGCCATCGCTCCGGGCATCGCTGGCGCTATGACCGGGAACTGGCGCCCG
This sequence comes from Cryobacterium sp. M91, assembly GCF_002929615.1. NCBI lineage: Bacteria > Bacillati > Actinomycetota > Actinomycetes > Micrococcales > Microbacteriaceae > Cryobacterium > Cryobacterium sp. M91. The sequence continues at coordinate 35,680 of NZ_PJJT01000089.1, read as the reverse complement.
AGTCTGCGGGTGCCAGGCATAGCTGGCGCTGGGCATCCGCTTAGCGAGCGAGGGCGGCCAGCTCGACGCGGGTCGAGGCACCGACCTTGCGCAGCAGGTTGGCCACGTGAAACTTCACTGTGTTCTCGCTGATGGTCAGGGCCTGTGCGATGGCCTTGTTGCGCGCCCCAGAGGCGACGAGTTCGAGCACGCCGCGTTCGCGTGGGCTGAGGCCCCAGGCCGCGGCGGTGGTGACGGATGCCGTGGGCGCGTCGAGCGGCAGCGACACGGCCATCTCGGAGCCCCAGCCGGCGGTGGCCTCCACGTTGAGGGTGCCGCTGAGCGCGACGACGCGGGCGGCGAGCTGGCGCACGCTCGGAACCTCGGCATCGAGGTTGCCCGGACCGTCGTCCCGAATGCGGATGAGCAGGTTACTTCCGTCGCAGTCCCACTGCACGCGCACCCGCGCGACCCCGGCCTGTTCGACGAGGGCGAGTACGGCGCCGCGCACGATGGCGCGGGCTTCGTGGGCGACCTCGCCGGGCAATGCCCGACCGTTCACCGGCGGCTCGATGAACTGCACGTCGAGGTCGCCGAAGCGCACGAGCGGGCGCAGGTCGTTCCTTAGGCGTTCGAAGGCGCGGGCGACGGGTTCCTCGGTGAGACTGCGATCGAGGTCGCTCACCGCGCGCAGGGCGACCATCGCAGCGGCGGCGAGTTCGGTGGCCTTCTGTCGGGCGGCGGTGTCACTCGTGCTGCCGGAGCGCAGCACAGCGAGCAGGGATTCCAGCGTGGTGGCGTGTGCGTCGGTGAGGTCGGCGATGAGTTTGGAACGTTCGGCGGCTGCGCTGCGCGCTGTTTGAACCGGGGAGTTTGCGGGGAGCGTCGAGCGTTTTGCGGTCGTGGCGGATGACGCGGCCGGTTCGGCTGCTCCGGTACCAGCATCAGACCGGAGGGCGGCGGCCGTGCTGCCCGCAGCGGCCTCAGTGGCGGTGGCGCGCACGCCGGGGTTAGATGGAGCGGAAGTCATGCCCCCAGCCTACCCGGGCCATCCTCGGAGCCCACCCAGAGCCATCCGTTTGGGTAGGAAAACCGCTCGTTTGGCGGGCAGCATTCCCACTCGAAGGAGTGGAACATTGAATCATGACCGAAACGACAACCACCCCACTGGCAGCGGATGCCCTCGGCCTCATTTTCGCCGAAAACGGCCGCGTCGTCGAGGCGCTGCAATCGGCATCCGCTTCAGTACTGGATGAGGCGGCAACCCTGCTCGCCGCGGCACCCCGGGTATTTGTGCTCGGTGCTGGCCGCTCCGGGCTGGCACTGAAGATGACCGCGATGCGACTCATGCACCTCGGCCTCGACGTGCACGTGGTGGGCGAGGTGACCAGCCCGGCGATTGTGTCGGGTGACGTGCTGCTGGTGGCGAGCGGATCCGGAACGACGGGCGCCATTGTGCGTGCCGCCGAGACGGCTCACGGCGTGGGGGCGAGCATTCTCGCGCTGACCACGGCGCCCGAGTCGCCGCTCGGGCGGCTCGCCGCGGTGACCGTGGTCATTCCCGCGGCTGCCAAGCAGGACCACGCCGGGCAGGTGTCGGCCCAGTATTCGGGCGGCCTGTTCGAGCAGTCGGTGTTGTTCGTCGGCGACGCCCTGTTTCACACGCTCTGGAAGGCGAGCGGTTCCACGGCCGAACAGCTCTGGCCGCGTCACGCCAACCTCGAATAGAGCGCGCACCCTTTCCAAGAACTTTCCACTCTTAAACACTAATAGAAAGCAGAATCCCATGAAGCTTCAGGTAGCTATGGACGTACTGACCACCGAAGCGGCGCTCACGCTGGCTGCTCAGGTTGCACCGCACGTCGACATCATCGAGCTCGGCACCCCGCTGATCAAGGCAGAGGGCCTGCGCGCCGTCACCGCGATCAAGAACGCGCACCCCGACAAGATCGTCTTCGCCGACCTCAAGACGATGGATGCCGGCGAGCTCGAAGCCGACATCGCCTTCGCCGCCGGTGCAGACCTCGTCACCGTGCTCGGCACGGCCGGGGACAGCACCATTATCGGAGCCGTCGCCGCCGCGACCAAGCACGGCAAGGGCATCGTCGTTGACCTCATCGGCGTTGCCGACAAGGTCACCCGCGCCCGCGAGGTCACGGCGCTCGGTGCCCAGTTCGTCGAGATGCACGCTGGACTCGACGAGCAGGCCGAGCCCGGCTTCTCGCTCGCCACACTGCTCAACCAGGGCGAGACCGCCAAGGTTCCGTTCTCCCTTGCCGGCGGCGTGAACCTGTCGACCATCTCTTCGGTGCAGCGCGCCGGAGCAACGGTCGCCGTTGCCGGCGGAGCAATCTACGGCGCCGAAGACCCGGCCGCAGCTGCTGCCGCCCTTCGCGCCGCGATTATCTAGCCCAAGCGCTTAATCTGGTGCCGTCCCGCGTCTGCAGGGCGGCACTTTTGCGTTAGCGGCACTATCGCGTTAAGCGGATGTCCCTGCCCGGGTGACGGGAAATCCGACCGGGCCCGGGCCTGGTCGATGGGGCACTCCTGCACGCATGGGCCCACATTCCAAGCCCCGGCCTGTCGGTGGGCGCGGCTAGGCTGGTGGCGCCCAGACTAGTTGGCGGCATCGTCGCCGCGAGAGGACGCCACCCATGACCAGCAGCCACGCATGAATAGCACCATTTTCGACCGGGCCCGGCCAGCGGCATCCGTTGTTAAAGCCTCGCTCACGGGAACACGCCAAGGCTCGTTTTGGCTCGAGGAGCTCGAGCCGCGTACCGGCTATCCAGCGCTCACCGGCGACCTGCGCTGCAACCTCGCGATCGTTGGCGGCGGCTACCTCGGACTGTGGAGTGCGGTGCTGGCCAAGCAGCAAAACCCTGATGCGAGGGTGCTTTTGTTGGAGGCGCGCACGGTCGGCTGGGCGGCATCCGGTCGCAATGGCGGCTTCTGCGAGGCGAGCCTGACCCACGGTGACGACAACGGGCGCAGCCGCTGGCCGAAAGAGATCGACCGACTGACCGAACTGGGCAACGAGAATCTCGACGAGATCGAACGAGCGGTGGCAGACCTCGGCATCGACTGCGATTTTGAACGCACCGGATCCATCGACCTCGCCATCGAAGAGCATCAGATTGAGTGGCTGCGCGAAGAGACGATCGGCGAAAACGTGGTGTTTCTCGACGAGTCCGCAGTGCGGGCCGAGGTCGCGTCACCGACCTATCTCGCCGGCGTCTGGCACCGGCGCAGCACCGCCCTCGTGCATCCGGGCAAGCTCGCCGCCGAACTGGCGCGCGTGGCGACCGACCTTGGAGTGGAGATCTTCGAGCACTCGCTCGTGCAGAGCGTGGACACGGCCCGACGTCTGCCGGCCCAGGGCGCCCGGGTAGTGACCACGGGCGGCACCGTGACCGCGCAGAAGGTCGCGCTCGCCACCAATGTCTTTCCCTCGCTGCTCAAACGCAACAAACTCGCGACCGTTCCAGTCTACGACTACGTGCTAATGACCGAACCGCTCGATGCGAGCCAGCTCGCCGCGATCGGCTGGCAGAATCGGCAGGGCCTGAGCGACCTCGCCAACCAGTTTCACTACTACCGACTGAGCGCCGACAACCGCATTCTGTTTGGCGGCTACGACGCCGTGTACCACTACGGGCGAAAGGTGCGCAGCGGCTACGAGAACCGACCGGAGACCTTCGAGAAGCTCAGCAGCCACTTCTTCACGACGTTTCCGCAGCTGGCCGGCGTGCGCTTCAGCCACAAATGGGCCGGTGCGATCGACACGTCCACGCAGTTCTGCGCCTTCTTCGGGCAGGCTCGCGGCGGGCGCATCAGTTATGCGGCCGGCTTCACCGGCCTCGGTGTTGGTGCCACGCACTTCGCCGCCCAGGTCATGCTAGACCAGCTGGCCGGCCGCAGTACGGAGCGCACTGAACTGGCCATGGTGCGGGGCCGTCCGCTTTCGTTCCCACCGGAGCCGCTCGCATCCGCTGGAATTCAGGCCACGCGCTGGGCACTCAATCGTGCCGACCACAATCGGGGCCGCCGCAACGTGCTGCTCAAGGGGCTCGATGCGCTGGGCCTAGGCTTCGACTCGTAGCCGGGACCGACTATTTGCCGATGGGACCTGGCAGGCCCTTTTCGGCCAACACGGCGTCGGCCTCTTCCGGCCGACCGAGATCAGTGAGTATTTCGGCGCGCACTTCACGGGCATAACTGTAGAGTTCCGCGTCTGAGATTTCATCCTTCATCATTTACCCCTTCCAGGTGGCTGGCAAGCGAGCGACCACCAGCTGCGCCAGGTCCCTATCATCTTCTTTTGCTTCGTCTTCTTTCGCGAGCTTGCGCAGCGAAGCGAGGCCGGCGATGCAGGCAGCGACGAACGTTCCGTCCCAGGGAATGATCCCAAATAGGTAGAACTGCTCGGCTTCGAAGGTCATGGTCCAGAACATAGCGGTCAGCGACCGCGTCCAACAACAACGACCGGGTCATCCAGGCTCCGGTCCCGAAATGTCAGACAAGAGGATGCCGCACCTCGGCGGGCCTGGACCGACCAGCGGATGCCGCGCCGCGGCTAGTGCGGCGCGACTGCGGAGCTGCCGTCGAGCATCCGCTTGCGTGCCACGCTGCTGAGTCGCTCGGCCAAGAGGACGACGATGAGAATCATGACGATGATCGTCATCGCGGTGTCGAACTGGCGCAGTTGGAATGCCACGTTCAGCTCGACGCCGATGCCACCGGCTCCGACCAGGCCGAGTACCGCCGCGCCACGAATGGATTTTTCGAGGCAGTACAGGCTGGTGCCCGTGAACGACGGAAACGCGGTCGGGATGACCGCACAGGCCATGACGCTGATGCGGTTGGCTCCGGTAGAGCGCAACGCGTCGATCGGACCGCTGTCGAGCTCTTCGATGCGTTCCGCGAAGAAGCGGCCCGCGAAACCGATCGTATCGACCATGATCGTCAGGATTCCGGCGATCGGTCCGAGACCGACCGACACGACGAAAACCATGGCCCAGACCAAGTCGGGCACGCTGCGCATGACCGTGAGCAGTGATTTCGCGGCCACGTGAATCATGCTGTGTGGTGTGGTGTTTCGCGCAGCGAGCAGAGCGATCGGCAGGCTGAGGAGCACGCCGAGGGCCGTACCGATGATGGCCATCTCGATGGTTTCGAGCATGGCCTCCGCGAGGTTTGGCACGCGATCAGTCGCCGGTGGAAATCCGCGCGAGAGAAAATCCCACGTGCGCGCCGGGGCCATGAGTAGCCGTTCGAGGCTCAGATCGAGGCGGGACACCCCGTGAATGGCGAGTCCCGCGAGCACCAGCACGGCCAGAAATGCTCCGCCGTGGGGGCGCCGAAACCGGCTGGGTGGCGCGCTGGTGACGCGCGTCGGCCGGGTGGTCATGATCATCGATTCACTCCTGCTTCGTCGTGCTGCGAGTTCTCGGCGGAATCAGCCTGCTCTGAGTCCTCGGAATACAGCCCGGCCAAATCGGTCCGAGACAGATCACGCATGTGCCCATCGAGCAGCAATCGGCCGCGTTGCAGTGCGACCACGCGGTCGCCATACGCCTCGGCGAGTTCCAGCTGGTGCAGGGTACAGACGAGCGTCAGACTCTTTTCTGCCACGACCTGCCAGAGCACGTCCATCACTTCCCGCCCGGCCCGGGGGTCGAGGGCGGCCACGGGTTCATCCGCGAGCACGATCGTTGGGCGTTGCATCAGCATCCTGGCGATCGCGACGCGCTGGCGCTGCCCACCGGACAGCTGGTCAGCGCGGCGCGAGGCGAAGGGGGCCAGGCCCACGCGTTCCAGACAGACCATGGCCTCGTCTCGCACAGTGCTGGACGAGGTCCAGGCGAACCAATTTCGTGGGTTGTCGGTGCGCCCGAGAGAACCGTGTCCGACGTTCGACAACACGCTGACCTGGTCCACGAGGTTAATCGATTGAAAGACCGTGCCGACCCGCCGACGCACGTCGCGCAGTTCTCTCGCCGTGGCTCTGGTCACCGCCGTTCCATCGAGGGAAATAGCGCCGGCCGTTGGCTCAATCAGACGAGTCAGTGCCTTGAGCAAGGTCGACTTACCGGATGCGTTGTGCCCCAGCAGCACGATGGCCTCACCCTGGTCAACGGTCAGGTTGATGCCGTCGAGGGCTTCTGTTCCATCGGGATAGCGATGACTTAGATCGCGCACGCTGATCATGGGTGTGGCGTGGGGGACAGAGGTACTGCGTGGGCTGTGCTGCCGGCTCACTCGGGGAGCTCGGCGAAATCGGCGAATCCAGCCGCTTCGAAGGCCGCGCGCGTCGGGTCGTAGTCGGCATCCGTGGCGACCTGGAATTCGGATTCGAGGTACTTGTCACTCTCGCCGGTCGCGGTGATGGCGTCGAGAAGCACCTGCTGGTTTTCGGTCAGGGTCTCTTGAAGCCAGGTCGCGCATCCGCTGCCGAGAGCGCTGCGGGCCACGAACAGATCGTTGGGCAGGTCGGGTCCCTCGGCCAGCATTTTGATCGATCCGGCCCCCAGTTCCTCTTCGATCTCCGCGAAGTCGCTCAGGCCGGTGCCGAGCGCATCGCCCTCACCGGCGCCGAATGCCGCGATGCGGGTCGCGCCGAGCGGAACGACGTCGACGTTATCGCCAGCGACGAGGCCGGCGTTGGAGAGCATTTCCAGCGGGCCCAGGTGACCGGAGGTGGAACCGACCTCCTTGGTGATGACCGTGGAATTTTCGAGGTCGGCAAGCTCCGTCACGGTGGAATCGGCGCGGGTCACGATCATGGAGCGGTAGCCGGGGCGGGTGATACCGACAACCGGGATAGCGTCCGCTTCCTGCTTCAGAACGACATATTCGGCGGGACCAGTCAGGAGCAGGTCGATCTCGTCGAATTCCAGCGCGGTCGACGCTGCGGTGCGGCTGGAGATTGGGTAAAACTCAACGTTCTTGCCGGTGGCTTCTTCAAATGCCGTACGGAATCCCTCGAATTCGACGACGAGAGTTTCGAGTCCTTCCACGCCCGTGTCGCTGAATCGGAGCGTGTCGGGGCACGAGTCCGCGCCGGTCGCGGCGAGAGGCTGGTCACTCGCGGTACTGGTTGCGGCGCATCCGCTCAAGGCCAGAATGCTGACGAGGGCAAGGGCGGGAATGGACCTGTGGCTAGCTTTGGATCGCAAAAGATGGAGCCTAACTGGTTGTGACGCGGCGAGAATAGAAGAACCCGAGGGTATTCGCCGCTCGGGTTCTTCAACACGCTGTCATTCCCCGGTCACCAGCCGTTTACCTCCCGGTGAACACGAGGCAAATGCGAGGTGAACCGCGTGGGGGTTCCGCCTGGTTCGCGATGGCCTCAGCCGAGCAGCAGCTTGCGGAGCTGGTCGGTCGAGTGCACGACCGCGGTCGCCGCCTCGGCCTCGGCCGGCGAGCCGTAGCCCCACTCCACCAGAATCGCCGGAATGCCATTCGCCTGCGCGCCGATGGCGTCGTAGCTGCGGTCGCCGACCAGGACGGCGCCGCCGGTGTCTACGCCGGTCGCGGCCAGGCGGGCGAGCGCCTCTGCGACGATGTCGGCCTTGTTGCTGCGGGTGTCGTCGGCGGAGGCACCGACGGTAGCCGTGAAGTACTTGGCGAGGTCGAAGTGCGTGAGAATGGCGATCGCACTGAGCTCGGGCTTGCTGGTGGCCAGGGCGAGCGGAATTCCGGCCGCGTGGATACGTTCGAGCAGGCCGGCGACGCCGGGAAAGACAGCCGTGTCGAGCGCGGCGGCGCCGTGGTACTCGGCGCGGTAGACGGCGATGGCTTCGACGGCTTCGGCGGGGGTCATGCCGGCGTATTCCTGAAAGGCGTCGAACATGGGTGGGCCGACGTAGGCGAGCAGTTGGGCAGCGGAGGGCACCGGGCGGCCGAGCAGCGTAAACGTGCGGGCCAGAGAGCTGGTGATGGCCGGGGCGGAATCCGTGATGGTTCCGTCAAGGTCGAAGAGAATGGCGCTCCAGGTGCGCGTCAATGTTGCGTTCATTCGGCATAGCCTAGGCGGTCAGCCGAAAAAGTGTCCCATTTACCCATTTTCTCAGCATTCGTACGGTTAGTGAGGCGCTAGCCTTTTCGTTCCCTCTCACAAAGGAATCCCTATGACGCTGTCTCCGCCCGCCCGCCTCATCTACGGCTGCATGGGACTCGGCGGCGACTGGACGCCCGGGCCGGTCACCCCGGCCGCGATCGATCAGGCCGCCGCCGCGGTCGAGGCCGCGCTGTCCATCGGTATAACGGTGTTCGACCACGCCGACATTTACCGCTTTGGCAAGGCGGAGCAGGTGTTCGGTGAGGTTCTGAAACGCTCGCCGGGACTGCGCGAGCGCATCGAGATTCAGACGAAGTGCGGCATCCGCTTGGATGCAGAGCACGCTCCCTACGACCTCGGGGCGATCGTGGCGCGCGTCGACGACAGCCTCGCGCGCCTGGGCGTTGACTACGTCGACACGCTGCTGCTGCACCGGCCCGATCCGTTGCTCGAACCCGCCGTTGTCGCTGCGGCGGTGACCGACCTGCACGCCGCCGGAAAAATTCGCGCGCTCGGCGTCTCGAACATGTCGGGAGTGCAGATCGCGTTCCTCCAGCGCGAGATCGACCTGCCGATCGTGGTGAACCAGCTTGAGATGAGCCTGCTCAAGCGCGACTGGGTCGACAGCACGGTGCTGGTTAACCACCCGGACGGCGCCGACAACACCTTTCCGCACGGCACGCTGGAGTACTGCGCGAGTAATGGGGTGCGGCTGCAGGCCTGGGGCGCGCTCGCGCAGGGCCGGTATTCCGGGGCGCCGGGCGCGGCGGCCGAGGAGGCGGCATCCGCTTTGGTGCAGACGCTGGCCGAGGCGAAGAACACGACCCGCGAGGCCATCGTTCTCGGCTGGCTGATGCGACACCCCGCGCACATCGATCCCGTCCTCGGGTCGAGCGATCCGGCGCGCATTCGGGCCTGCGGGGATGCAGCCGCGCAGGCAGCGGCGATGACCCGCGACGAGTGGTTCGCGTTGTACCTTGCGGCCCGCGGGCGCCCGCTGCCCTAAAAGAGTTTCGAGGCCGTGTCGTCGAGGCCGCGCATGGCGTCGTAGTCGAGGAGCAGACAGCGGATGCCGCGATCCTCCGCCAACTTGCGGGCCTGCGGTTTGATCGTCTGCGCCGCAAAAACCCCACTGACCGGCGCCAAATGCGGGTCGCGATTCATGAGTTCGAGGTAGCGCGTGAGCTGCTCCACCCCGTCGATATCGCCATTTCGCTTGAGTTCTACCGCGACAGATCGGCCGGCGGCATCCTGCGCGAGGATATCGACCGGCCCGATGGCGGTCATGTACTCACGGCGCACGAAGGTGAAACCCTCGCCGAGCAGATGAATGTGCTCGGCCAACAGCTTCTGCAGGTGCGACTCCGCGCCGTCCTTGATCAGGCCGGGGTCGATGCCGAGCTCGTGCGCCGAGTCGTGCTGCACCTCGTACACGCTGACCACGAGCTGGTCGGCGGTCTTGCCGTGGGTGACCGTCCAGAGGGCGGTGATTCCGGCATCCGCTTGATCGCCGTCGGGCTCGGAGATGGCGATCGAGCAGGGTGGGCTCATCCAGTTCAGCGGTTTGTAGGAGCCGCCGTCGGAGTGCACGAGCACGCTGCCATCGGACTTGATCATCAGCAGACGGGTGGCCAGCGGCAGGTGCGCGCTAAGACGCCCGGCATAGTCAACGGAGCATTTCGCAATTACAAGGCGCACTGAACGAGTTTATCCTGGTCGCCTTCGGCCTCTCATCGGCACGGGCCTCGGCGACCGCGCTCACGGGCCTCGGCGACCGCGCTCACGGGTCGGGCGGCTCAGAAAACTCGCATTGCGATCTCGGCCGGGGCGGCGAGTAGTGCCGTTATCTCGTCGTCGAGTCGCACCAGCGTGATCGAGGCACCGGCCATGTCGAGCGAGGTGCAGTACTCGCCGACATAGTTACGTCCCACGGTCATGCCCAGCGCGGTGAGCCGCTTGTGGATGATCCCGTAGAGAATGTACAGCTCACTGATCGGCGTGCCGCCGAGGCCGTTCACCATCACGGCGACCCGGTCCCCGCTGACGAATGGCAGGTCGGGAACGATCGCGCTGAGCAGCTCGTCCACGATCTCGTCGGCGGGCATCCATTTGGCCCGGCGTCGCCCCGGTTCGCCGTGGATGCCGACGCCGATCTCGATCTCGTCGTCGCCGAGGGCAAACAGGGGTTCCCCCCGGGCGGGAGGAGTGCAGGCCGTCAGCGCGACACCCATGGTGCGGGTGACGGAATTGACCTTTTCGCCGATGCGCACCAGCTCGTCGAGGTCGGCACCGGACTCCGCCGCGGCTCCAACGGCCTTCATCACGAAGAAGTTGCCGGCCACGCCGCGGCGGCCGACGGTGTAGGTGGAGTCCTGCACCGACACGTCATCGTCGATGAACAGCGTGCGCACCTGGATGCCGTCGGCGCTGGATGCCTCCTCGGCCATCTCGAACGCCATCCGGTCTCCGGTGTAGTTGTTGACCAGGAGCAGCACCCCCTTGTCGGAGGCGAGGAGCTTGGTGGACTCGATAATGAAGTCGATCGGCGGGGCGGCAAAGACGTCTCCAGGGCACGCGCCGTCCAGCATCCCCTTACCGACCGTCATCACGTGGGCTGGCTCATGACCGGAGCCGGAGCCCTGAATGATGGTGACCTTGTCGTGGTTGGGGGCATCCGCTCGATGGATGAGGTGATACTCGGGAACGTAGCGCAGGGTGTCGGGGTTCGCGAGCGCGATGCCCTCGAGCATCTCGGGAACGAACTGCTGGGGGTCGTTGATGAACTTCTTCATGATGTCTCCACGTCGTTGTCGGGATCGGATGGTTATCGGTGGGCTAGTTGGCCCAGGTTCGGGCGAGGCGCTCGACCAGCACAGCAATGGCGATCGCGCCAGCGTCGGGCGATCCCACGCTGCGCTCGCCGGTGTAGCTCGCGCGCCCGCGCCGGGCCTGGAGCAGGCTCGTGGCTTGTGCGGCCTCCCGAGCGGAGACCGCCATCTTGCCCAGAGCAGTCTTGGCGTCGTCGCCGGCCGCAAATGCGGCCTCGAGCGTGTCGACGGCGGGCACAAAAGCATCGAGCAGGGTTTTGTCACCGACATCGGACTTACCGCGGTACTTGATCCCTTCGATGGCCGCGCGCAGCGCGGTGATGGTGTCCGCCGGGCTGATCTCGTTTCGGCCCTTGAGCGCGGTGCCGGCGCGCAGGAATGCCGTTCCCCAGAGCGGCCCCGACGTTCCCCCGATGGTGCTGGTGATGACAATCGCGATCTTGCTCAGGAATACCCCGGGGTCCGTGCGGTCAACGCCGTCCCAGCCGGAGAGCACAACCTCGAAACCGCGGGCCAGAGAGTAGCCGAAGTCCCCGTCACCGACAACTGAGTCAAGTTCGCCGAAGTATTTCTCGTTGACGAGGGCCTCCTCGGCGATGGAGCGCACCACGAATTCAGTCGCGTTCAGGGAACTGGTCATGATTCTTCCTCCTGGTTGGGGGCGCGCAGCAGCATCGAAAGGTCGCCCAGCGTCACGAAACCGTTCGGCACCACGCCGGCAGGAGAGCCCAGCACGGTTGCGAGTTCGCCATCCGGGTCGCCGAGCGAGGTGACGACGAGGGCAGCACCGTCAAAGTTCTCATCGACGGTGTAACTGCTCACTGTGACGAGGGTGCGCAACCCGGCAGCGCGGGCGGCGCGCAGGCCGTTGTTGCTGTCCTCGATGACGATCGCCTCGTCGGTGCTCACGCCGAGGTGCTCCAAGGCATAGGCGTAGATGTCCGGCGCAGGTTTCTTGGCGGCCACGATGTCTCCCGCGAATACTTGGAACTGCGCGGCCAGGGACTCGCCCACCGCGTGGGTCAGCACTGCCCGCACGGAGGGTTCGGCCGAGGTTGAGGCGACCGCGAGCATCCAGCCGGCAGCAGCCGCCTCGGCGACGATCCGGGCGATCCCCGGGCGGGCGGGCAGCGCTCCGACAGCGATCAGGTCGGTGTAAATCTGGGTCTTGCGCCGATGCCAGGTGGCGACGGTTTCTTGTTGCCGGGCCGGATCGGCGGGAAGATGGGCCGCCTGAACGAAGTCCGGCGTGAGCAGGCTCGTAAGGCGTTCCTTGCCACCGCCGATCAGCAACTTCTCGGCGTAATCCTCCTCGCTCCAGTGCACGGGCAGTCCGAACTCCGCGAAGCTGGCGTTGAAGGCGGGCAGGTGTCCGTGGCGTTCGGTGTCGGCGAGTACGCCGTCGCAGTCGAAGATCAGTGCTGGCATCGCTTACCAGGCCTGGCCGGCCGAGCCGAACGTGCGGGCCAGGCCCGTTGTGAGGTCGACGACATCGCCACTCACAGCGCGAAAAAGCGTCGGCGGGTCCCATTTGTCGGCCTCTTCGGCGAACCGCAGGTTGGCCAGGGTGGATTGCAGATAGGTCACCTTGAGGGCGGTAGAGATGTTCACCTTGGAACAGCCGCGCTGGATCAGGTCGTGGAATTGGGCGTCCGTCATTCCGGTGCCGCCGTGCAGGGCGATGGGTATTGGATGCGCCGCCACCAGATCGCTGACCCGGTCGAAGTCCAAAACGGGTTTCGATTTGTAGACGCCGTGGGCGTTGCCGATGGACGGAGCGAAGACATCGACGCCGGTCGCTTCAATGAACGCGAGGGATACGTCAAGGGTCTGCCGCGCCGCGGTCTGATCGGAGCCGACACCGTCTTCGACGCCGGTGATGGATTCAATCTCACCCTCGACATGGGCTCCGTAGCCTCGGGCCTCCTTGACCACCTCAATGGTTTGGCGCTGGTTCTCGGCCACGGGCAGCTGGGACGCGTCGAAGAGCACCGAGTTCCAGCCGATGGCCAGGCACTCGCTGATCACGTCACGGTCGGGGCAGTGGTCGAGGTGCAGGGCGACGGGCACGTCGATGTCGGCGGTCATGGATTGCCACATAGCGAACAGCACCTTCGCGCCGATCGAGCGCACGGTCTTGACCGACGTCTGCACGATGATCGGCGAGCGAACTTCGACTGCGGCAACCAGCACCCCCTGCATGGTGAGGTCGTTGAACACGTTGACAGCAGGCACGCCGTAGCGGGCATCGAACGCCCGGTCGACGATTTCCTTCAGGGAAACAACTGGCACGACGGCCTCCTTTGGCTTCGTCCCACGTTAAACCGGCACGCGCATCGCGCGCTATCGGGGAGTCCCCCCATTCGCTTTGGGGGAAATCCCTGGTCGTCGTCGGCATCCGTTCAGGAATGATGCGGATGGGCCAGCCCGGCCAGCATTGTGCGGTTGGCTGCTCCCGTCTTCCTGAGGATCGTGCCGACGTGTTTTTCGACGGTTTTTACCGAGATGCCAAGTTCCGTACCGATCTGCTTGTCCCGGAGTCCGCCCTCCACCAGCCGGCGCACCTCCCGCTCGCGGGACGTGAGGAGGGCGGGATCGGCCGGTTCGCCCCACATTTCCAGTAGGGAGCGCGACAGAACAGCATCGCCGGCAACGGCCGAGTCGACCGCTCGCACGAGCGAATGCCCCTCGGCGGATCGGTTCAGGAACCCGCGGGCGCCAGAGTGGGCCGCGCGCCGGATTCGTTCGTCGTGTGGGTCTCCGACCAGGAGCACGACGGCCGTGCCCGGACTGGTGCGAGCCAGCGCCTCGATCAGGTCGGTGTCTGGCAGGTCGGTGCCTGGCAGGTCGACCAGATCGATGTCAGTGACCACGACGTCGGGCTGCAGATACCGTGCCGCAGCGAGGGCGCCAGCAGCGTCGCCGCACTCGGCGATCACCTGGATGCCCGTCCCCTCCTGCGTGAGCAGGTGCACCAAGCCGGCGCGGATCACCGGTCGTTCGTGCATGACGAGCACCCGAGGGGGGTGTGTCTCGGTCAGGCGCCCGATCGATACGTGCGTCGGTCTGCACGGATCGTCGCCGCCCGGCAGCCCGAATCTGTGGGCCAGCGCTGCACGCTCGGACGTGTGAAACTCGGCCAGATTGATGTTGACCTCGATGGCCACGGTGTGCAGACGGAAGTCGGCGATGGCGGCGGCCGCCTGAGCGGCGAAACGTTCGAGTATCCGGGCGTCCTGGCTGGTGAAGAGGCGCTCGGAGGTATTGGCAAAGACCACGCAGGCGCCGATGACCCCGGAAGGAAGCCTGATCGGCACGCCGATGACTGGGCGCTGGTAGCGGGCGTCGTCCCGGCCGAGATGACCGCCCGGCACTTTGGAGTACTCACTGAACACAACGGATCCACCGGCTCGCACGACTGCTCCGGTGACGCCTTCATCCAGTGAGAAGACTTGGCCAGCCCGGCATTCGTCGCCGAGGTCGACCTCTTTGCGGTAGACCTGAGCGGTCTCATCAATAGTGCAGATCGATCCCATGGCGCATCCCAGCAACTGGGCGGCGCGCAGCAGGATCCGTTCCAGCAGAGGTCCGAGCCCCGTATCACCGGCCGGCCCCGTAGCCAGGAACAGGGCTACTTCATCGCCGGGCTCATCGGTCTGCGATCGAGGGGCATTACGAGGGGTCGGCAGGTGAGTCGGGGTCGGGCCCATCGTCTTCTCGTCTCTGAGTGTGCAAGCCAGCCTGGTTCCGTAGACAGCACTTCACCCTATGGGTCTGTCCCCCCTTGGCGCTAGCGGCGGGTGCTTCGATGTGGCGAGGAACCACACCAGCCGACGTAGCCTTCTGTGCCGTGACTCACGCGGCGTGGGGCCGTGCCGCCGGGGCGGCCAGCCCGGCCAGCACCATCAGCACCAAAACCAGGTACAGCGCGTTGAGGATTCCCCAGGCTTCGCCGAGCAGTCCGAGCACGGGCGGTCCGACCAGAAAAGCACCGTAGCCGATGATGGCGACGGCGCTCACCCGCGCCGCAGCGTTCTTGGTGTCGTCCGCGGCCGCCGACATGCCCACCGGAAAACCGAGCGAGGCGCCGATACCCCAGAGGATTGTACCGACAAAAACGAGCGGGGTGTTCGGCGCGAGGATGAACAGTACGAGCCCCGCGATGCCGATTCCGGCGCAGGCCCGCAGCACGAGCACCCGGCCGAACCGGTCGAGCAGGGGGCCACCGATCACGCGGCCCACGGTCATCGCGGCCACGAATACCCCGAACACGATGGCGCCGTCGGTGTTGCTGAGGCCGTGTCCATCGACCGAGGCGAGGGCCAGCCAGTCGTTCGCCGAGCCCTCGGCGAATGTCATGCCGAGCACGATCAGCCCGATCAGCAGCAGTTTGCGATCACGCCAGACGGCGAGGCTGCCCTGCAGGCGCGCGCGCCAGGCGAGGCGCGGGGCATCCGCTTCAGTATCGATTTCGATGGCAGCCGGCAGGAACCGCACGGCCACGAGAACGGTGCCCAGAACGAGTGCGGCCATGACCAGCAGATGCCAGAACACCGAAACCTGCCAAGCGGATGCCGCGGCGCCGCCGAGCGCGCCGACCACCGTGCCGAGGCTGAAGCAGGCGTGCATGAGTGGCATCAGAGTGCGGCCGATGGCCCGCTCGGCGGCCGCGCCCTCGACGTTCATCATGACGTCGAGGGATCCCATGCCCACGCCGAACACGGCGAGGGCAGCGAACACGAACGGGGCCGAGGGCGCGAGGCTGACGCCGACGCCCATGAACACGAGTCCGGTCGCCGACAGCGAGATGCTGACCAGCATGGCGCGGCGTGCGCCGAGGCGGGCGAGCAGGCCGGCTGCGATCAGCAGTCCGACGACCGAACCGGCCGAGAGGCCGAAGATGAGGATGCCGACCTGCGCGGTGTCGAGGCCCAGGCCGTCGCGGACGGCGGGAACCCGCGCCATCCAGCTGGCCAGGCCCAGTCCGGAGACGAAGAACGCTGCGAACACGGCGTTGCGCCAGCCGATCAGGCCCGAGCGTGTGGCGGTGGTAATCACGGGGGAGTTGGTCATCGGGCTCCTCAAGTGGCGGGCGGGAGGCCTCGACAGCGGGTGGGTGGGAACCTTAACGCTACAACGAGAAGTTCCCACAGAGGGTGGAGATGGCACTGAATGCTCAGGGTGACCTCGCTTGCGGTGGTTCTCGTTTAGGACCTGCCTGACACCGGCGCATGACGCCCGAAGGCCCCGCCGATTGGCGTTGCTCAGCGGGTTAGCGTAGCCTTACCTTAGTCAATCAAACCCCGTCCTTGGAGTCACATGCGCATCCCGCTCTCCCTCGCCGCCCTCGTTGCCGGCGCCACCGTTCTTGCCCTCGCCGGGTGCACCCAAGCCGCCGAGCCAACGGCAGAAGGGGCCACGAGCGACGGAGCCTTCACGCTCTACTCCGGTCGCGACGAAGCGCTCATCCAGCCGCTCATCGATCAGTTCGAAGAGACCAGCGGCATCAGCGTCGAGGTTCGTTACGGCAACACCGCCGAGCTCGGCGCGTTGCTGCTCGAGGAGGGCGACGCCACGCCCGCCCAGGTCTTCCTCGCGCAGGACGCCGGAGCGCTCGGTGCTCTCGCCAACGCCGACCTGTTTGCCACGCTTCCCGCCGAGACGACCGACGCGGTCCCGGTCGGATTCACCTCGACCGACGACACCTGGGTCGGCGTCACCGGCCGGGCCCGCGTGATCGCCTACGATAGCGAGGCGATGAGCGCGGCCGAGGTGCCAACATCCGTTGACGCCTTCACCGACCCGGCGTGGGCCGGAAAATTCGGAATCGCGCCGACCAATGCGAGCTTCCAGGCCTTCGTCACCGCCTACCGTGTGCTGAACGGCGAAGAAGCAGCCGATGAGTGGGTCGCCGCCATCGCCGCGAACAGCCCGGTCATCTTCGACAACAACCGCGCCATTCTCGCCGCCGTCAATGACGGTGTGATCGAGGCCGGACTGCTCAATCACTACTACTGGTTTGCCATGGCCGCCGAGACCGGCGAAGAAAACATGCGTGCTCAGCTCTCTTACCCCGAAGCTGGAGACGCTGGATCCATCGTGAACGTGGCCGGGGCCGGCCTGCTCGCCGGAGCAGCCGAAGACGCCGACGCGCTCGAATTCATCGACTACCTGGTCGGCGCGAAGGCGCAGCAGTACTTCGTGGATGAGACATTCGAGTACCCGTTGATCGCTGGCATCGACGCCCCGGCTGGCCTGCCGGCGCTCGACTCGCTGGTCAACCCCGACCTCGACCTCGCCGACCTCGACACCCTCGAAGACACCCAGACCCTGCTGGGCAAGCACGGCCTGATCTAATATTAAAGCAGTGAAGGCGCGGTTGCGGGCTCAGGTCGGCAGCCGCGCCCTACCCTTTACCAAAGCGGATGCCCCGGCGCCTGCCCGGTCTCGGAGCGCCAGCCGCTGCGGAGAGCTGCGCCCGACCCCACCGGTGGCCGCTCCCCGAGCCGCCCGATCACCCGGGCCGCGCGCATGACCGAACTACTGATCCCGCCGCCGGAAACGGCCGCGACCCGCGCGCCAGCCCGGTACCGCTTCGGTGCCCCGCCCTGGCTGCTGGCCGTCGCTGCGCTCTGCGCCGCAACGGCCGCCATCCCGCTGGTCTACCTGGTGGTGCGCACGACCGAGGCCGGTCTGACCGAACTTCTCGATACCCTCGTGCGCCCGCGAGTGCTGCAGCTCACGATCAACACCGTGCTGCTCGCCGCCGCCGTCACCCTGTCCGCTCTCGTGCTCGGCACGATCTGCGCCTGGATCCTCACTCGCATTCGCTTGCCGTTCCAGCGCACGCTCCTGCTGGTCTCGGCGCTGCCGCTCGCGGTGCCGAGCTACCTCGCCGCCTACGGCTGGCTGGTGTGGTTTCCGCACCTTAACGGCTTCTGGGCCAGCTGGTTCGTCATGACCATGGTCTGCACCCCCTACGTGACGCTGCCGGTCGCGGCGGCGCTGCGCGGGGCATCCGCTGATCTGGAATTGGTGGCCCGCACCCTGGGTCGCGGTCCGCTGCGGGCCTTTGCGGCGGCGACCTGGCCGCAGATTCGCCCGGCCGCGATTGCCGGCGCGCTGTTGGTCTGCCTCTACTCACTGAGCGATTTCGGGCTCGTCTCGATGCTGCGTTTGCAGACGCTGACCTGGGGAATCAACGCCGCCTACGGCGCAAGCTTCGACCGCAACCAGGCCGCGCTGCTCGCCCTCGTGCTCGTGGTGCTCGCCCTCGTGGTCGTGGCCGGCGAACGCCGCAGCCGCCGTCAGGTCGCCAGCGTTCCCGGCCGCAGCACCATGCCTTCCCGCGCGCCCGGCCGCAATGGGCCCTTCTACGTGGCAGTGCTCGTTGCCGCGCCGCTGGCCGGGGTCGTGGTTCCCGTGGTCGGGCTGCTCAGCCGGCTGATCGAGGCCGAAACCCTGCGCGCCATCGACGTTCCCCGGCTGCTCGAGGCCGTCGGTTCGACCCTCGGGATCGCCCTCGCTGCCGCCGTGGTCGCCGTGCTCGTGGCGCTGCCGATCGCGGCGCTCGCGGCCCGCTACTCCGGTCGCCTGGTCGCCGTGATCGAGGCCGTTGGGTTTCTCGGCCACGCCCTGCCAGGCATCGTCGTGGGTCTCTCGCTCGTATTCTTCGCGCTCGCCGCGGTTCCGATGTTCTACCAAACCTCC
Organism: Cryobacterium sp. M91; assembly: GCF_002929615.1. NCBI lineage: Bacteria > Bacillati > Actinomycetota > Actinomycetes > Micrococcales > Microbacteriaceae > Cryobacterium > Cryobacterium sp. M91. Next base: position 17,101 of record NZ_PJJT01000089.1, on the reverse strand, counting down.
GTCGTGCTCGTCTTTGCCTACGTCGTTCTGTTCATGCCGCGGGCGATTGGCAGCGTGCGCAGCGGCATCGCGGCGGTGCCGACGAGCCTCGGCGACGTCTCCCGCATGCTCGGCCTGTCACCGTTTCAGGCCTGGTGGCGGGTCACCGCGCGCCTCGCCCTGCCCGGCATCGCGATCGGTGCACTGCTTGTGGCCATCTCGGCCATGAAAGAATTACCAGCGACGCTGCTGCTGCGGCCGACGAGCGTGTCCACGCTCGCCACCGAGTTGTGGAGTCGCACGGCACTGTTCGAGTTCGGCGCTGCGGCGCCGTACGCTGCGGCGCTCGTGCTCGTGGCGATGGTGCCCGCGGTGCTGCTTAGCGGCATCCGCGGCACAGCAAGGGAGAACTAGTGGGCTGGGTAACGATCGAAGCGCTCCGCGTCGCCTACGGTGACCGCCGAGTGCTTGACGACGTCAGTTTGCGCATTCCGCGCGGCTCGCTCGTGGCCGTTCTCGGTCCAAGCGGATGCGGCAAGACCACGCTCCTGCGCGCCGTCGCGGGTTTGTTGCCGGTCGCCTCCGGCACCATCAGCGTCGGTGGACGCCTCGTCACCGGCCCCGGCGTGCAGCGGGCGCCGGAGAAACGCGGAATGGGCTGGGTCCCGCAGGATGCCTCGCTGTTTCCGCACCTCACTGTCGGCGAGAACATCGGCTTCGGGCTGCCGCGCACGAAGCAGAACGACGATCTCTACTGCGAACCGGGCGAGGCTCCGAGCCGAGTCGCCGGGCTCCTTGCCGGACTCAGGCAGCGGGGGCGCGCGAACCGCACACGACCGGCCTCGCTGAGGGCCGGTGCGGCGCTGCCCGCGAACCCGCGCACAGTTTCGTTGGCGCACCATCCAGTCGCGCCGGGGCACAACCACCTCGCACCCGCACCGATCACACCCGACCGCGATCGCCAGACCAGCCGCGCGGCCCGCATTGCAGAGCTCGCCACCCTCGTTGGCCTGGCCGAACTCGTCGATCGCGCCCCCTCCCAGCTCTCCGGCGGGCAGGCCCAACGGGTCTCGCTGGCACGGGCGCTCGCCCCGCGGCCCGACCTGATGCTGCTCGACGAGCCGTTCGCCGCCCTCGACCCGCTGCTGCGCTCCGCCCTGCGCACCGAGGTCGCGGCACTGCTGCGCGGCCAGCACAACACGAGCCTGCTCGTGACGCACGACCAGGAGGAGGCGCTGTCGCTGGCCGACTTCGTCGCCGTGATGTGCGGCGGCGAGATTTTGCAGTTCGGCACGCCAGCGGATGTCTACGAGCGCCCGGTCAATCCGTGGGTCGCCGGCTTCGTCGGCGATACCGTCGAGCTCGACGGTTTGTGGCGGGGCGGCCGGGTCGAGTGTGCCCTCGGCTCGCTCGCGGCGGACTGGATGGGCGCGCAGGCAGTGCCAGCGCAGTCGTCGGGTGCGCCGAGGGGTGAGCGGACCGCAGCATCCGCTCCCGCCGACGGAACGGGCGTGTGCGTGCTGCTGCGTCCGGAATGGCTGACCCTGGGCGCGCGGGGTTCGGCCCAGCCAACAACGGATGCCGACGTCGTGGCCATCGCCTACGCCGGCCACGATGCCCTGGTCACTTTCGCCCTCGCTAATTCGGAGAAAACGGTGGTGCGCGCGCGCATTGCAGCGCCCGACCTGCCCCAGCTCGGCGACCGCGTGACGCTCGGTATCTGCCAGAACGCCCTCGCCTACCCCCTTTTTAGGTAGATATAACCCCCGTTCCGGGGCGCATCGCCACTCGCTCAGGGCGCTGCTGATTCGTGCATGCGGGCTTGCCGTACCGCGCGCGCGAGCAGGAAGCGTGCGCGGCAGGCGGTTAGTGGGCCCCGACGACCATCCAGGCCAGGCTGCGGGCGCGCAGCGACAGCGTCACGGCACGGGCACCGAGGTAGCCGAGCGCGAACGCGGCCATGAGCAGCGCGAGCCCGACCTCTCCCGCCGGAGCCCAAACCAGCACCGCCGCGGCCAGTGGCACGAACACGGCGAGGTTGAGCAGCCCGGTCAGGGCGAGATAGCGGGCGTCGCCGGCGCCGATGAGCACGCCGTCCAGCACGAACACGACCGCACACAGGGGAACGGATGCCCCCAGCACGATGAGGGTCAGCGGCAGCAGCGAGGTCACGGCTGAGGCATTCGTGAACGCGTGCCCGAGCACCCCGCTCGTGCCGATGACGCCCAAGGCGAGGACGAGTCCGGCCAACACGCCCCACTCCAGGCAGCGGCGCAGCACGTCGCGAACCTGTGCCACATCCCCGGCGCCGAGGCCGCGGCCGACGAGGGCCTGGGCCGCGATCGCGAGGGCGTCGAGGGCGAAGGCCAGGGCCGCGAACAGCGTCATCGCAATCTGAAAGGCCGCGAGTTCGGGGGAGCCGAGTTGGGCGGCAACGAACACGGCGAGCAGCATGGCGGCGCGCAGGCTCAGCGTGCGCACAAACAGCCAGCCGCCGCTCCTGGCACCCAGCAGAAGCCCAGCCCGGTGCGGGCGAAGAGGGGCGCTGTGGCGTCGGGCATGCCGGGTGACCACGACGAGGTACACAGCGACCATGCCCCACTGCGCCACAACGGTGCCGACGGCTGACCCGGCGATGCCCCAGCCGAGCAGGTAGATGAACACGTAGTTCAGTGCGATGTTCGCGCCGAAACCGATGCCGGCCACATAGAGCGGGGTGCGGGTGTCCTGCAGGCCGCGCAGCAGGCCGGTTGCCGCGAACACCAGCAGCATGGCGGGCAGGCCGAACATGGAGATGCCGAGGTAGGTGGCGGCATCCGCTGTCACGGCGGATTCAGCGCCGAACGCCCCGACCAGCGCCGGGGTGGCGAGCAGGCCGCCAGCCGCGAGCGCCACGCCGAGGCCGAGGGCGAGCCAGAGCCCGTCGATGCCGACCGACACCGCCCTCTTGGAATCGCCCGCACCGAGCCAGCGAGCCACGGCCGGGGTCGTGCTGTAGGCGAGAAAAACCATGAGACCGATGATGGTCTGCAGCACCGCGCTGGCCAGGCCGAGTCCGGCCAGCGGAGTGGTGCCGAGGTGCCCGACCATCGCCGAATCCGCCAGCAGAAACAGCGGCTCGGCCACGAGCGCGCCGAGCGCGGGTACGGCGAGACGCAAAATGTCCCGGTCTATGGGCTGCGTGCGCAAAATATTGATGCTTCGACTCTACGGCGGTCCGCGCATACGCCACCCGCGCATACGCCACCCGCGCATACGCCACCCGCGCATACGCCACCCGCGCATACGCCACCCGCGCATACGCCACCCGCGTATGACCGCGCCCGAAATCGGTGTGCGCTACGCCGGTTACCGTAGCGCTCACCTGGATCGGGCGCGGTCATCCCGGCCCTTCCAAGAACGCCCACAGTGCTCCACGGATGCTGACTGCTCAATGTGCGAAAACGTCTCAAGTCAGCCCCGGCAACCCGCTGCATTGTTAAGAAAGCCGAATCTTTCATCAACGGCGACCACTTATCGGGCCTCTCCCGCGCCCCATCCCGCTATGTTCGTCCCAGGAGCTTCTGCCGACCGTGGACGCTTCGGGCACGCGCCGGGAACATCATTTTTGGCCCAGGTGCCCGCGTCCACCCCGCAAGGATGTTTGCCGCCTCAGGACGATCGTGCGGACATCCGCTTCGAAAGGCCCCACCATGCCGAATCCCCAACCGCACCCCGAAACACCCAGTATCGGCGTCGTCCGCGAAAGCGGGGCGGATGAGCGGCGAGTTGCCCTCGTGCCGCGCGCCGTCGCGTCCCTCGTCGCGAAGGGACTCGACGTTGTCGTTGAATCCGGCGCGGGGGCAGAGGCCCTCATGGGTGACGACCTCTACCTCGAAGCCGGTGCCACCCTGGGCGACGCCTGGAGCGCCGACATCGTGCTCAAGGTCGCCCCGCCCACCGACGCCGAGATCGCTCGGTTGAAGACGGGCGCGACCCTGATCGGGTTCCTGGCACCGCGCAATGCGGAGAACAAAATCGCCGCCCTGCAGAACGCCGGCATCGTTGGCTACGCGGTCGAGGCGATCCCGCGCATCTCCCGGGCTCAGGTCATGGACGCCCTCTCGTCGCAGGCGAACGTCGCCGGCTACAAGTCGGTTATCCTCGCGGCGTCGCTCTCCACGCGGTTCTTCCCGATGCTCACCACGGCCGCCGGCACGGTCAAGCCGGCGAGCGTGCTCGTGCTCGGCGTTGGCGTGGCCGGGCTGCAGGCTCTTGCGACCGCCAAGAGGCTCGGCGGTCGCGCAACCGGCTATGACGTGCGTCCGGAGGTCGCCGACCAGGTGCGTTCGGTCGGAGCCCAGTGGCTCGACGTGGGTATCTCAGCTGCCGGTGACGGCGGCTATGCCCGCGAACTCACCGCCGACGAGGGCGCCGAGCAGCAAAAGGCGCTCGAGGCCGCGATTTCCACCTTCGACGTCGTGATCACGACGGCGCTGGTTCCGGGACGCCCGGCACCGCGGCTCGTGACCGCTGCCGCCGTGCACGGCATGAAAGCGGGCAGTGTCGTCATCGACATGGCCGGGGAGACCGGCGGCAACTGCGAGCTCACCGTTCCCGGCGAGACCGTCGTCATCAATGGTGTCACGATTGCGTCCCCGCTCAACCTGCCCTCGACCATGCCCGAGCATGCGAGTGAGCTCTACTCGAAGAATCTCACCGCCCTGCTCGAATTGCTCGTGCCGGGCGGCCGACTCGACCCCGACTATTCCGACGACGTGGTGGCGCTCTCCTGCGTTACACGTGACTCAGTCTCGAACAGGAACTAACCCATGGACTCCTTTCTGGCGAACATCGCCATCCTCGTGCTCTCGGGCTTCATCGGCTTCGCGGTCATCTCCAAGGTTCCGAACACGCTGCACACCCCGCTCATGTCGGGAACCAACGCCATCCACGGCATCGTCGTGCTCGGCGCCCTTGTCGTGCTCGGCACCGCGCACAACCCGGGCCTTCCGCTGCAGATCATCTCCTTCGTGGCCATCGTGTTCGGAACCGTCAACGTCATCGGCGGCTTCGTCGTGACCGACCGGATGCTCGCCATGTTCAAAACCCGCCCAGTCGACACCAACACCAGCACCGCGACCGACGGGAAGAACTGACCATGGACATCCTCGTCTACGCCCTCTATATCGTCGCTTTCGCCATGTTCATCCTCGGGCTCTCCGGGCTGACCGCCCCGAGGTCCGCGGTGCGCGGCAACAAGATCGCTGCGGCCGGCATGGCCGTCGCCGTCGTCGCGACACTGATCCACATCCGCGAGACCAGCAGCTGGCTGATCATCGTCGCGGCTCTAGTGGTGGGCGTGATCCTCGGCATCCCGCCCGCGCGCAAGGTGAAGATGACGGCAGTACCGCAGCTCGTCGCGCTGTTCAACGGAGTCGGCGGCGGAACCGTCGCGCTCATCGCCTGGGGCGAGTTCATCGAAAGCGACGGCTTCACCGGCCTGCACGCGGCCTCCGGCCCGGTGCTCCCGCTCGTCATCGCCTCCCTGTTCGCGGCGATCATCGGCTCACTGTCGTTCTGGGGTTCGATCGTCGCCTTCATGAAACTTCAGCAGATTCTCCCAGGGCACCCCCTGTCGGTCGGCCGCCTGCAACAACCGCTCAACGCGATGTTGTTTCTCGGCGCCACCCTCGCGGCCGTCATCGTCGGGATCGGCTCAACCACCACCGGCGCTGACCTGGTTTGGTTCGTGGCGATCCTCATCCTGGCGGGCATCCTCGGGGTTATGACCGTGCTCCCGATCGGCGGCGCCGACATGCCCGTGGTCATCTCGCTGCTCAACGCCCTCACCGGTCTCTCCGCGGCGGCGGCCGGGCTCGCGCTCAACAACATCGCGATGATCGTCGCCGGCATGATCGTCGGAGCATCCGGTACCATCCTCACCAACCTCATGGCCAAAGCCATGAACCGGTCGATTCTGTCCATCGTCGCCGGCGGCTTCGGCGGCGGCGGCTCCAAGGGTGTTTCGGCCACGAGCACCGGTGACCAGCACGCGAAGTCCACTTCTGCAGCGGATGCCGCCATCAAGCTGGCCTACGCCAACCAGGTCATCGTCGTGCCCGGCTATGGGCTCGCCGTCGCCCAGGCCCAGCACGCCGTGAAGGACATGGCCAAGGTGCTCGAGTCCCGGGGTATCGAGGTCAAGTACGCGATCCACCCGGTGGCCGGGCGTATGCCGGGGCACATGAACGTGCTCCTCGCCGAGGCCGACGTCTCCTACGACGCCATGAAGGAAATGGACGACATCAACGGCGAGTTCTCACGCACGGACGTCACCATCGTCATCGGAGCCAACGACGTCACGAACCCGGCGGCGCGCAACGACCCGAACTCGCCCATCTTCGGCATGCCCGTGCTCAACGTGACCGAATCCCGGTCGGTGATCGTGCTCAAACGTTCCATGAGCTCGGGCTTCGCCGGCATCGAGAACCCCCTGTTCTTCGCGGCCAACACCACGATGCTCTTCGGCGACGCGAAGAAGTCCGTCGCCCAGGTGACCGAGGAACTCAAGGCGCTGTAGGGGGCTCTTGTTGCATGACGGGGCCCAATGCTGAAATCACGCGCTACCGTGCCAGGATCGCCAGTCCTGCCAGAGTTGAGCCGTCCACCAGTGCACGAGCGCGAAACAGGTGATCGGCGGCCGCCAACCCGGGTGCCGCGCGCATCCACTCGTAGAAATCGTCTTCGCCGAGCGGATGCCTGCGCGCTCGCCCATCACAGCCCACACGATCCCGCTATACGGCTGCCTGTCACCCCGCCCGGATAGGCTGGAGGCATGACTGAGCTGGCGACTGCATCCGGAATCAACAGACACGAACTTGACCCGGAGGTGCGCCCGCAAGACGACCTCTTTCGGCACGTGAACGGCCAGTGGATTGCGCGCAGCGAAATTCCCGCCGACAAGGCCCGCTGGGGCTCCTTCATGATGCTCGCCGAAGACGCCGAAAAGGCCGTGCGCGAGATCATCATCGAGGCGCAGACCGCGCCGGAGGGCAGCCTCGAACGCAAGTTCGGCGACCTCTACACAAGCTTCCTCGACGAAGAGCGCATCGAAGCGCTCGGCGCGACACCCCTGCACAAGGACCTGGCAGCGGTCGATGCCGTCACCACCATCTCCGAATTGCTCGCCACCCTCGGCCGCCTCGAGCGTGGCGGAGTCGCCGGAGCCTTCCACCTCTACGTCGACAACGACCCGGGCAACCCCGAACGCTACCTCGTCTTCATCGCGCAGGGCGGCATCGGCCTGCCTGACGAGTCCTACTACCGCGAAGAGAAGTTCGCTGATATTCGCGCCAAGTACCAGCAATTCCTTGAGCGGATGTTCACCCTCGCCGGTTTCGCCGACGCCGCCGGCCGCGCCGCGCGCGTCTTCGAGCTCGAGACCGAACTCGCCTCGCACCACTGGGACAAAGTCAGCACGCGCGACAGTGAGAAGACCTACAACCTGCGCACCTGGGACCAGGTCTCGGCGCTCGCTGCCGGCGCCGACGTCGACCTCTGGTTGGACGGCCTCGACGGCCCGTCCGGTGCTCTCACCGAGGTCGTCGTGCGCGAACCGAGTTACATTGTCGGACTCGCGGCGACGCTCACCGAGGACCGTCTGGAGGCCTGGCAGGACTGGCTGCGGTGGCAGGTCATCCGCTCGAGTGCTGCGTATTTGTCCAGTGAATTTGTCGAGGCGAACTTCGACTTCTACGGTCGCACCCTAAGCGGCACCCCGCAGCTGCGCGAGCGCTGGAAGCGCGGTGTCTCGCTCGTCGAGGGTGCCCTCGGTGAGGCCGTCGGTCGCATCTACGTGGAGCGCCACTTCAAGCCGAGCGCCAAGGCGAGCATGGACGTGCTGGTCGCGAACCTCGTCGCCGCCTACGAGAACAGCATCAGCACCCTCGACTGGATGACCGAGGAGACCCGCGGGAGGGCGCTCGAGAAACTCAGCAAGTTCACGCCGAAGATCGGCTACCCGGTGAAATGGCGCGACTACTCGAGCCTGGAAATCAGCGCCGACGACCTGATCAGCAATGTCAAGGCCGCTGGCGAGTTCGAGTTTCAGCGCGAGCTCGGCAAGATCGGCAAGCCGCTCGACCGCGACGAATGGTTCATGACGCCGCAGACCATCAACGCCTACTACAACCCCGGATTCAACGAAATCGTCTTTCCGGCCGCCATTTTGCAGTTTCCGTTCTTCGACGAGGATCGCGACCCAGCCGCCAACTACGGCGCGATCGGCGCGGTCATCGGCCACGAGATCGGCCACGGCTTCGACGACCAGGGCTCCAAGTACGACGGCGACGGCCGCCTCACCGACTGGTGGACCGCCGACGACAAGGCCGCATTCGAGCTGCGCACGACCGCACTCATCGCCCAGTTCGAGGGCCTCGAACCGCAGGCCATCCCCGGAAACACCGTGAACGGCGCGCTCACGATCGGCGAGAACATCGGCGACCTCGGCGGGCTCTCCATCGCCTGGAAGGCCTACCTGCTCTCGCTCGATGGCCAGGACAGCCCGGTCATCGACGGCCTCACCGGGCAAATGCGCTTCTTCCTCTCCTGGGCCCAGGCCTGGCAAATGAAATTACGCGACGCTGAGGCCATCCGCTTGCTGGCCATCGACCCGCACTCGCCGAACGAGTTTCGCTGCAACCAGATCGTCAGCAACATTCCCGCGTTCTATGAGGCGTTCGACGTTTCCGAAGCGGATGCCCTCTGGCTCGCCCCCGACAAGCGCGTCACGATCTGGTAGCGGTACTGTCCGCGGCGGGCATGCCGAGGCCCGAGTGGGGTGTCATGATCTGGCCTTCTCGCCTCGGCCAGTTCGCGCGTCCCCCGTCTGGGTTAGGGTTGGCCGTGCGCCTTGATCGGCCAGAGGCTGGCCTTGCGCCGTTTGCCGCTGTAGTCGCTGGCTGAGCAGAGTGACTCAGAGCAGATTGACGCAGTCCGGGTTTGTAGCGATCGGCAGCACCGAGGGAGGAATGAGCCAACGATGGTCTTGTCCAGCGGTTCTGGTTCGAGCGGCGGCGGGCATCGGTCCGGCCCGAATGCGGGCGATACCGTCGCCTCAGGTTTGATGCGTTCCCGCCACGCCGCAGCGCCCGGCGGCAAACACCGCGGCGCCGAGACTCCAGAAAGCTTCGCTCGCGGCTTCGCCGCCCTCGGCGACCTCGCCCTGAACGGTGTGCAGGTTTCGGCCCGGGCGACCGACCTCGCGACCGGGCGGGTCTTGTTCTCGGTCGACGACCACGTTTCCATGCCGACCGCGAGTATCGGCAAGGTGCTGCTGCTGATTGAGGTGGCCGCGCGGCTGAAAGACGCCGAGTTCGGTATGGCCACGATGCTCGAGCGTACGAATGTCGATGCCGTGAGTGATTCCGGCGTCTGGCAGCACCTGCAGGTGGCCCGATTGGGCGTCGCGGATCTCGCCGCCCTCGTCGGGTCGACGAGCGACAACCTCGCGACGAACGTGCTCATTCGCGCCGTCGGGCTGCACTCGGTGCGTGCCCGCACCGAGCAGCTCGGCCTCAGCCGCACGGCGCTGCTCGACCTGGTGCGCGACAAACGTGGCCCCGATGACGCACCGCAGCTGTCAGTGGGCAGCGCCAAGGAACTGACCTGGCTGTTCACCGCGCTCGCCCGCGGCGAGATCGTGGACGCCGAGACGAGCGCGCGCGTGATTGGCTGGCTGTCGCTCAACACCGACCTGTCGCTGGTCGCGAGCGCCTTTGGGCTCGACCCCCTGGCGCATCGGGAGAGCGATCACGGTCTGCTCATGGTCAACAAGACCGGCACGACCGCCGGGGTGCGCAGCGAGGTGGGTATCCTGCGTGGTCCTCGGGCCGGTGCGACCTACGCCGTGTCGATGGCATTCGACGACGCCCTGCTGATGACCCGCCTCGCGGTGCTCGAGGGGATGCGCGCGGTCGGGGCGGACCTGCTGGAGTACGTGCACTAGCTCCCGCCAAGTTGTGCCATCGTGTACGGGACGGGCATTGACGCCCGTCACCGGAGCGAAGGAGCTATGCCATGGCGGTTATCGGATGGATTGGACTCGGACACATGGGCGGCCCCATGACGGCGAACCTGGTGAAGGCGGGGCACAGCGTGCGCGGCTTCGACCTCAACGCCGAGGCCCTCGACGCTGCGGTCGCTGCCGGCGTCACCCGCGCGACCAGCATCCAGGACGCCGTTGACGGCACCGACGTCGTCTTCACCATGCTTCCCAAGGGTGAGCACGCCCGCGCGGTGTACTTCGGCGAGGCGGGAGTCTTCGCCCATGCCGACCCGAAAACGCTCCTGGTGGAGTCGTCGACGATCGACATCGAATCATCCCAGGCCCTGCACGACGCGGCGAAAGCTGCGGGTTTTCGCCTTGTCGACGCCCCGGTCTCGGGTGGCATCACCGGTGCTGAGGCCGGCACGCTCACCTTCATGATCGGTGGCGAAGCGGATGCCGTCGCCGACGCGACCACCTACATCCAGCCAATGGCGGCGCACATTATTCCGACCGGCGGGGCCACGACCGGCCAGGCGGCGAAGATCTGCAACAACCTCATGCTGTTCATCAACCTGGCCGCGACGTCCGAGGGGGCAGTTTTGGCCGATCGGCTGGGACTGGACCCGCAGGTTTTCTGGGATATCGCATCCGTTTCATCGGGCGACAGCTGGGCGCTGCGCACCTGGTATCCCGTGGCTGGCGTCGTGCCGTCAGCGGCCGTGAACCGCGACTTTTCGCCGACCTTCACCGCCGAACTTGCCAATAAGGACATCGGTCTCGCAATCGCGGCGGCGGAAGCCACCGACACGCCGCTCGAGATTGGCAAGCACGTCGCCGAGCTGTTCCAGCGCCTGGTCGATCAGGGGCAGGGCGGCAAGGACTGCTCGATGATCGTGAAGCTCGTCGACGGCACCCTGGCCTGACGCTTGCGCCGAGCCGTGAGTTTCATACCCCTTCAAACGCTTCCACGCGTTGAGACCCACGGGGCGGCGGGTTGACCGTGGCGCATAAGTGTATCTGGGTTCGTTCAGGTGTTGAGCGCATGGAAGCCTTCCAGAAAGCCGAGAAAGGAACTCAGGCCGACGACGACGGTCAACGTGGTCAGCACCGCGGCGGCCATGGCCCAGTCGGTGCGGGTGAGGGGAATACGCCGCCAGGTGCTGCGCGGGGTCAGGCCGAGGCCGCGCGACTCGAGGGATTGCGCCATCCGCTCGCCCTTGCGAATCGATAGCACCAGCAGGGCGAAGGCTGCCCGACCGTATTGACGGTGGCCGCGAGGCGGCTTGCCATGGGGGCGGAGGGGAGCGCGCACCGCGTGTGCCTGGCGGATGGTCTGCCACTCGCGCGGCAACTCTTCGAGCATACGGTAGCCGGCGAGCACGGCGTAGGTGAGGCGGGAGCCGAGCCGGGCGTGCTTGTGCAGGCTGGTCATGAGGGCCACGCCGTCGGTCGAGAGCACAAAGCCGATCGAGAGCACGCCGATGACGAGGGTGCGCAGGGCGAGGGCAGCCCCCACGAGCAGTCCCTCGGTGGTGATCCGCAGCACCCCGGACTGCCAGAGTACGTCCCCCGGCCGGCTGAGCGCGTTCACGATCAGAAGGCCGAGAGCAAATGCCAGAAATGGAATATGTGCGAGAACGAATACTTTCACGGGAATGCGAGCCGTGACAGCGACCGCGCCGAGGGCGAGCAGGTACAGCACCAGTGGCGTGATCGGATCGAAAACAAACATCAGCACGAGGGAGACGACGAACAGAAGCGCGAGTTTGACGGTCGGGTTGCGCCTGGCCAGGGCGCTGACGGGCCGTCGTGTCGGGGGAGCATCGATGTCGATGAGTTGAGCAGTCATGTCGTCGCGCCCACGGCAGCGTCGAGCTGACCCAGCACGCGGCGAATCCGCGCGTCAGAATCGAATTCCTTGAGCAGGTGCCGAATCAGCGTGGGCAGCTCGAGCCCGGCCTGCTTCAGTACCTCGTCCCACCGCAACACCTCGAACACGGGCCCGTCGGCGATCACCGTATGGTCGGCCAGCACGATCACCCGGTCGGCGAGGGTTGCCACGGTTCGCAGATCATGACTGGAGAAAAGGATGCTGCGGCCCGCGTCGGCCGCCTGGCCGAGCGCTGCCAGGGTGGCGATGGTGTCCCGGCGATCGAGGCCGAAGGTGGGTTCGTCGGCGAGCAGCACCGGCCGATCGTGCGCGAGCATGGCGGCGACGCTGAGCCGCCGCTTCTCGCCGCCGCTCAGTCGATACGGGCTTTGATCGGCGAGGTGGGTCAACCGGTGCCGGTGCAAAATGGCCTGAAGCTCGTCATCGCTCAGGCTCGGCAGCCCATGCCGAATCTCGCCGCGCACGGTGTGCTCGACGAATTGGTGCTCGGCATTCTGAAAGATCATGCCGGGTCGGGCGCCGGTCACGGTGCCGACCGATGGCCGGTGCAATCCCGCCAAGGTCAGCAGCAACGAGGTTTTGCCCGTTCCATTGCCGCCGAGCAGGGCCACGATTTCGCCGCCCCGCAGGGTGAGGCTGACGCCGGCGAGAACCGTTGTGGCGGTCCCGTTCGGCGCGCCAACCCCGCGATCAATGACCACATCCGTGGCGGTCAGAACGATCCGGCCGAAGTCCTGCCGTCGCCCCAAGGCTCCGGCCGGCTCGCCGAGTGACCGGAGGCCGGCGCGCACGCCCGCTTCGCCGAGCCCGCCGGCGCACCCGGTCACGGCAAGCAATTCGGTTTCGAGCGGAAGCCAGCATCCGTTTTGATTGAGCGAGCGCCCATGCTGGGCGAGCACGTCGACCGTGGGACCATCGGCAATGACGGTTCCGGCCTCGCCGAGCACGAGTGCGCGTGGCGGCAGCCCGGCGATTCCCGCCGTGCCCGTGAACTCGTCGATGCGGTGTTCGACCAGCACGACGGCCGGCCGGTAGGTGTCGACGGCCGAACGGATGGCGCGGCGCACGGCGCCCAATCCCGCCGCGTCGAGCATCGAGGTGGGTTCGTCCAGCAGGAGCACGGCCGGTTCGGCGATGAGGGTGGCGGCGAGGGCCACGCGCTGGCCTTCGCCGCCGGACAGCTGCCCGGTCGACCGATGTCGCAGCATCCGTGCCTGAACAGCGTCAAGGGCGCGATCGATGCGCGCCGAGATAAGTGCCGGGTCGACACCGCGGTTTTCGAGCGGCAAGGCAAGCTCCTGTTCGACGTCGGGCAGACAGACCGACGACGCGGGGTCCTGCGCGACCACGCCGACGAGCCGGGACAGCTCGACGACGGAGGTTTCGATGCTGAGCGTCCCTCCCATGCGCACACTGCCGCCGAGCGAGGATACGACCGAATGCGGAATGACGCCGGTGATGGTCTGCAACAGGGTGGATTTGCCCGAACCGGAGGCGCCGAACACGATGAGCTGCTCGCCCGGCGCGAGGCGCACCGACACGTCGCTGAGCACGGCCTCGGGCCGACGCGGGAATCGCACCGACACGTCCTGCAGTGTCAGGATGTCGGTCTCAGGCACGGGCGAGGCGATCGCGGCCGATCGCGAAGTTGTCGACGACGCCGGTTTTGTCGAGGGCATCGACGATGAGTTTGGCCAGCAGCCCGCCGAGAATCACGCCGGAGATCAGCTGAATAGCGAGGCGCAGCAGAAAGATCTCCTGGCCGTACCAGCCGGAGCGAAATGCCGAGTAGAAGAACACCAGCCCGGCGCCGAGCAGCCCCGAAAGTGCGTAGGTCAGCCAGCTGTAGTTGCGGTAGCGAGTGAGGGCGAACGGAATCTCGCTGCCCGCGCCTTGAATGGCGGCGGCGACGAAGAGCAGCGGCCCGACCATGGAGCCGAGAAAGACGACCTCGATCACCGACGCGATAACCTCCGCAAAGATGCCGGCGAACGGCCGTCGCACGATGGCGATCGCGATCGGGGCGACGAGCAGCCAGGAGCCGAGCAGAAAGTGCTGCGCGAGGTCGCCGGCCGGACCCATCGTGATCGACAGGGCGGTCCAGGCCTGCACGAATATCCAGTACAGAAAGCCGAACACGACACCGAGCACGACGACAAGCACGAGGTCTTTGAGGCTCCAGTGCCTTTTCTTGGCGGATGCTGTGGGCATGGCTGTTTCCTTCTGGTCGGCGTCAGGGCGCATGGGAGTTCAGGCTCGGGCTGTTGAGGGACAGGGTCGCGTGCGTCGCCACGTGCTGCACCGTTCGGCCGGCCACGATCCAGCCGGCGGCGATGACCTGCAGCACGAGGGCGAGGTCGCCCTCGAGCCGGGTGACGAAGTGCTCGCTGTGTACCGTGAGCCCGGAGGCCTTGGCGGTCTCGATCGCGGCGTAGATGTCGCGCATGTGATCGGCTGAAGCAGAACCGGTGCCGTCATCCAGTGGATACAGTGCCCATTCTGCGACGGCGTGTACGCCGGTGGGGGTGAGGTTCACGACCTCGGCGAACAGCCGGCGGTGGGTGGCAGCGTGCAGGTGACTTCGCCGGGGCAGCCGCGGGAGAATTGCACGGTTGCCGTGACGTGGGCTCCGCTGCGGCTCGCACCGGCGACGACCTGGCTGACGTAGCGCAGCAGGTCGGGTTCGGCGCCGGACAGGTAGGTGCTGACGACGCCGGTTTGAAGTGCGAGCCCGGTCGAATCTGCCTGCTGGAGCGCGTCGAGAATGACGGCGGCGTAGTCGTCGCGCATGACGGCGAGGGTGAGGCGCGCGCCAATGCCGAATTCCGCCGGTGTGGCTGTGAAGGTTTCTGGAATGATCGTGCCCATTTCTTTCGTGGGGGCACGGGAAAGACGAGTCAGCCTCCCTGCGCTGGCATGATCCAGATCAGGTTCGACGGTCGAAGCCTCTGCAGCTTCCTCTCAGCCCGATTAATCGGACTCCCGTGTTGATACAACGAAAGTATGGCATGCCCGTGGCTGCCCGATCCTCGAGTAGACAGTCTGGCTAACTAGGGAGACTATGTAGTCATGCAACCAAAAACCTGGCCAGCCGAGTGGATGCGCGCCGCCCTCGGCCTCTGCGTGCTCCGCACGCTCGCGCCGGGCCCGACCTACGGCTACGCGATCGCATCGGCGCTCGAATCCGCCGGCTTCGGTGCCATCAAGGGTGGCACGCTTTATCCGCTGCTCACCCGCTTCGAAGCCGCCGGCTGGATCGCCGCCGAATGGCGACCGGGCGCCGGGGGTCCGGGCCGCAAATACTTCTCGCTCACCGACGCCGGACGGCAAGAGCTCACCGAGCAGGCCGCCCAATGGCAGCGCTTCTCCACCACCGTGCACGACCACCTGCAGAAAGGGCCGGCCGAATCATGATGACCAGCAACCCGCGCGATCACGACTCCAGCCCGGCTGCCTCCGGCAGCGCCGAAGCGGATGCCCGCGCCGCCGGCATCCGCTTGGCTGACACTGCACGCGAGGCCGACACCGCCGCCTGGCTTGAGCAGTTCACCATCGAACTCCGCCTGCTCGACGTGCCCGGCGACGCCATCGGCGATGCCGTGGCGAGCGCTCGGGAGTTTCTCGCCGACTCCGGTGCGCGCGCCGACGAATCGTTCGGCAGCCCCAAAAGCTACGCCGCGGAACTCGACCTGCCGACCGTACCGTTGTCTCAGGGCTCGAAAGGCGATCTGCTGCTGAACAGCGGAATCGGGGCGATCGGGCTGGTCACGCTGGCGCAAGCGGTCCTTCCCCTCGCGGGTGGCGACGACCTTCTGGTCGTGAAGGTGTGGATGCTATTCTCGCTGGCCGGGATGATTCTGGCGCTGGCGCTGGTCCCGCGACTCATACCCGTGCTGGTGCGCGCGCGTCCAGCACGGGTGTGGCTGATCGCGCTCGGGTTGATGATTGTCGGCGGCGGTCCCTTTGCCCTCATCGTCTGGCAGGGCCAGGCGGTGTTGTTCAATGTTCCGGCGCTGCCGATCGCCATCGGAGCCGGAATTCTGCTGATCGCACCGCCCATCTGGAACGAGGTGCACCATACCCTGCGGCCTGACCCGATCGTTGAGCCGGGTGCCGAGCCCGATCCGCGCCCCTCGCTGAAAGTGCGCCTTTCGATCATCACCATCAACTGGATGCTGGTGTTCTACGGCGCGATCAGCGTCGTGCTCACCTTCGCCCTCTACCCGGGCAAGTAATGCGAAATCTCGTTCAGCAAGGTGAAAGGCTCGCCATGATGACCAGCAACCCGCGCGATCCCGACAATGGAAGCACCGACATCCGCTCTAAAGCGACCGACGACGCCACCAGGTTCGATGAATTCACGATCGAGCTGCGGCTGCTCGGGGTACCGGGTGACGCAATCGGCGATGCCCTGGCCAGCGCCAGAGAGTTTCTCGCCGATTCCGGTACGAGTGCGGAGCAGTGCTTCGGCAGCTCCAAGCGCTATGCAGCCGAACTGAACCTGCCGACCATCCCGCTGCGCACGGTGAACGCTTTGAACCTGCGGGCTAGCCTCGGCGTGTTCGGACTCTTCGGCTTTCTGCTCTCGGCGCTGCCGCTCGTGCACGGAGCGGCGGTGTAGATCGACCTGAAAACACTCGTGGTATTCGTTGCCGGGGGCATCGTCGTGGTGCTCGTACCGACATGTCTCCAGGCGCTCGCACGCCTGCGTCCGCGCGCCTGGATGATCGTGGTTGCGGCACTGTTGGGGTTCGGTACGTCCATCGGCCTCAGTCTGTGGAGCGGCACGAGGGAGCTCTTCGCCCTGCCGGCGCTGCCGATCGTGATCGTCTCCGCGCTGCTCGTGCTCGTTCCGCCGATCTGGAGCCAGGTGCGCCGCTCGCTGCGCGACGATCCGATTGTCAACCTAGGCGGTTCACCCGAGGTTCGTCCGTCCATCTCTACCCGACTGTTTTTGGGCGCGATGACCTGGGGGATGACGATCCTGTCGATCGTGGTCTGGCTGTTCGCACTGTTCGGCGAGCCGCTCGAGCGCTAATCGGCCGCGGCCACGGCTCTCGCCCTCGAACCGTGAGTTTGACCCTGGCGCGGCCGCCGAGCCGTGAGTTTGACCCCGATTCCGGCGGCAAAGTCAAGTGGTCAGGGCAACGCGGGGGTTTTTGCTTCGAGAAGTAGCTGGTTGAGGCGGTAGGCGGGGGTTT
>NZ_PJJT01000083.1:0-145622 GCF_002929615.1 Cryobacterium sp. M91 | reverse complement strand
GGGGGACCCTGTGGGAGAGTAAGACACCGCCGGACTTAACTTAGAAACAAACAAAAAGGCCACCCGAAAGGGTGGCCTTTTTGCGTTAATGTGCGACAACGATAGAGAGGAGGCCACGCACATAAGTGCGTGGCCTTTGCTATCTAATAGTTAGCGGCGGCGGAGGCCGTCCAGGGCTACGGCCAGGACGTCGTCGGCGAGCTGGGCGGCATCCTCTGTACCTTCGGGGCGGTACCATTCGGCGATGGAGTTGACCATGCCGAACAGTAGGCGCGTGACGATGCGGGGATCGATGTCGCTGCGTAGTGAACCCGCATCGCTGGCCTCGATGACCAGTGTCGATACGGCGCGGTCGAAGGCCCGACGGCGCGTGAGAGCCAGCCGCTCGACCTCGGTATTGCCGCGCACGCGGAGCAGTAATGTGACGTAGGGAAGCCGCGACGTGAGAACGTGAACGGCACCCCGCAGCACGTAGGCCAGGCGGTCGATGGCGCTTCCGGTCAGCGCTCCGGACTCAAGCAGGACGCCCTCGAGACCATTCAGTGCCTCGTCGAGGGCGAGCTGCAGCACTTCATCCTTGGAGGAGAAGTGGTGGTAGATGGCCGCTTTCGACAGGGCGAGGCGTGTCGCGAGCACTCCCATCGAGGTGGCGTCGTAACCGAATTCATTGAATGCGGTGACGGCGATCTCGAGGATGGCGCGCTGGTCGTAGCCGGGGCGCCCGCGCTTGGGGGTGTGTACGTCAGACATAGATCTTGAGTCTCTCACGCAGGCGGTCCGGACACGACAAACTAGCGAAGGTCGTACACGCGCTTGTGCTTTCCGGTGCTGCGTTCCAGGGTTCCGGGTTCGACGAAGAGTACATTGACGCTCGATCCGATCCGGTCCTTGATCAGGGCAATGAGGAGGGCGCGGGCAACCGTTGACTCCGTATCGGTGGAGTGCTCGTGCCGTTCAATACGCACGGTCAATTCGTCCATGCGGGAGGGCCGAGTCAGTTCCAGCACGAAATGCGGCGAGAGGTGCTCGATGCCGAGCACGATCTCTTCGATCTGGGTCGGAAACAGGTTGACCCCGCGCAGAATGATCATGTCGTCGTTGCGACCGGTGATCTTCTCCATCCGGCGCATACCTGGTCGAGCGGTACCGGGAAGCAATCGAGTCAGGTCTCTGGTGCGATAGCGAATGACCGGAAATGCCTCCTTGGTCAGCGACGTGAACACGAGTTCACCCGTTTCACCGTCAGGCAGGCCCTGTCCGGTGTCGCCATTGATGATCTCCGGCAGAAAGTGATCTTCCCAGAGATGCGGGCCGTCTTTGGACTCGATGCACTCATTACCGACCCCCGGGCCCATGACTTCGCTGAGGCCGTAGATGTCGAGTGCGTCGAAGTCGAGACGGTCTTCCAGCTCGAGGCGCATCTGGTTGGTCCACGGTTCGGCACCGAGCACGCCGGCTTTGAGACTGGAACGGCGCGGGTCGAGGCCGGCCGCCACCATGGCATCGGTGATCGTGAGGAGGTAGCTCGGCGTTGACAGAATGATGTCGGGCTCGAAGTCAGTGATCATCTGCACCTGCTTATTGGTCTGTCCACCCGACATGGGAATGGCGCAGGCACCGAGTGCTTCGATGCCGGCGTGGGCGCCCAGCCCTCCGGTGAACAGGCCGTAGCCGTACGCGTTGTGCACCTTCATGCCGGGGCGCACACCCGAGGCGCGCAGGCTGCGGGCGACCAGTCCCGCCCACATCGCGAGGTCATTCTTGGTGTAACCGACCACGGTCGGCAGGCCGGTCGTTCCCGAGGAAGTGTGAATGCGTGCGACCTGGTGCATCGGTACCGCAAACATGCCGAACGGGTACGAGATCCGCAGGTCTTCCTTGGTCGTGAATGGCAGCAAGGCGACGTCTTCGAGGGTGCGAATATCGTCCGGGTGCACACCGACCGCATCAAATTTGCGCGTATAGAGAGGTACGTTCTGATAGGCGTGCCGCACGGTGTGCTTGAGGCGAATCAGTTGCAGCGCGCGAATCTCGTCGTGGTCCAGGCGTTCTGCTGCGTCGAGCTCCTCGAGTGCCGGTGCGTGCAGACGGGTCTTGGTCAGCGTTGACATGGTGCCTTCCGGAAGGGTTAGAGGTAGGTGCGAACGGGAACGGGCAAGTTGGTGGTGCGGCTTCGGCCGCGAAATTCGGCGACCGTGACGTCGTCGTCGATGGTCACCCGTACGTCGTAGATGCCGCTTCGGCCGCTCTTGACCCGCAACAGCGCGGTTGCGGTTAGGTTCTGGCCGCTCGTGGTCGGCTTCAGAAAAATGATGTCGGCGCCGGCGGCGAGCGTTACGTGATGCGAGTCGTTGCAGGCGATGGCGAAGGCCGTGTCGGCGAGAGCAAAGATGAAACCGCCGTGGGTGACATCGAAACCATTGAGCATGTCGTCGCGCACCACCATCGAGACCACCGAGTGGCCCGGCTCGTTACGGTGCACGATCATTCCGAGAGAAGCGGATGCCCGGTCGCGCTGCATCATGGCCTGGCTACCGGCGGATGCGGCTTGGGTCATTCGGATCTCCTCGTTGAGTTGCCGTTCAAGCGGGGGTTGCCCGCCCAATAATGAGACTATATACTAACTGAACGATCGGTTGGTAATAGAATGCCGTTCAGTGTGCAAAATTCTCGACGTGCATTACCTTAGCGCCACCAGCTTGTACACGATAAAGATCCGACCACCGCAGTCAACGAAGACCAGGAGCCGATGATGACAAGCACCATCACGCCCGATATGAGCGTCCCCGCCGCAATCAGTGTCGAGGAACAGCAGTTCAACGATCTGCTTGAAGCCGATTCGCGCATTGAGCCGCGCGATTGGATGCCCGAGGGCTACCGCAAGTCGCTCGTGCGCCAGATCTCGCAGCACGCGCACTCCGAAATCATCGGCATGCAGCCCGAGTCCAACTGGATCACCCGCGCCCCGAGCCTCAAGCGCAAGGCCATCCTGATGGCCAAGGTGCAAGACGAAGCCGGCCACGGTCTCTACCTCTATTCCGCCGCGCAGACCCTCGGCGCTACCCGCGATGACATGACGGATGCCCTCATCGCCGGCAAGGCGCGTTACTCGTCGATCTTCAACTATCCGACCCCGAGCTGGGCTGACATGGGTTCGATCGGCTGGCTCGTCGATGGCGCTGCCATCTGCAATCAGGTGCCGCTGTGCCGGGCCAGTTACGGCCCTTACGGCCGCGCGATGGTGCGCATTTGTAAGGAAGAATCTTTTCATCAGCGCCAGGGTTTCGAGATTCTGCTCGAGCTCATGCAGGGCACCGACGAGCAGCGCCAAATGGCCCAGGATTCGGTCAATCGCTGGTACTGGCCTGCGCTGATGATGTTCGGCCCGCCCGATGATGACTCGCCCAACTCAGCGCAGTCGATGGTCTGGAAGATCAAGCGTCATTCCAACGACGAGCTGCGCCAGCGCTTCGTGAATATGCTCGTTCCGCAGGCCGCCGTGCTCGGCGTAACCCTGCCGGACCCCGACCTGCACTTCAACGAGGAAACCCAGCAGTGGGATCTCGGCGTGATCGACTGGACCGAGTTCCACGAGGTGCTTGCCGGCCGCGGCCCGAACAACGCCCAGCGTCTGCAGCGTCGCCGCGACGCCCACGACGAGGGCCAATGGGTGCGCGAAGCAGCCGCGGCTTATGCACGTAAACAGTCCGCACGAACTGAAGAAATGGCAGCCTCATGACCACTCCCGGCGACTCAGCCGCAGAAATCTGGCCCCTCTGGGAGGTCTTCGTGCGCTCCAACCGTGGCCTCAGCCATGTGCACGTCGGCTCGCTGCACGCCCCCGACGAGACCCTCGCCGTGCGCAACGCCAGAGACCTGTACACCCGGCGTAGTGAGGGCGTCTCGGTCTGGGTCGTACCCGCGGCCGCCATTACCACGAGTGACCCTGACGCCAAGGGCGCCTTCTTCGAATCGCCCGCCGGCAAGAACTACCGCCACGCGAGCTACTACTCCAAGAGCGAGGGAGTGAAACACCTGTGAATGACGACACTGCGAACAATGACAGCGCTGAAGCGGATGTTCACGGCCACGTCGCCGTCGAAGTCACCACCCTCGACGCCGAGCTGATCGAGGGCCCGTCCGTCGCCACAGCCGACATCGCTGAATACGCGGTGTGGCTCGGTGACGACTCACTCGTCCTGGCCCAGCAACTCGGCGCCTGGATCTCCCGCGCTCCCGAACTCGAAGAAGATGTTGCCCTCGGCAACGTCGCCCTCGACCTGATCGGGCACGCCCGGTCCCTGCTGCACTACGCCGGCACCGCAACGGACCGCAGCGAAGACGACCTCGCCTACTGGCGCACCGAGCCCGATTTTCGTTCGCTGCACATTGTCGAGCAGCCCAACGGTGACTTCGCACACACGATCGCGCGCCAGTTCGTCGTGTCCCACTACCTGTTCGAGCTGTACAGCCGGCTGCGGGCATCCGCTGACCCAACCCTCGCCGCGATCGCCGCCAAGGCGGTGAAAGAGGTTGACTACCACCGCGACCACTCCACCCAGTGGGTGCTGCGCCTCGCGGAGGGCACCGACGAATCGCGCCGCCGCATGATCACCGCGATGAGTGACCTGTGGCCCTACGTCGAAGAGATCTTTCGCGATGACCCGCTCATCGACCGCCTCGAGGGAATCGCGGTTCGCCCGTCGAGCCTGCGCCCCGCGTTCGACTCCGCCATCGCGCCGGTGCTCGCCGAAGCCGAACTCGACATTCCGGTGGGATTCGTCGCCTCCGGCGGTGGCCGCACCGGCAAGCACTCCGAACACCTCGCCTTTCTTCTCGCCGAAATGCAGGTGCTCACCCGCGCCCACCCCGGAGCGTCCTGGTGACCACCCAGATGCACGAAGCTGTCGCCCGCCCGCGTCCCACCGACGCGGCCTCGCTGGCTGCCTGGACCATCGCCGCCCAGGTCGTCGATCCCGAGATTCCGGTGCTCACCATCGAAGACCTCGGCGTGCTGCGCGGGGTCAACGTCATCAGCGACGCCGACGGTACCGAGGCAGTCGCGGTCACTCTGACCCCGACCTATAGCGGATGCCCCGCGATGGACGCCATGCGCGACGACGTTCTCGCGGTGCTCACGAGCGCCGGGTACGAGAACGTCTCGGTTCGGCTGGTGCTCAGCCCGGCGTGGACCACCGACTGGATGAGCGAGATCGGCCAGAACAAGCTCCGCGAGTATGGCATCGCGGCTCCGACCGGGCATGCGACCGTACGCGGCTCCGGTCCGGCCGGCCCAATCCGCCTGAAAATGGCCGTGAAATGCCCGCGCTGTTCCTCGCTGAACACCCGCGAGCTCGCACACTTCGGATCCACCTCCTGCAAGTCCCTCTACGAATGCCGAGATTGCCTCGAGCCGTTCGACTACTTCAAGGTGCTCTAATGGCTGCAACACGTCTCGAATCCACGAACGAGGGCGCCACCACCCTGGCGCCGGTCAAGCACCGCGCGCGTTTCCACACCCTGACCGTAGCCGAAGTGCGCCCACTCACCGCCGACAGCGTCGAGGTCACCTTCACCGTTCCGCCCAAACTGCAGGGCGCGTTCGACTACCTGCCCGGCCAGCACCTCGCCCTACGGGCCACGATCGACGGCCAGGAACTGCGCCGCAGCTATTCGATCTGCCGGCCGGAGGCATTCGGTCAAATCAGTGTTGCGATCAAGCGCGACCTCGGCGGTGCGTTCTCCACCTGGGCCAACAGCGAGTTGCACGCCGGCGACGAACTCGACGTGATGAGCCCGCAGGGCAGCTTCACCTCAAACCTGCGCAATCTCGATCACAAACACGTCGTCGGCGTGGCCGCCGGTTCGGGAATCACCCCGCTGATGGCCCTCGCGCACACCGTTCTCGCCGCTTCTGACACCTCGATGTTCACCCTCGTCTACACCAACCGCACCGCGCTCGACGTGATGTTCCTCGACGAACTGGCCGAGCTCAAGGACCGCTACCCGGCCCGCCTCGCGCTCTACCACGTGCTCTCCCGCGAGCAGCGCTCATCCTCGTTGCTCTCCGGCCGCATCGACGAAGAGAAGTTTCGGCGCATGCTCGACACCATTCTGCGCCCGGCCACCGTCGATGAGTGGTTTCTGTGCGGCCCCTTCGAACTCGTGCAGCTGTGCCGTGACACGCTCGAAAGCACCGGCGTCGACCGCGCGCACGTACGTTTCGAACTGTTCACCACCGGGGAGCCCTCGGCGGCCAACGGCGATCGCGGCCGGCCGGTCATCATCGGCACCGGTGACAGGACGTTCCAGATCGAGTTCACCCTCGACGGCCAGAGCAACACGGTCACAACGCCGGTCAATGCGAACGAGAGCATCCTGAACGCCGCCCTGCGGGTGCGGCCCGACGTGCCGTTTGCCTGCGCCGGCGGAGTCTGCGGCACCTGCCGCGCCAAACTGGTCAGCGGTGACGTCACCATGACCGAGAATTACGCGCTCGAGCCCGAAGAACTCGCCCGCGGCTATGTCCTGACTTGCCAGTCGCACCCGACCACCGACACCGTCGTCGTCGACTATGACGTCTAACCGATACCAAGAAAGCGGATGCCGTGATCGAGCTCTCAATAGACAACGACGTCGCCCACGTGGTGCTGAACGCGCCCGACAAGCTCAACGCCCTCGATGAGGCAGCGATCGTCGGACTCGACGCGGCCTACCAGGAGGCTGAGCGAGGCGGGGTGCGCGCGCTGGTACTCCGCGGCGAGGGCCGGGCCTTCTGCGCCGGCCGGGATATTTCCGCGGTCGATCCGCGCACCGACGATGTGCTCGGCTACCTCGGCGACCTCGTCACGCCGCTGCTTCAGCGGATGAGCCGGTTTCCGGCACCGACCTTCGCGGCCGCCCACGGCGCCTGCCTTGGCGTCGGACTCGGTTTGCTCATCGCGACCGACGTTGTCTACGTCGCCGACACCGCCAAGATCGGCTCGCCGTTTGCGAACCTCGGCGCCACGCTCGACTCGGGTGGACACGCCCTGTTCATGGAACGGCTCGGCGCCCACCGCACCCTCGACCTGATCTACAGCGGCCGGCTGATGTCGGGGGCGGAGGCCGTCGCGGGCGGCCTGTTCAGCCAGGTCTTTCCGGCCGGGGAGCTGACCGAGGTGACGATGCAGGCGGCCGCTCGCGCGGCATCCGGTGCAACGCAGGCCTTTCTCGCGAGCAAAGCGCTCGTGCAGTCACTGCGAGACGAACGCCTCGGACTCTGGCAGAGCATGAGCGACGAAACCGCCGCCCAGGCCGCGCTGTGCGCTACCGGCGACTACCGCGAGGGCTTCGCCGCGTTCCAGGAGAAGCGCAAGCCCGCATTCACCGGCCGCGCCTGACCCGTCCCCAGCTGGGATTGCGGCCAATTCGGGCGGGATCTCTTCGCGTTGATCGTGGTCCAGGGACTCGAGTGCATCGCCTCTCTCCAAGGACGGTCGGCTACTGTGGAGGAGACCGGAGAGGGACCAAATGCACACACGCTGGGCCCGCTTCGCGCGCGGCTGGATTGTCGCAGCGTTCTCGACCTTTGTCGCGGCCCTGTCGCACACCCTGGGTGGCGGCTCGGCGCCGAGCCTCCTGGCCGTCGTCGTGTCGCTCGCCTTCGCCGGAATGGTCTGCATCGCGCTCGCCGGCCGTACCCTGTCCTTCTGGCGCGGTGCCGTGTCGGTGTTGGTCAGCCAGGTTATCTTTCACGGGCTGTTTTCGCTTGGGGCAACCGGAGGCATGCTCGGAGCTGACGCCATCGCCGCGTCGGCCATCCACCAGCACGCTGCCCTGCCCGGTCTGATCGACCCGATGGGCCTGGGCGCGACCGCCCCCGTCTCACACGATGGTGCGGCCATGTGGCTCGCCCATGGCGGGGCCGCGATCGTCACGATTCTGGCGCTGCGTTTCGCCGAACGCGCGTTCTGGAGTCTCGTCGAAAACGTTCGCCTCGGCATCCGCACGCTGTTCGTGCCCGCCCAACTGGCCGTGCCGATGGCGGCCCCGCAGCGCATTGGGAACGTCGCGCCGGTGCTCACCCCGCGCGACCTGGTTCTGGTGCTGTCGGCGATGCGCCATCGTGGCCCGCCGGTTTTCGCTCTCGCAGCTTAAACCGCAACCAGACCATTTAGCCCACCGCACCGAATGAGTAGCAGAGGCATTGCCCTGCACTGTTCGAGTAGCGCGGGCACCCCACGTTTAAGGACAATCATGAAGGTCACGACCCCTAAATCTGCTGCCACGACCGCTCGCACTCTGTTCGCGGCCGCCATTATCGCCCTGGCTCTCGGCTGGGGCACGGCCCCGGCGTCGGCCCACAACGACGAGATTGGTTCCTCACCGGAGGGCGGCTCGGTCGTGACCGAGCAGCCCGGTGAATTCTCGGTCACCACGAGCGATCGGCTCCTCGATCTCGGCGGAACCGGCGAGGGCAGCGCCATGGTCGTGACCGGCCCGGCCGACGCACCGCTCTTCTATGGCGACGGGTGCGGCACTGTCTCCGGTGCCACAGTCGAAACGACAGCGCAGCTCGGCGCTGCCGGGCAGTACACGGTGATCTGGCAGACGGTTTCCATCGACGGCCACCCTATCTCCGACGAGTACACCTTCGACTGGCAGCCGGCCGCCGACCAGGTGCTCGCCGACGGGGCCGCCACTGCTCCAACCTGCGGCACGAAAGCGGATGCCGTCACGACGGATGCCGAGACCTCGCCCCCCGCAGACCTCGGCTCGACTGATGCTGCTGGCGACAGCACCCCTGCCTGGATCGGGGGGATTCTCGGCGCTGTGGTCCTGGCCGGAGCAGCAGCCCTGCTTCTCCTCCGCCGCCGCAAGCGCAGCCGCTAGCTTTCGCCCGCCCTCCCCGCACTTCAACGTCTCGCGGGGGGTGTTGGCGCGCGGGGCAACGTGTCAGGGGCCCCGGGTACAGTTAGGCAGGTGAGTTGGAACGCTGAGCTGCCCGGGAACCCCGACGACGTCGAAGCACCCCGCGACGTTGCTGTACCGAGTGAATTCGACGGCCCGAGTGATTTCGACGCCCCCGACGACTACGACGCACCGCCGCCCGAGGCGGACCGGCAGTTCGGCGACCGGCAGTTCGGCGACCAGCAGTTCCAGCGGCAGCCGGCCTACTCGGGTGCAGCATCCGCGTTGAATCAAGCCAACGGCCCCGCAGCCCGCGCCGCTGTACCTGTGCGCGCCGCGACCCGCAAATTCAAGACCGCAGCCGAAGCCCTGCACACCGTGTTTGGCTACGACACGTTCCGCGGCGATCAGGCCGAAATTATCGCGCAGGTCGTCGACGGCAAGGACGCCGTCGTGCTCATGCCAACCGGCGGCGGCAAGAGCCTGTGCTACCAAATTCCCGCGCTCGTGCGGGCTGGCACCGGCATCGTCGTCTCGCCGCTGATCGCCCTGATGCAGGACCAGGTCGATGCCCTCACCGCTGTCGGTGTGCGCGCCGAATTCCTCAACTCCAGCCAGGATCCCGCCACCCGCAGCCAGGTCGAACGCGACTACCTCAACGGCGACCTCGACCTGCTCTACGTCGCCCCCGAGCGCCTCTCCAACGAGGCCACCAAGCGTCTGCTCGACCGCGGAACCATCGCCCTGTTCGCCATCGACGAAGCCCACTGTGTGTCGCAGTGGGGCCACGATTTTCGGCCGGACTACCTGGCGCTCAGCGAACTCGCCGACCGCTGGCCCGACGTTCCGCGCATCGCCCTCACCGCCACCGCGACGGATGCCACCCATCAGGAGATCACCACCCGCCTGCAGATGGGCGATGCGAAACACTTCGTGGCAAGCTTCGACCGGCCCAATATTCAGTACCGCATCGTCGGCAAGTCCGAGGTGCGCAAGCAACTGCTGTCCTTCCTGAAGACCGAGCACCCCGGTGACGCCGGAATCGTCTACGCGCTCAGCCGCAAAACCGTCGACCAGACGGCAGAGTTTTTGCGTCAGAACGGTGTGAACGCCCTGCCGTATCACGCCGGGCTCGATGCCGGCCTGCGCGCCCGCACTCAGTCCCGATTCCTCCGCGAGGAGGGCGTCGTCATCGTCGCCACGATCGCGTTTGGCATGGGAATCGATAAGCCGGACGTGCGCTTCGTCGCCCATATAGACCTGCCCAAAGCGGTCGAGGGCTACTACCAGGAGACCGGTCGCGCCGGACGCGACGGCGCACCGGCCACGGCCTGGCTCGCCTACGGCCTGCAAGACGTGGTGCAGCAGCGCCGCATGATCGACGAGTCGCCCGGCGATCTCAGCCATCGGCGCAAACTGTCCGCCCATCTCGACGCCATGCTTGCCCTGTGCGAAACCGTGCACTGCCGCAGGGTCAATCTGCTGCGCTACTTCGGCCAGACCAGTGAGCCCTGTGGCAACTGCGACACGTGCCTCGAGCCACCGGAGGCCTGGGACGGCACTATCCCCGCCCAGAAACTGCTCTCCACCATCGTGCGCCTGCACCGCGAACGCAACCAGAAGTTCGGCGCCGGCCACCTCATCGACATCCTCCGTGGCAAGGAAACCCCTCGCGCGACCCAGTATCGGCACACCGAACTGAGTACCTGGGGCCTGGGCGCCGACCTCAGCGACCAGGCCTGGCGCGGCGTCGTGCGCCAGATGCTCGCCCAGGGTCTGCTCGCCACGTCCGGCGAGTACGGCACCCTCATTCTGACGGATGCGGCCGCCGACGTTCTCGGCGGTCGTCGCGACGTGCAGTTGCGGCGCGAACCCGACCGCCCCGCGCGCTCAAGCGCGGCCCGCCGCCCGAGCGCCGCCAAGGTCGCTGCCGCCGACCTCAGCCGCATGCAGGAGACACTGTTCGAAGCGCTGCGGGTTTGGCGCTCGGCGGAGTCGAAGGAGCAGGGCGTGCCCGCCTACATCGTGTTCGGCGACGCCACCCTGATCGCCGTCGCCGCGGCCGGCCCCACCACCCTTGCCGGGCTCGACGGCATCACCGGCATCGGTGCCAAGAAGCTCGAAGCCTACGGCGAGGCCCTGCTCGAGGTCGTCGCCGCCTCCGCCTGACCACCTTGCTTGTGGGGGATCACAGTCCACGCAGCTTGCAGTTGTACTGATCCTACAAAACGGATGCCGTAGACGGCATATATCGTTGTGGCCCCCGCACCGCGCATTTCGCGACCGCACCATGTGGTTCTATCGTGGCGATCACCACTTTCGTGCGATCAGTTAGGACCAATGATGGTAGACACGGCCCAGCGCTCCAACCTCCGATCGGCGACGATCGACCCCAGCCTCGAGGTCGGCGTCGATACCGGCCCCATCAAATCCATCGGCGACGAGGCCGCCCCCGTGGTCAACGTCGAACAACTCGGACGACAACTGCTCGGCACTTGGGCCGACGTGCGGCTGAAGGCACGCGAGGTGACCGCCCGCCCCGACATGCAGCGCATTGAAGGCCTCTCGATGGCCGACCACCGCCTGCGCGTGCTCGAACAGCTCAAGGTGCTCGCCGCCAACGGCCACGTGCTGCGCGCCTTCCCCAAGCACCTTGGCGGGCAGGACGACCACGGTGGAAACATCGCCGGCTTCGAAGAACTCGTCATCGCCGACCCTAGCCTGCAGATCAAGGGCGGAGTGCAGTGGGGGCTGTTCGGCGCTGCCGTGCTGCACCTCGGCACCAAGCCGCACCACGACAAGTACCTCCCCGGCATCATGGACCTGAGCGTTCCCGGTGCGTTCGCCATGACGGAGATCGGGCACGGCTCCGACGTCGCGAGCATCGGCACCACCGCAACCTTCGACGCGGCCACCGGCGAGTTCGTCATCAACACCCCTTTTCGCGCCGCCTGGAAGGACTATCTCGGCAACGCCGCGAAGGACGGCATCGCGGCCGTGCTGTTCGCCCAGCTCATCACCCAGGGCGTCAATCACGGCGTGCACGCCTTCTATCTGCCCATTCGCGACGAGCACGGTGACTTTCTGCCCGGCGTCGGCGGCGAAGACGACGGCCTCAAGGGCGGACTCAACGGCATCGACAACGGTCGACTGCACTTCGACAACGTGCGTATCCCGCGCGAAAATCTGCTCAACCGCTACGGCGACGTTGCAGAAGACGGCGCCTACTCCAGCCCGATTGGAAGCCCCGGCCGCCGCTTCTTCACCATGCTGGGAACGCTGGTGCAGGGTCGCGTGTCGCTCGACGGGGCCGCCACCGCGGCATCCGCTTTGGCGCTGACCATCGCGATCACCTATGGGAGCCAGCGTCGTCAGTTCACCGCGGGCAGCGACACCGATGAAGAGGTCATCCTCGACTACCAGCGGCACCAGCGCCGGTTGTTTCCGCGCCTCGCCACGACCTACGCGCAGACCTTCGCGCACGACGAGTTCCTGGTGAAGTTCGACGAGGTGTTCAGCGGCAAGGCCGACACCGACGACGACCGGCAGGACCTTGAAACCCTCGCCGCGGCGCTCAAGCCACTTTCCACCTGGCACGCGCTCGACACCCTGCAGGAAGCTCGCGAGGCTTGCGGCGGCGCCGGCTTCCTGGCCGAGAATCGCCTGGTCGGGCTGCGCGCCGACCTGGACATCTTCGCAACCTTCGAGGGAGACAACAACGTGCTGCTGCAGCTCGTCGCCAAGCGTCTACTCACCGATTACAGCCGCAAATTCGCCACAGCGGATGCCGGCGCCCTCGCCCGCTACGTCGTGCAGCATGCCGCCGGTCGCGCCTACCACGGCACGGGCCTCCGCACCCTCGCGCAGGCCGTAGCCGACCGGGGTTCGACGGCTCGTTCCGTCGGCGCCCTCCGGGACGCCGACGTGCAGCGCGAGCTGCTCACCGATCGGGTCGAGAGCATGATCGCCGAGGTGGCCGGAAAGCTGCGCGGCGCCACCAAGCTGCCCAAGAAGCAGGCGGCCGACCTGTTCAACGCGCACCAGAACGAGCTCATCGAAGCTGCCCGTGCCCACGGCGAACTGCTGCAGTGGGAATCGTTCACCCGGGCACTCGAGCACACCGACGACGCTGGCACCAAGCAGGTACTCACCTGGCTGCGCGACCTGTTCGGCCTCGGCCTGGTCGAGAAGAACCTGGCCTGGTACCTCATCCACGGCCGGCTCTCCGCCCAGCGCGCCCAGGCCGTCACCGCCTACATCGATCGGCTGATCGCCCGCATTCGCCCGCACGCCCAGGACCTCGTCGACGCGTTCGGCTACTCGCAGGACCACCTCCGAGCCACGATCGCGAGCGGTGCCGAACGTGAGCGCCAGAATGAAGCCCGCGACTACTACGCCGCCCAGCGTGCCTCCGGAACCGCGCCAACCCCTGAAAAGCCGGTCAAGAAATAGCCGGGCCCCGTCGTACCCAGGTACGACGGGGATGGTGCACAACCATCCCCATGGTTGATGCGCCACAGAGGTCACAAACCATACCGTTTGGTATGGGGGCTTCAGCGTACGAAAACAGGGCCTCACCCATCAACGGAATGAGGCAGGCATGATCCAGGCACAGTCCCTGACCAAGCGCTACGGAAGCAAGACCGCGGTCGACGCGGTCGACTTCACGGTGCAGCCGGGCAAGGTCACCGGCTTTCTCGGGCCGAACGGCGCCGGCAAGTCCACCACCATGCGCATGATCGTCGGTCTGGACAAGCCCAGCGCCGGCTCCGTCATCGTTAACGGCAAGCCGTACCACGAACACAAGGCGCCGCTGCGCGAAGTGGGCGTGCTGCTCGACGCTAAGGCTGTGCACACCGGACGCAGCGCCTACAACCACCTGCGCGCCATGGCCGCCACTCACAATATCCCCACCAGCCGAGTACACGAGGTGATTAACCTCACCGGCCTCGAATCCGTCGCCCGCAAACGCGTCGGCGGCTTCTCCCTCGGCATGGGCCAGCGCCTCGGCATCGCCGCCGCGCTGCTCGGCGACCCGGCCACCCTCATTCTCGACGAGCCGGTCAACGGTCTCGACCCCGAGGGCGTGCAGTGGGTGCGCAAGCTCACCAAGCAGCTCGCCGCCGAGGGCCGCACCGTGCTCCTCTCTTCCCACCTCATGAGTGAGATGGCCCTCACCGCCGACCACATCATCGTGCTCGGTCGAGGCCGGGTGATAGCGGATGCCTCGGTCGCCGACATTATCGCCTCGGCCGCGCAGAACACGGTTCGCGTGCGCACTCCGCACACCGCAGCTCTGGCCACTCTGCTCGCCCAGCCGGATGTGACCATCACCAACATCGAGCAGGACGTGCTCGAGATCAGCGGACTGACTGTCAACGAGATCGGCGACCGCGCCGCCGATGCTCAAATCTCTCTGCACGAACTCTCCGCGGTGAGCGCCTCGCTCGAGGACGCCTACATGAAACTCACCCAGAACGAGGTGGAGTATCGCACCGGTGATGCGTCCTCTCACACCGAAGCGGAGGTTGCCCGATGAGCACCCTGACCAACCCCGTCCTGCCGTCCGCAGCCCGCACCTCCTTCGTGCCGACCGGATCCGGGCTCAACATCACCGGCCTGCTCCGCTCCGAATCGATCAAGCTGTGGAGCCTGCGCTCCACCTACTGGACGCTCTCGCTCGTTGTCGTGGTCTCGCTCGGCATCGCCGTGCTGATGTCGTTCGCCATGTCGGCGTCAACGGCCGGATTCGATCCGACCACCGGTGCCCCCATGGCCGTGGAGAGTGCGCAAATGTTCGTGCTCGTCTCCACGACCGGTCTCGGACTTGGCCAGCTGATTGTCGCCGTCCTCGGCGTACTCTCGATCAGCGGCGAATACTCCAGCGGCATGATCAAGTCGACGCTGACCGCGGTGCCCAATCGTCTGCCCGCACTCTGGGCCAAGGTCGTCGTGCTGTTCGGGTTCACCTTCCTGGTCGGCCTGATCAGCGTGGTCGGATCGTTCCTCGTGGCCATGCCCATCCTGGGCGCCAAGGACCTGAGTGCGAGCCTGTTCGACACCAAGGTGTTTTTGCCGCTGCTCGGTAACGCGCTGTTCCTCGCGATCATCGCCGTGTTCGCCCTCGGCATCGGCACGATTCTGCGCAGCAGCGCCGGCGGCATTGCCACGGTGCTCGGAATCACCCTGCTCCTGCCGACGGTGTTGGCCGTGCTGTCGATGTTCGTTGAGTGGATCGCCGACATCGTGCCCTACCTCTTCACCGTGGCCGGTGCGACGATGATCACCCCGAACGCCATGGAATCCTGGCAGGGCTTCCTGATCGTGCTCGCCTGGGTGGTCGTGAGCCTCGGCGTTGCCGCGCTGCTGCTCAAGCGCCGGGACGCCTGAGGCGCCACGACCCGTAGAGTCGATAGATGAGCACCACCACCTCTCCCCCCGGGCGCACTCTGGCGCCGGGGGGAGACCTGCGCCTGCCCACCCCGCCCGGAATCGTGCGGCGGTTCTGGACCAGGCATCCCCATCTGGCCGACGGCCTCGTCGCGGCGATTTACGTCGTTCCGATGGTGCTCACCCTGGTGCTCAACCTGCTCGACGATGACCCGGCTCCGCTCCCGGACGCGTTGCTCAATGCCGGCCTCATGCTGCTGCTGGCCGTCGCACTGTTCTTTCGCCGACGGATGCCGCGGCTCGTCCTGGCCCTGACCTGGATCGGCCTGCTCACCTTCGCCGACTACGGCGAAGTGCACCTCATCGCCCAGCTCCTGGCGCTCTACGCGGTCGCGGTGTATTCGGACGTGCGCAGCGCGTGGACCGGTTTCAGCGCATCCGTTCTGCTGGCCGGACTGGCCGCCTGGCTCACCGATAATCCCGACGAGGTTCCCTGGATTCCGGTCGCGGTCCAGGTGGCGATCATGCTGCTCGCCGCGACCCTGGTCGGCGTAAATATGGGCAACAGCAAGCGCTACGTCTCGTCGCTGCTGGATTTGGCCGCGCAGCTGACCCGCGAACGCGACCAGCAGGCGCAGCTCTCCCGCATCTCCGAGCGCGCCCGAATCGCCGGCGAAATGCACGATGTGGTCGCCCACAGCCTCTCGGTCATGGTGGCGCTCGCCGACGGTGCCCACGCCATCGCCCCCAAAGACGTGGAGCGATCCCGCGCGGCGATGCTCGACGTCGCGGCCACTGGGCGCCGGTCCATGTCCGAGATGCGCCGGCTACTTGGGGTGCTTGAGGTGGACACCGACCCGGCCCCGCGCGCTCCGCAGCCGGGCATCGACGAGCTGGCCGACCTCGTGGAATCGTTTCGGTCGACCGGGCTTCCCGTTGTTCTGGAACGCAGCGGGCGTGAGCCGAGCAATGTGAGCGTGCAGCTGACGATTTTTCGGCTCATCCAGGAGTCGCTGACCAACGTGTTGCGCTATGCGAACACTCCGACCCGGGTGGTCGTGCGCCTGCAATCGTCGCCCGGTGCCGCCCAGGTCACGATCAGCGACAATGGGCGGCATGCGGCATGCGGCATGCGGCATGCGGCAGTGGCAAGCGTTCGCGGTTTCGGGCGCGGCTTGATCGGAATGCAGGAACGCGTGGCGATCTATGGCGGAACCTTTGAGGCAGCGCCGGGACTCCGCGACGGCTGGCGCGTACACGCGACCCTGAACTTTGAGGACGAACAATGACTCCCCGTTCCGCACCGATCAGTATCCTGCTGGTCGATGACCAGGCCCTGTTGCGCGTGGGTTTTCGCATGGTGCTGGAGGCCGAAGACGACTTCACCGTCGTCGGCGAAGCGAGCGACGGCGCGCAGGCGATCGCCCTCGCAGCCAGGCTGAATCCCGATGTGGTCCTGATGGACGTGCGCATGCCCGGCGTCGACGGCATCGAGGCGACCCGGCAGATCATGGCCGCCCAGCCGGAGACCCGCATCATCATCCTCACCACCTTCGACCTCGACGAGTACGCCTTCGGTGGTTTGCGCGCCGGTGCTAGCGGGTTCCTGCTGAAAAACGCCGAACCCGGGGAGCTGATCGCCGCGATCCGCACGGTGGTCTCGGGTGAGGCATCCGTTTCACCGCGGGTGACCCGGCGCCTGCTCGACCTGTTCGGCACCAAATTGCCGCAGCCCGAGACGGGAGGGGCCTCCAATGCCATGGCGCTCGCGGCGCTCACCGACCGTGAAACCGAGGTTTTTCTGGCCATCGCCGAGGGGCTCTCCAACACCGAATTGGCCGAACGCTTCTTTCTCTCCGAATCGACGGTGAAAACCCACGTCGGGCGAATCCTGCACAAGCTCGGGCTGCGCGATCGGGTGCAGGCGGTCATTCTGGCCTACGAGGTGGGACTCGTCGGCAGCTGATCCGGGGCCGCGCACACGAGGGGCATAGGCTCGAAGCATGCGAACCTTCTACCCCGAGCTTGAACCCTACGAAACCGGCATGCTCGATGTCGGTGACAACCAGACCATCTACTGGGAAGCCTCGGGCAACCCCGACGGCAAGCCCGCGGTGTATCTGCACGGCGGCCCGGGTGGCGCGTCCGGCCCGGACCAGCGTCGGGTATTCGATCCGGCGAAGTACCGCATCATTCTGTTCGACCAGCGTGGCTGCGGTCTCAGCACGCCGCACGCGAGCGAGCCCGACGTTGACCTGAGCGTGAACACCACGTGGACTCTCGTCGCCGACTTGGAAAAACTGCGCGAGCACCTCGGCATCGACCGCTGGCTGGTCTGCGGCGGATCCTGGGGCAGCACCTTCGCGCTCGCCTACGCCGAGACCCACCCCGCCCAGGTCACCGAACTCGTCGTGCGCGGCATCTTCACCCTTCGCCCGGTCGAACTCGACTGGTTCTACGAGGGGGGCGCCGCGGCAATCTACCCCGATCTGTGGGAATCGTTTCTCGCGCCGGTCCCCGAAAACGAACGCGGCCACCTGATCGCGGCCTACGGTCGGCTGCTGCACGACCCGGACCAGTTCGTGCGCGAACGCGCCGGCGTGGCCTGGGCCACCTGGGAATCCTCCACGATCACCCTGCTGCAGGAGCCAGACAAGATCGCGCACTTCTCCGACCCAGCCTTCGCTGTGGCCTTTGCCCGCATCGAGAACCACTTCTTCGCCAATAGGGGCTGGTTCACGCCGAACCAGCTGATCGACAACGCCTCCCGGCTCGCCGAGATCCCCGGTGTCATCGTGCAGGGCCGCTACGACATGTGCACGCCGGCCTTCACCGCCTGGGACCTGTACAAGAACTGGCCGGAGGCGGAATTCAAGCTGATCCCCGACGCCGGCCATGCCTTCGACCAACCCGGAATCCTGGACGCCATTATCGAGGCCACCGACCGCTTCGCCAGCTAACGTACGTACCCGGTCAGCGCGTCTTGCGCCGCAGTATCCGCTTACCGTAGCGGCCGATGGTGGCGATGTCTGAACGACGCAGACCGTAGAACTGCAGCATTCCGATTCCAAACACCCGCGACAGGAACAGCAGGTTGAGGTTGCTCGTGATGATGTTGCCCGCGAGCGTCGTGAGCGCCGCTCCCATCGCCCCCAGCAGCGGCGCGAGGATGATTAGCATCACAATGTTGATGACGCACGAAATGGTCAGTGCGATGCTGCGCAGCCCGGGGCGGCCGCGCGCGCTAAGCCCGGCGCCAGCAATGGAACCCGGCGTGAGCAGCACAACGGCTACGAGGAGTACTGCGGCAATCGGAATCGATTCACGAAAGCCTTCCCCGAACAGAAACGGCAGCCACCACAGCATGGACACGCCGAGCACCAGCGCTGCCAGTGCCGAGAGCGCCGTCGAGATGCGGGCAGACGAACTGAGACGTTCATCCTTAGACTTGGCCGCTTCGTTGACGAACGAGACATCACGCACCGCGTGGTGAATGATCAACGGCAACTCGCTGATGCTCACCGCCACGACGTAGAGTCCGAGCTGGTAGGTACCGGCGAGCGGCGTCAGCAGTACCTGATCGAGACGCGTCAGGAGCACGCCCGACAGCGAACCGACCCACATTCGGCTGCCGTAGCTGAGGAGCCCGCGCATGCGTGCTTCGGGCGGAACCTCGTGCGCGCGCGGGTCGAGGCTGCGCATGCGCCCGATGTAGACAAAGGCGCCGACCACGGGCATGGCAGCGACCGTGATGGTGGCTACGAGCGGGGTGAGCGTTCCTGTCAGCCAGAACGGGATGAGGACCGCGAGGCGCAGAACCGACGAGATAATGCGTTCCGTGGATACGAGCCGCCAGCTGCTCGTGGCCGAGGCAACGCCGCGGAGTATCCCCACGAGAAGGTTCGGCACAATGGCCAGACTGGCGAACACGATCAGTAGCTGAACGCTCGGGTCGCCACCACTCAACAAAGGTGGTGAAAAGACGATGGCGGCGGTCGCGAATAGTCCGGCGATGCCCAGAATAAGCATGCCCCGACCCGCTGCGTTTCGCGCCAACGCTGGCTTTTTCGCGATAATCCACGTGACGGCTTCGGGAATGCCAAACGTGGCGATCGTGACGACCAGTGCCAATGGTGCCGTCGCCGCTGCCACCGCACCACGCCCGTCAACCCCCAGGGCCTGCGCCAGGATGGGGCCGGAGAACAGTGCGACGAGCGGGGGAAACGCGTTGCCCAGCAATGCGACCGTCATATTACGCGAAACTGTGCCGGTCCGATTGGACAGTAGATCGGGCTTGCGTTTCGTTGGAGCTGCGGGTGAGGCGTCCTCGGGCAAGGCGGTAGCTCCCATTGGCTCAGGGCGTGGATCAAGCTGAAAACGCCACTGTACACGCAGCCTGTCAGCAGGGTGCGCCCCCGATCGGGGGGAATCGCAATGGATATTCACCCGACTCGGCCTTGATCCCGTGCCCTCAGGGTCCTACTGTTATGCCGATGCGGTCGCGCGGCAGGAACAATACCCGAATTGTTTCGGGCGCGGCCCGGTGCGGGGCCGAACGACCTACATGCGCAAGTCGACACAACAGACCGTGACAAAACAGCGCGCGAGCGCACGCCAGACGCGCGAGCAGCCCGAGCCGATAGCCGTGAATTCCGGCCGTGATCGGGTGCCCTCGACCGAGGCGGTGGTGCCGCGTTCGACCAAAATCCTTGCTGTCATCGTGCTCGTCCTGATCGGTCTGCGACTCGACCTTCCGCTCGGCATCACCGTCGGCTACCTGGCGGCCGCAGCGCTGATTCCGCTCTGGCTGCCTACGCTGGGCCGCTATCGGGGCGCGCTCACCCTCGTGCTGATCGGCTTCGTCGCCGTCGGCTCCGGCATCTGGCTGTCCGTACTCGCCAAACCCACCCACGTCATCGCGATGAGCGAACTGGCCGGCAACTCCATCGGGCTGGTTGGCCTGTTGTGCTCCTTCGGCTTTGTGCTTTGGACTCGCAGCGTACTGCCCGACTCGTGGGTGGCCCTGTGGTTTGGGCTCGGCCTGCTCGGGAGCGTAACCACCGACAACGCCCGGTTCTTCGACAATCCCTGGCGCTTCGGATTCTCCTTTGCCCTGACAGTGGTGATCCTCGCCATCGCGCACATTCTTGATCGTCGCTGGTTCGACCTGCTCGCCGTGCTCGGGCTGACAGCCTTGTCAATGGTCACCGATGCGCGCTCGTCCTTCGCGATCCTGCTACTGACCCTCATTCTCCTGGCTTGGCAGATGCGCCCGACCAGCCGGTTTCGTTACCTGCGCATCAGATCGGGCGCCGGGGTTGTCGTCGCCCTCGGTGTGCTCGCCGTCGTCGTGTACAATCTGGGGCAGGCGGCCATCGTCGCGGGGCTGTTCGGCGAGGCGACGCGGGCCCGCACCATCGACCAGCTCAACACTGCCGGGTCGCTCATTCTGGGCGGGCGACCGGAACTGGCCGCGACGGCGTCCCTGATGGCACACCAGCCATACGGGTTCGGGGCCGGCACGCTGCTGAATCCGACCGATCTGCTCGCGGCGAAGACGGGAATGGCATCGATCAGCTACGACCCCGACAATGGGTACGTCGAAAACTACATGTTCGGTGGCAATATCGAACTGCACTCGGTGCTCGGCGACCTCTGGGCACGGTTCGGCATTCCCGGTGTCCTGCTGGCCGTCGTCATTCTTTTTCTGGTTTTGCGCGGGGTCGGAGCCGCGGTTGCCGCGAACCGGGCCAGTGGAATTCTGCTGTTTCTGGTCGTGAACACCGTGTGGGTCTTCTTCTTCGGCCCGCTGTACACCGCGACGCGACTGCTCATCTTGGTGCTCGCGCTGACTTTGATTCCCAAGGGTCCCGATCTGCCGAGCCCCGTCCGTCGCCGGGTGGCAGCACTGTTCCCCTTTGGCAAGTCTCTCAAGACCGGGCCCCGTGACTGACGCCGCCTCGTTCGTTATTCGCGGCACGCTACGCGAAGCCTGGATCGACGTGGCAAAGGGCATCGCGATCACCCTCGTTGTGCTCTATCACTCGGTCATGTACCTCGACCGGGTCGGTCTGGCCGGCGACCTGGCGCCGCTCAACCCACTGCTCGACACCTTCCGTATGCCCCTGTTCTTCTTCATGTCCGGACTCCTCGCGGCCCAGGCCATTCGGTTGCCCTTCTGGCAGCTCTTTCGTAAGCGGATGTCCCTGCTGCTGTATCTCTACACGGCCTGGGTCGCCGCCCAGACCCTTTTTCCTGCTGGCCCTGCCGCCGATCGGCCCCGACGAGCCCTTTGCCAGGTGGTCCGACCTGGTTACCCTCTTCATCCGGCCGAATATAAATCTCTGGTTCATCTACGCCCTGCCCATCAGTCTCACCGTGGCCTGGCTGACTCGGCGCTGGCATCCGCTCATTTCCGTGTCCGTAACGGGAGCGCTCGCCGTGCTGTTCGGCTCGCAGGTTCTGCACACGGGTACGCCGTGGGAAAAGATGGGCCGTTACCTCGTCTTCTTCCTGGCGGCGATCTGGCTGGGCCCGCGCGTGCGACGCCTGATTCCGCGGGTGCGGTGGTGGCACATGGCCGTGCTCAGCGGCTTGTATGCCGGCGTTGTGCTCCTCATGGTGAAACTGCCATTGACGCGGGTACCGTTCGTGCTCCTCGCCGTGAGCGTGCTGGCAGTGCTGGTGGGCATCAGCGTGGCCGTCGTTCTGTCGCGCGCACCGATGTTTGATTTCATGCGGGTGCTGGGTAGTCGCACGTTGCCCATCTATCTGGTGCAAACCTTTCACAGGGCGGCGCTCGCGGCGATCGTCATGGCCGGCGGCGTGATGTTACCGACGGATGCCGCAACGGCGGTTCCGCTGCTGCTGTGCGGCGCGGCAATCGTGCTGGCTCTGGCCGTCTACCGCCGATTTGAGGCCGTGCTGGGAGTGTTTACCGTGCCCATTGACTCTTGGGCAGCGCAGCCGCGCAAGGCCGCGCGGGAACAAACCGAAGCATCCGCTTGATTGTGCCCGATGTTTGCGGCAGTTACGGCAACAGCACGAAAAGAACGGGTTTCTCGGCCGAGAAACCCGTTCTTTGGTGCGTTGGCTGCTCGCCTACGGTTAGGGGGTGCTCGTGCGTGGTTGCCGAAGACCGGCCGCATCGGGGCGCGTGAGAGCGTCGAGCGCCCGACGCAAGATCGTGCTGGAGGTATTGACCGTGTAGGGGAAGTACACGACCTCAACGCCGACAGCAGCGAACTCGTTCTCGAGGTGTACCCCGCGGGGGGTGCCTCGCCAGTCGTCTCCCTTGAAGAACACGTCAAAGCGGAGGTCGCGCCACGTGTCGAGCTTGTCCTCGACGACTTCGGCGACGGCCTCGTCCACGAAGGAGATGTGTCGAACAATCTCCAGACGTTCCACTAGCGGCACGACGGGGGTGATGCCCTTGGTGAGTTGGAGCATCTCGTCGGACACAACGCCGGCGATCAGGAAGTCACACTGGCTCTTGGCGTGCTTGAGAATATTGAGATGTCCAACGTGGAAAAGGTCAAACCCGCCAGCCGCGTAGCCGATGTGCAGCCCGTTCTGCCGGGCAGCAAGGAGCCCGGGGGACCCGTCGCCGGCGGGCTTCAGCGGGTTCGCGCGGTGAGGTTTCGTTTCTGGAGGAATCGCTGTGTTCGGGTGCGGGGTGGTCGGGTGCTTGGGGGTCACAGAAGGCTCAGATTTCTCTCAGGCTGCAGCGCGAGCTTCAACAGGATTCGGACAAGAGAGGCAGTGAGGAATCCTAACCTTTATCCTGCAGCCTGACTAGGGGTGAGAAATGAACGGATGCCGGTCCGCCGGCGCACGCCCCGACGGACCAACGACGGTCGGGCCTGCAGTTTTTCGCGGCAGAAGCCCGAAATTCGTGAAGTCAAGTATAGTTCCGGCACCACGGGGCCGCCCGAAGGCCGCCGTCCGAGTTGAAATTGAGGTTTTCTTATGGCGCGGAGCGTTCGGTCTCCGATAGTGGCAATGATCGCGACAGCAGCTTTGGCGGTGACGATTCTTTTTGGTACCGGCAGCGCGCAAGCGGACACGGCACCGCCAAATTCTTCCACCCCCAAAACTGTCGCGGCCGATGCGTTGCCGACCGCCCAAATCAACGGGGTGGTGTGGACCCAGACGATCGTCGGAAACACCGTTTACGTCGGTGGCCAGTTCACTCGCGCACGCCCCGCTGGAGCTTCGGCCGGAACGAGCGAGGTGACGCGCAACAATCTCATGGCGTACAACCTGTCGACTGGTGTCATGACGTCATTCAACCCCAACCTCAATGGCGCGGTGCGGGCGATTACCGCCTCGCCAGACGGATCTCGCATCTACGTGGGTGGAGCCTTCACGACCGTCGGGTCCGTGACGCGAACTCGGTTGGCGTCCTTCAGTACGGCCACCGGGGGGCTCGATTCCAGCTGGAAACCCACGGCGAACAACACCGTCAGAGCGCTTGGCGCGTTTGGGAGCACCGTCTTCGCGGGGGGGAGCTTCACCTCGGCCAACTCTCAGGGACGACAGCGGATCGCGTCGTTCACCGGTTCCACCGGGTCGCTCGGTACCTGGAAGGGCACGGTGCCCGACGGGGCCGTGAACGCCCTTACAGTTTCGCCGAACGGCGACCGGGTCGTCATCGGCGGTTCGTTCACTTCGTACAACGGCGCGACGACTCCCGGCTATGGAATGGCGGCGACGAATTCCAGCTCGGGCGCCGGAATGACCTGGAACATCGGCAAGCTCATCAAGAATGCTGGCCCGAACGGTTCTATTCTGTCGCTCACCTCGGATTCCGGCGGCGTCTATGGCACTGGCTACGACTATGGCCCCGGCGCCATGTTCGAGGGAACGTTCCGGGCCAGCTGGAGCAGCGGCAACACCGTCTGGATCGAGGACTGCCATGGTGACACCTACTCGGCCGTTCCGGTCGGCGACGTCGTGTACACGACCGCGCACGCCCATTTTTGTGGAAACATCGGTGGGTTCTCGGAAACCAGTCCGCGAACCTTTCATCGGACTCTGGCCTTTACGAAAAATGCAACGGGCATTATCACCCGAAACAGCACGGGTGGGAGCTACTTCAACTTTGAGGGGCGCCCCCGCCCGTCACTGCTGACCTTCTACCCCGACATCAATGCCGGCAACTTTACCGGTCAAAGTCAGGGGCCGTGGAACGTTGCCGCCAACTCCCAATATGTGCTCTACGGCGGCGAATTCACCCTCGTCAACAACAAGAGGCAGCAGGGACTTGTGCGCTTCGCGGTGTCGTCCATCGCGCCAGACAAAGAAGGGCCGCGCGTGACCGGTGCCAGTTTCACGCCAACGCTCACCACACCAACCGCCGGAACGGTCAAGGTCACCTGGACGTCGAACTACGACCGCGACAACGAATTGCTTACCTATCGTGTCTTGCGAAACGGCGCTGTCGTGCGCACACAAACGGGGCTATCCGTCGACTGGAGCCGCCCCACGATTAGCTGGACCGACACCGGTCGCACGCCCGGAACGACGTACTCGTACCAAATTCGGGTGAGTGACCCGTTCGGAAATACCGTCACAGGTGATGCCGTCAGTGTCAGAGCTGCCAGCGCCGCTACCCTCACGCAGACACCGGACCCGACTGCGTCCACTGAACCGAAAGTCGCTCACGACGTGAATCTGTTGCCGGCACCCGAGGTCGCTCCCGACGCACAGCTCGTGCCGGAGCCACATGCGGTGCCTGAGCCTGAAGCGGTTCCCGACCTGAACGTGGTGCCTGAGCCCGCGGTGGTTCCCGACCTCAACGTGTTGCCTGCGCCGAAGGGGCAGGAGTAGCCGGTCAGGATGAGCGTTTTCGGACCGTGCGGCGGGCTGGGCGGGCAACGGCCTGGTTGAGAACCTGGGTCAGCGATATCAGACGGCGTTCCTTCGTGAAGAGCGGGTTGACCGTCGACGGTTCGGGCAAAGCTTTTCGTGCTCGGACGGACCGCTCCAGAGTGAGGAGCGCCGACGAAATGTCAGCCAGGGGTGCACCGGTGCGTGCCACGCCGATGCCGCCGACAATGGGCAACACCTCGCCGGGCCCACCGTCGGCGAATCCCGCAGCCCGAACCCCCGCCCGCCATGCTTCAACGGGAACGAGGCCAAACGACTCGGGCATGGACGGAAAACAGGCAACAGCATCGATCTGGCTCGCGATGGATTCCAAGGATTTTGCCTCGCCGCGGTACTCGATCCGGGGGTCGCCCTCGATCAGGTGCAACACCGCGTCGAGAGCGGACTCCTGACCGGGAAATGGCGCACCGAACAGAAGCAGTCGCCAGGACGAACCGGTTGTCGGAGGGTCGGGGCTTACCGCCGGCCACAGGGATTGGAGCGCCTGAGCCACCTCGAGATGTCCCCGGCGGCCATTGACGCGGCCGACGACGGCGAGGGTGAACGGGTCGTGGAGCGTCGGTGCTCTGACGAGCGTGACCGGGTCGAACACGGGCGACGTCACGGTCAGCCGCGTGCGGGCGACCCCATTTTGCTCCAGCCACGCTGCCGTGGCTTCGCTGCAGGCGCAGATCGGAAAGCGGCCGGGGGCCAGGAGTACCCGAACCAGGAGATTTCCCAAGCGGCTGGGGAGCAGCTCGTGCACCGACAGGTAAAAGCTCTTGCGTTTCAGGCGCAGGAGTGGAATGTACGCGGCGAGGGCGAGCGTCCACAAGACCACGACGTCGGCGTGGGTAATTTCTGGTCGAAGACGAATCGGATGCAGGAGGTCTGAGATCTTGCTGAGCCTCAGGACCGACAGCCCCGGGTCAACGATGACGGTCGCAGAGAGTCCGGACTGAGCCAGATCTTCTGCCAGTGGTCCACCATTTGGCACGATGACGGCCACCGTGTGGCCGAGGCTGAGGAGGCAGGAGATTTCCTGAATGAGCACGCGAGAGGCCCCGTAGGCGTCATTGTTCCCGTGCAGGATTGCGATGCGCATGTGTGGGCCTCATCAGTGGTCGG
Organism: Cryobacterium sp. M91; assembly: GCF_002929615.1. Lineage (NCBI taxonomy): Bacteria > Bacillati > Actinomycetota > Actinomycetes > Micrococcales > Microbacteriaceae > Cryobacterium > Cryobacterium sp. M91. The sequence goes on along the minus strand of NZ_PJJT01000083.1, from coordinate 119,342 downwards.
CAGCTTTCACACACTGTACAGGGTGGGCGGGGACCCCCAAAAGTGGGCTCAGGTGCCCCCTTGGAAAGAAACCCCACGCGTGTATTAATGGCTCAACGACGTCTTCACCCTATTCATTTTTTGAGCGGGTCCTCAGCTTGGAGTTCTAGCATGGCCGTGCACCACCCCTCCGATACCGGTCCCGAAACCGCGGGCCAGCGGCGTCGGCTGTGGTGGATCGCCGGGGCCGGACTGCTGGCCCTGCTCGTGGTCATCATGCTGGTGGCTAACGGTTTGGCATCCCAACGTGCCGATTCGGCCGATGTCACCGCGACGCGGTCCGTGACGACCCCATCCCCCGCTCCCTCTCGGTCGCCCGGCCCTTCGCCCAGCCCCGTGCCGGCCGAAACGACGCCGCCCGCCCCGAGCGTCCCCGACCCGAACGCCGGAGTCGGCGTTCCATCGAGCGAGGTCGCTCCGCCACAGGTTCAGGAACCGGTCCCACTGACGGACCCCGCCGTGGCCGTGCCCGGGGTCGTGTTCAGTATCAGCGAGCTCGAGGCGGTCGAGGGTGTGGCGCGGGGACCGGGCGAGATTGCCGGGCCGTCGCTCCGGTTCGCCGTCTCTGTTCGCAACGACACGGCTGCGACCGTGTCGTTGACGTCAACCGTCGTCAACTTCTTCTTTGGGGCTGCCCAGTCGCCGGCCACCGAACTTGCCGCGCCAGGCGGAGTCCCATTTCCTGACGCGGTCGCCGCGGGCCAGGCCGCGCAGGGCGTGTTCGTTTTCACTGTCCCCGCTGATGCGCGAGACGAAGTGCAGATCGCTGTCGACTACTCGGCTGGCGTGCCGATCGTGCTCTTTGAGGGCGCGGCACCGCACTGACCAGGCCGTGCAAATGGCTGCCCCCCATAGAGGGGATTCCGTACTGAGAAAATCTCACTAGACTCCGTTGAATGCGACGGCCACCCGACGACCCCGCTCTTCATCCGAGTAAGGAAATATCGTGGGATCTCTCTACGCGTCTCGACTGAACCTCGCAGGTCTGATTTCGGTTCGTAAGCGGCCAGCACGCGCCGGTGTTTTCGGATTGCTGACCGCTGTCGCGGTTGTCGCCGCCGTTCTCACGGTTCCACTTCAGGCCGTAGCCGACACCGCTCCTACCGATCCGGCGACGCCGGTGACGATGGCCGCGGATTCCCTGCCCACCGCGCAGATCAACGGTGTGGTGTGGACCCAGCTGATCGTTGGCACCACAGTCTATGTGGGGGGTGAATTCACCAGAGCCCGCCCGGCCGGCTCCGGCGTTGGGGTGAATGAGATGGTGCGCACCAATCTGCTCGCCTACAACCTGACGACCGGTGTGCTGATCCCGACGTTCAGCCCAAACCCCAACGGTGCAGTTCGAGCACTCGTCGCCTCCGCAGACGGCAGCAGAATCTATGCCGGCGGCTCGTTCACCTCCGTGAGCGGAGCCAATCGGTACCGTCTGGCGGCCTTTGACACCGGCACGGGCGCGCTCGTCGCCTCGTTTGCCCCAGTCCTGAACGCTCAGGTCAAAGCGCTCGGATTTTCGGGTGGCACGTTGTTCGCTGGCGGGGTCTTCAGCACTGCCGGTGGTCAGCCGCGCCCTCAGATTGCGTCCTTTGACGCCTCCAACGGTGCGTTGAAGGCCTGGTCAGGAACCCCGAGCGGCGGCGCCGTCAACGCCCTCACCGTCTCGCCCGATGGTGCCAAGGTCATTATCGGCGGCGCCTTCACCTCGTACAACGGCGCCAGCACCCCCGGCTACGGGATGGCGGCCCTCGACGCCGTCACCGGCGCCTCCCTGCCCTGGGCGGTCAACTCGCTACTCCGTAACGGCGGGATCAACGGCGGGATCACGAGCCTGACCTCCTCGCCCGATGGTGTCTTCGGCACTGGATACGACTATGGCGCTGGCGCCAACTTCGAGGGCACTTTCCGCGCCAGCTGGTCGGACGGTTCGATCATCTGGATGGAAGACTGCCACGGTGACACCTACTCCGCGGCCCCGACGCTGAATGTCGTCTACACCACCGGTCACGCGCACTACTGCGGCAATATTGGCGGACCGGTCGAGACGGCGCCGCGCTCCTACCACCGCACCCTGTCGTTCACGATGGCCACCACCGGACTCATTACGCCAAACGCCGTGGGCAGCTACGACAACTTCGTCGGCAAACCTCGACCGAGCCTGTTGAGCTTTTACCCGGACATCAACACCGGCGTCTACACCGGGCAAGGGCAGGGTCCCTGGAACGTCGTGACCAATGGTCAATACCTCTTGTACGCCGGCGAGTTCACCAATGTCAACAACAAGGGGCAGCAGGGTCTGGCGCGATTCGCCAGCTCCACGACCGCGACCAATAAAGAAGGGCCCCGCTTGGCCAACGCGGCCTTCGTCGCGTCGGCTTTCGTTCCAGACCTGCAATCGCTCTCGACCGGCACGGTGCGCATTGGGTGGAAGTCGGCCTACGACCGTGACAATGAGCGACTCAAGTACGAAGTTCTGCGTGATGGAGTATCGGTCGGCACCGTATTGGGCCTATCCGTCGACTGGTCCCGACCCAGCATGGGCTGGACGGACAGTGGGCTGTCCCCCGGGCAGGCATATTCCTATCAGATCAGGGTGAGCGACCCGTTTGGCAACGTGAAGACCGGAAGTCCGGCATCCGTTACCGTCGCAAGTGCCGGGATCTACAGCGCGTATGCATCCGCGGTTCGGGCGGACTCGCCGACGTCCTACTGGCCGCTCGGCGAAGCCGGCGGAACGACGGCCTTCGACTGGGCCGCCGCCGCCAATGCGCAAACCAACTCTGGCGTGACCAGAGGCGTCGCGGGCGCCCTCAGCGGTGACGATGGCTCTGCTTCGCGGTTCAGCGGCACTACTGCTGGGTTCGCCGCGTCCAGCGCGTTTGAAACGCCGCGCGGCGACTTCAGCGTTGAGTCCTGGGTCAAGACCACGACCAAGCGTGGCGGTAAAATAATCGGCCTCGGCAATAGCGCCACCGCCAACTCCGCCGCCTACGACCGCCACGTTTATATGGACAATACCGGCCGAATCTGGTTCGGAGTCAAGCCGGGTGCTCTGCGCACGGTCAATACGACGGGGTCCTACAATGACGGACAGTGGCACCACATCGTCGCCACTGTCGGCGCAAACGGTATGTCGCTGTACATCGACGGAGCACTCGCCGCCCAACGCACCGACACGACGTCCGCCGCCCCGATTCAAGGCTACTGGCGCATTGGCGGCGACAATCTGAGCGGCTGGACCAGTCGGCCCCTGAGCGACTACATCGCCGCTGACATTGATGAAGTCGCCGTGTATCCGGCCGCACTCGGGGCGGCATCCATCGCGAACCACTACGCCGTGGGCAGCTCCGGCCCTCAGGCCAACGTGCAGCCGACCGCGGCCTTTAGCTACCAGACGTCGCCGCTTGCCGTTTCGGTGGACGCATCCGCTTCGACGGATGCTGATGGCACCGTTGCAGGATACGCCTGGTCGTGGGGCGACGGGACGAATTCGACTGGCAAAACAGCCACGCACAGCTACACCGTCGACGGCAGTTATCCGGTCTCCCTCACGGTTGCCGATGACTCTGGCGCAACGGCCGTGACGACGCAGAACGTGCTCGTGCCGGCTGTTGATCCCAATCTTCCCGTGGCAATCGACGCGTTTTCCCGCGTCTTGAGCAGCGGGCTCGGCACAGCCGATAGCGGAGGCGCGTGGACCACGACCGGATCGTCGGGGAACTACTCGGTCAGTGAAGGTGTCGGGCGGTTTAAAGCCGCGGCCGGAACCACGGTCAACGGATATCTGTCGGGTGTGTCCGTGGCTGACAGTGACGTGAGTGTGACGATTGCACTTCAGCAGGCGGCCACCGGCTCGGGAGCGTACTCGTCGGTTATCGGCCGACGAGTTGGCACCGATGATTACCGGGCCAGGGTCAAGTTCCTGCCAACGGGTGTTGTGCAGCTGCAGCTCATGCACGGTGCGACGACCTTAACAGTGCAAAACATCGCCGGGCTGACCTACACGACAGGAACCCAGCTTCGGGTCCGGCTGCAGGTTTTCGGCACCGGGCCGACGACCATCCGGGCTAAAGTCTGGAGCGTCGGCGGCACCGAGCCGTCGGCCTGGCAGCTCAGTACGACGGATGCCACGCCCGCCATGCAGGCGTCGGGCTCGGTCGGACTGGCCCTCTACCTCGGGTCAACGGCTACCATGACTCCGGTCACCACGGCCTTCGACGATTTCGTCGCCCTGCGCTTCAATTGACCGATGCCGGTAGAGGCCGATCAGCGTGACTGATCGGAGGTGAGCGGCACCGCTGCTTGTGCAGGATTTGTGATGGCGAAATGCCAAAGAGGGGGAATCGTGACCAAAGAATATCCGGGTGGTAAGGCCAGCGTCGTGATCGCGGTCCTCACCTATTGTCGAGCCCATGACCTGGTGGAGTTGCTGCCAGAGCTCCTTGACCAGGCCGCCACGGTTTCTCGGTCGATCGAGATTCTCGTCGTGGACAACGATCCGCACGGCGGTGCACGTGACCAGGTGGCTGCGGTCGCCGCTTCGAGTGGCTCCGTGCCGGTGCGGTACGTGCATGAACCGATTCCTGGGATCGCGGCCGGTCGCAATCGGGCCTTGACGGAAGCAGATCATGCCCAAGTGCTGATCTTCATCGATGATGATGAGCGGCCCACTGCCCAGTGGCTCATGCAGCTTCTCGACACCTACGCTACTTTTCGCCCGGCCGCCGTGGTCGGTCCGGTGCTCTCGCGATACGACACGGAGCCTGAACCGTGGATTCGGGCCGGCGGCTTCTTTGAGCGCCGCCGATTCGCCACGGGGACGCCGGTTTCGCTCGCCGCCACCAACAATCTGCTCCTTGACCTCGTTCAGGTGCGCCGCCTCGGCCTGCAGTTCGACGAACGGTTCGGCATTTCCGGCGGTTCGGATTCGTTGTTCACCCGGCAGCTGCATCGCCTCGGCGGGCAAATGATCTGGTGCGATGAGGCCATTGTCATCGACGTGGTCCCAGCCAGCCGGCTCACCCGAGAATGGGTGCTGCAGCGCGCTTTCCGCATGGGCAACACCTGGAGTCGAATCAATCTCGACGACACCGCGCACGGCGAACGGATGCTCGTGCGAGCCACCATGGTCGCCCGCGGCACCGCGCGGGTACTGGGCGGCCTTGCCCGCTACCTGACCGGATTGATCATCGGACAATTGCCCCATCGGGCCCGGGGGCTGCGCACCGCTGCCCGCGGTGCCGGCATGCTGAGCGGCTCCGTGGGGTCGATTTATCACGAGTACAAGCGCTAGCCCAGCACCAATCCCCTGTATGGGGGGCATTGGTAACTGACAAAGACTCAATATACTGCGAACTAGTGCGGTGGCTATTCGACGGCTACGGTCCAAACCCTAAGTGAGGCCTTCTGGTGGCTGCTCCTCTGCTCATTCCTTCGCGCCGTCTTGTCGATCCAGCGCCCAGTGGAACCCCGCGTCTGGCCCACCTGGCACGGGCAGGCTGGCTCGCTCTGGCGACGGCGGTCGCCGTAATCGCCGGAGTTCTGAGCGTCCCAGCGGTGGCGCTGGCGGATTCCGCACCGGTCGATGTCGGCACTCCGGCCACGGTCGCCGCGGATTCGCTGCCGACGACACAGATCAACGGTGTCGTTTGGACTCAGCTGATCGTGGGGAACACGGTGTACGTGGGAGGGGAATTCACCAGGGCTCGCCCGGCCGGCTCGGCCCGAGGTGCCAACGAGGTGGTGCGCAACAACCTGCTCGCCTACAACCTCACCACCGGACAACTCCTTTCCTCGTTCAACCCCAACGTCAACGGAGCCGTTCGTGCTCTGGTCGCCTCGGCCGACGGTACCCGGGTCTACGCCGGCGGGTCCTTCACCAGGGTCGGTTCGGACACTCGGTACCGCCTGGCGGCCTTTGACACCGGTACGGGCGCCCTGGTCTCCACCTGGAAGCCGGTCGTGAACGCCTCTGTGAAGGCGCTGGGATTCTTCGGCGACACGGTCTATGCCGGAGGAACCTTTTCCACCGCCGGGGGACAGGCTCGCGCCATGACGGCCTCATTCGCTGCGTCCAACGGTGCACTCGGCACCTGGACCGGTACGCCGGCCGGCGGCGGGGTCAACGCACTGACCATCTCGCCTGACGGGGGCCGAGTCGTCATCGGCGGCGCGTTCACCTCGTACAACGGCAGCTCCAACCCCGGCTATGGCATGGCCGCAACGGATGCCGCCACCGGCGCGTCCCTTCCGTGGAAGATCAACTCGATCATTCGTAACGGCGGCAAGGACGCCGCCATCTTGAGCCTGACCTCGTCGGATCAGGGCGTGATCGGAACCGGTTATGTCTTCGGAACCGGCGGAACTCTCGAGGGTGCGTTTCGCGCCAGCTGGGACGAGGGCGCGCTGATCTGGGTCGAGGACTGCCACGGCGATACCTACTCTGCCGTGCCAGTGGGCGACGTCGTCTACACCACCTCGCACGCTCACTTTTGTGGCAACATCGCTGGCCCGCCGCAGACCGACCCGTGGACCTTCCACCGCACCCTGACGTTCACATCGGAGGCGAAGGGAATCATCACCAGAAACCGGACAGGCGGCTCGTATTACAACTTTGAGGGAACGCCCCGGCCCGACCTGCTGACCTTCTACCCGGATATCAATTCGGGCACGTACACCGGTCAAGGGCAGGGACCATGGAACATCACCGCGAATGAGGACTACCTGCTCTATGGCGGCGAGTTCACGATCGTCAACAATAAAGGGCAGCAGGGGCTCGCGCGGTTCGCGGCTCGGACCATCGCCCCGAATAAAGAAGGCCCGCGGGTCACAAATACCTCCTTCGTGGCCGCAGACTTCGTGCCGTCCGTCGCGTCCTTCGTGCCGGGAGGCACCCGGCTGAGCTGGATGAGCGCCTACGACCGTGACAACGAAAACCTCAGCTACGAAGTGCTCAGGGACGGTGTGAGCGTCGCGACTATCCTGGCCGACTCCACCGATTGGGACCGGCCGATGCTCAGTTGGAGCGACACCGGGCTGACACCGGGACAAAGCTACGACTATCGCATCCGCGTGACCGACCCATTCGGCAACAGTCGCATCGGTGCCGTGGCCTCGGTCACGGTTGCCGAGGGAGCGGGGCTGAGTGACTACGCGGCATCCGTTTTGGGTGACTCACCACGGTCTTATTGGCCACTGGGTGAGCCGGAGGGCACAACGGCCTTCGACTGGACCGGCGGAGCCGACCTGGCAGTGCGGTCGGGCGTGACCAGAGATATCTCAGGCGCCATTGCTGAGCAGGCCGCCTCTCGCTTCGACGGAACGGCAAACGGGCTGGCCTCGACCGCAACGGCGGAAGAATCGTCGAACAACTTCAGTGTCGAGGCGTGGGTGAAAACCACAACCACCCGAGGCGGTAAAATCGTTGGATTTGGTGACAAGGCCACCGGCAGCTCGGCCGGGTACGACCGCCACGTCTATATGGACAACGGCGGCAAGATCTGGTTCGGCGCCTACCCCAGCGCGCTTCGCACCATTAATACGAGTGACAGCTATAACGATGGGCAATGGCATCACATTGTGGCCAGCCTCAGCCCGGCGGGCATGACGCTGTACATCGATGGCACGCGCGCGGCCCATCGCTCCGACGTGACGACCGGGCAGGTCTACCAGGGATTCTGGCGAATCGGCGGAGATACCCTCAGCAGCTGGACCAGCCAGCCGACGAGCGGGTACATTGCAGCCGATATCGACGAGGTCGCGCTGTACAACGGCCCGCTGAGCCGTCAGCAGGTGCTCGACCACTACGTCGCATCCGGCCGCACCTCACCGGTGCCGGCCGCCCCCGCCGATGCCTACGGTGCCGCCGTGTACGGTGCTGAACCCGACCTGTACTGGCGGCTCGGCGAAGCTGCCGGAACGCGCGCCCTCGATGCTGGCCTGTTGGGCAATTCCGGAACGTATTCCGGAGCCGTCACGAAGGGTGCGGACGCACTGATCGCCGGGGCGAGCAATACCGCCGCCACCTTCAACGGCGGAACGGTCAGCAGCGACACGCAATTCGTGAATCCGACGACGTACTCGCTCGAGGCCTGGTTCAACACGACCACGACGCAGGGCGGAAAAATCATCGGCTTCGGCAACCGCCAGACCGGGCTGTCGACCAACTATGACCGTCACGTCTACCTGCAGGATGATGGGCGTCTCGTCTTCGGCACCTGGACTGGCAAAGCAAACACGGTCACCTCAGCCGCGTCCTACAACGATGGCGTGAGTCACCACGTAGTCGCCGTGCAGTCTCCCGCCGGCATGCAGCTCTACGTCGACGGCGCACTGGTGGGCACGAATCCGCAACCGGCGGCGCAGGCCTACTCGGGATACTGGCGCATTGGCAGCGACCCTACCTGGGGCTCGAGCAGCCCGGCGCTCGCCGGTACCCTCGACGAGGTTGCGGTTTATTCCACCGCCCTGGCGCCAAGGGTCATCGGTCAGCACTTCACGCTCGGATCGGGAGGAAGCACGGCCAACCTGCCACCGACAGCAGCCTTCGTCTCCTCGGTCGACGACCTGGCCCTGCAGGTTGACGCGGCGTCGTCGTCGGATTCCGACGGACAGATTGCGAGCTATGCGTGGACGTTCGGCGATGGCGCCACCGGCACCGCTGTCCAGGTGAGCCACACGTATGCCGAGTCGGGAATATACGAGGTCACCTTGACCGTGACCGACGATGCCGGGGCCGCCTCGGCCGTCACCGAGTCGGTCACGGTCACCGCCGCCCCGCCGCCAGCCCCGGAGAATGCGCCTCCGGTTGCGGCCTTCACGTCGACGGCCACCGATCTTGCGGTCGCTGTCGACGGCGTCGGTTCGACTGACGCGGACGGCACGATCGCGGGCTACACCTGGGCCTGGGGAGACGGCGCGACCGAATCTGCCGCCGTGGCAACGGCAACCCACGGCTACGCGGGAGCCGGCACCTATGAAATCGTGCTCACGGTCACCGACGATGCCGGTGCAACGGCGAGCGCTTCCCGCAGCGTTGTGGTCACCGACCCGGCGCCAGCGCCGGCGACGGCGTTCGCAGCGGATGCCTTCAGCCGAGCCATGAGCACCGGCTTCGGCGCAGCGGACCTCGGCGGGTCATGGACCACGACCGGATCAGCAGCAAACTACGCGGTCGGTGACGGCGTGGCCAAACTCCGTGCCGTGCCAGGCAGGATGCTCAACGGCTATTTGAGCACGGTGTCAACCACTGAAACCGATCTGACCGTGACAACGAGCGTGCAGCAGGCAGTGACCGGCGGCGGCGTCTACCTCACGGCGATCGGGCGTCGGGTTGGTACGGACGACTATCGGGCCCGCGTTAAGCTGTTGGCCTCCGGGGCGGTGCAGGTGCAGATCCTGCATTATGCGACGAGTCTCAAGTCCTTGACCATCCCCGGCCTCAGCTACGTGGCGGGCGATCAGCTGCAGCTGCGGGTGCAAGTCACCGGCACCATACCGACCACGCTCAAGGCGATGGCGTGGAAGCTCGGTGAGCCTGCCCCTGATATCTGGCAGGTCAGTGCGACGGACTCAACGGCCGCCCTGCAGCAGGCCGGTTCGATCGGGGTGGCGTTCTACGTCAGTGGCTCGGCCACCGTGAGCCCGATGACGGCGACCTTCGATGACCTGATCGCTGTGATGCCCCAGTAATTTGTCCAGGCAAGGCGCTATTTCGATGACAGGCACTGAGCAGGAAAGGGATCGCGCCGGATGCGGATCGTAACCACACGGGCGAGGTTGTACCGAACCCTGCGCAGCGCTTATCTTGAGCGTGCCCATGTGTTGCCGGAGGCGACCATTCTCTATCGGGCGAAACGATACGACTTTCACGAATCCCTGGTGGAGGGGCTCACCGTCGTGCAGGCCGGTCCGGTGCGCGCCGCCTGGCTGCTGGCTCGGTCGAAGGTGACCACCCTCGAAATCAACGAACCGCTTATGCTCTCAAGCGTGTGGGGCAGTGCGCTGGCCATCAGTGGCCTGCGAGCGCGGTCGCTGCTCGGTGGCCCGCGCGCGGCGATCGTCAGCTACGCCATGGAAAACTCAAATCCTCTGGTCCGCCCGGTCGGCGAGGAGGGTCGACTGCGGCGCTTCGCCAACAGCCGCCTGTCGCGGTTTGTCTGGCGGCACACCGATCGCATCGCCTTCGGCACGGATGCCGCGAGAATTACCTACGGCAGCGCCCTGCGTCGGCCGTCGGCCGGAACCACGAGCACCGTCATCCCGGCTTTGCCCGCCCCGTGTGCCTGCCCGGTCGATTCCGGCCCTGGCGAGCCGCGCGTTGTTTTTCTCGGAGCCCTCGTGGCACGAAAGGGCTTTCCTGAACTGCTTGCGGCCTGGCCGAGCGTCACCGCTCTCATCCCCGCAGCGCGGCTGACCATCATCGGCAAGGGGGCCCTCGAAGACCGGGCCCGTCAAACGGCCGAGCAGGACCCGACGATAGAGGTCATTATCGACCCGCCGCGCAGTGAAATTCATGCTCACCTGCGGCGCGCGAGAGTGCTCGCCCTGCCGTCTCAGCCAACGGCAACGTGGCGCGAGCAAATTGGCCTGCCCATAGTTGAGGGCCTGGCCCACGGGTGCAATATCGTCACCACGTCGGAGACCGGCCTCGCGGACTGGCTCACCGAGCACGGCCACGACGTCGTCGCCCCCGGGGCCGGGGTTCCGGCCCTGGCGAACGCGGTCATGCACGCCCTGCAGAAGCGGGTAGGAACTGGCGTGGCCGACCTGCCGGCGGTCGACGGGCGCCTGGCCGCCGACGCCTGGATGTTCGTCGGGACGCGCTAGAAAAGCCAACTCGGTGGATGGGCGCTCAGCGCGCTCAAACGGCGCGCACCGCGCACGCGTACGCCTCCAGGTGCCCGGCCACGCCGGTCTCCCAGGTGCGGGCCGAGAGATCGGGACGAGCCGTGTGGGACGAGAACCGAGCGGCGGCGAGCGCATCGGTGAGGTCCTGGGGCGAGAGTGTGTCGGGGTAGGTCAACACCCAGTCGCCGCCCACCTCGTTCGCCAGCGCCTCGGTGACAGCGTTCCGCGGCACCAAAACGGGGCGGCCGAGAGACAAGGCCAACAGTGTGGCGCCAGAATTGTGCATCTCCTGGTACGGGAGGACGACTAGCTCGGCCTCGCCGATCTCGTGGGCGAGCGTCTCGTCGCTCGCGTAGCCCAGGCTGAATTCGATGCGTGGGTCTCCGGCCGCCAGAGCTCCCAACGTTCGGGCCAGCTCTGGCGTGTGGGGCTGACCGACGATCCGCAGCGTTGCGGACGATTCCGCAGCATCCGTTATCGCCGTGAAGCACTCGATCAGTGTGTTGATGCCCTTATAGGGGCGAATCAGGCCGAAATAGAGCAGGCGACCGGGAACTGTCGAGGGGCAGGTCTGACCGGCATACCACTCGCGGTAATCGCCGTGTGCAATCGTACGTTCGAGCGCGCCCGCCGGAAGCGCAGTGAACGCGTTGAGCCGGATCCACAGGGTGGTTTGGCGGTCGAACGCTTGCAGCAGGCGCCGCTCGGTCGGTGACTTCTCTTCGTGGCTGCGCAGGTTATGCAGCGTACGAACCACGGCCGTGTGGCGCAGCCGCAGTCGCGTCAGCAGAAGTGCGAACAGCAGGCGCCGAGCCAGAGCGCGCGCCGGGGTGCGCCCCTGCAGCAGAATCTCTGGCCAGTGCACATGGAACACGTCGTATGGTGCCATCAACGCACGCCACCAAGAGAATCCGTCAACCTGCACGTGCTCCCGCAGCCCCCGGTCGAGTTGAACGAGGTAGGGGTTGGTCGTGGCGCGGCCCTCCGGAAACGACTGGAGGATGCGCACTACTTGGTCCGCGCCGATTCCGAGTCGCGGCGGCCGGAGTCATCGAACGCGGCTTTGGGCGCTCGGGTGGCCGTGACTCGGTTGACCGGTCCGGTCATTGGTGCGGACACCCCCTTCACGGGTGCGAGCGGTCCGTAGTAGACCTCGGCGCGATGTTCGCGCACCTGGTTCAGTACGATGCCGAGAATGCGGGCGTTGACCGCTTCGAGGGACTCGAGGGTGGTCGTGAGCTGCTGACGGGTGGTCGTTTTGTAGCGAGCCACAACGATGGCGCCGTCGGTGAGGTGAGATAGCCCGAGGGCGTCGGTCGCCGGAAGCAGTGGAGGGGAGTCGACGACGATGAAGTCATAGTCTTCGAGCAGGCGCTTCATCAGCGTTTTCATCGCGGCCGAACCGAGCAGTCGCCCGGGGTTCGGCGGGACGGCACCGGACGGCAGTACATCGAGACCATCGGACCAGCGCACGATGGCATCTTCGGGTCCGACGTCGCCGAGCAAAATTGTGGTGAGGCCGACGTCGCCCTCGAGGTCACACAGCTCGGCGATAGACGGGCGTCGCAGGTCGGCGTCGATCAGCAGCACCTTCGCGGAGCGCTCGGCCATGGCCAGCGCAAGGTTGATGGCGGTCGTGGATTTTCCGTCGCGAGCGACGGCGGAGGTGACGACTGTACTGCGCGGCGGGCTGTCAACGTCGATGAATTCGAGATTGGCGCGCACCCGGCGGTAGGCCTCGGCCAGCGCGCTGTGGGGCATGACCCGCATGGCCAGGCCCGCGGGGTCGGAGCGCCGCTTACGCCCGACCATGCCGAGCAGCGGGTCCGATGAAACCCGGTCGAGGTCCTTCTGCGTGCTCACCCGGGTATCGAGAACCTCCCGGGCCAGGGCATAAAGCACGCCGACCATGAGGCCGAGCAGCAGGCCGGTGAGCACGATGAGTCTGGTATTGGGCGAAAACGGTGCACCGGGGAGTTGCGCGGGTGACACGGTCTTCACCGAGATCGACGGCAAATTGTCGGGGCCCTTGGGTGCCAGGCTCTCCACCGTCGTGGCGAGCGACAGTGAAACGGCGTCGGCCAGCTCGACGGCCTGCTCCGCTGACGTGCTGGTGGAGGTGATATTGATGAACACGGTATTGAGCGGCGTGACGGCGGACACCTGGGCGGCGAGGCTCTGGGGGGTCGTATCCAGTTCCAATCGGGTGATCACCGGGCCGAGAACGGTCGGCGTCGTCGCGAGCTGCGCATAGGACTGTACGAGATTCTGCGTGAAGGTGGAGGTCTGCAGGAGTTCGCTGGTGGTCTCACCGCGATCGCTCGTGACGAAAACACTGTTGGTGGCCTGGAACTGCGGGGGCAGGCTCGCCGCATACCCCCACGCTGCCGCACCGCCGAGCAGCCCGACAATAAGGATGATCAGCCATCGCCTCGTGATGGTTCTCAAATAGTCGATCGGTTCCACAGCATTCTCCGTTCAGTTGCGCCCACACTACAATCAAGCTGATCAAAACTCACATTCGTCGGGCCGCAGCACATCCCCCAGTAGGAGGTACGTCGCCGAATAGTTCAGGGGCGCTGGAATACTCGGTCCAGATGCAGCGGATGCCCAGCTACGGCTGGGTCGCTCCGACGCCGCCCAGCGCGGTCATGTCCCGAAACCACTTGGCCAAAGCGAGCGCCAGATACAGTGCGTTAGCGACAAAGAGCACGGCGTACACCCCGAAGAACAGCGGGGGAGCGCCGAGCAGCACAAACGCGAGGCAGAGCACACCGTAATCGGTCGGCACCCCCAGGAGCGAGCGCAACACCGTGCGGCGAGCGGTCGATGGCGGAGCCAGGGGAGCATGCTTGGCCTTGAGCAAGTCGTTCAGGATCATCGCGAAGAACGATACGGCCGCCACCGCGGTGAACCCGATCGGAACCAGCAGCAAGGCCGGATCAGTGAAGGCAAAATGCGTGAACGCGGTGATCAGCACGGCCAGGTGGAGCGTGGAGATCTTGATGGCGTCGATGACATGGTCAAGCCATTCGCCGGAGGCTGAGCCACCACCACGCAATCGTGCGACCTGGCCATCGGCCGAGTCGAAGGCGTAGCCGACGGCCAGCAGCAGCCACACGGTGATGCCGAGCAGCCAGCTCGGCTCGCCGATCGCGAGCAGCCCGATGGCGCAGAACGTGAAGCCGGCGCTGATCGCCGTCACATTATTGGGGCTGAGTCCCTTCCGATAGGCGCCGGCCGCGATGTAACGGCCGACTCGTCGGTTCACGTAGACCGAGTAGGCGGGCGCACCGCGGGTGGCGGTTTTCTGGGCGGAGGACAACCGGCGTACGGTGTCGAAATAGCCTTCCGTTGGCTGCGCGGTCGGGGCTGGCGTGCTGGTCATAGTGTGATTCCCCTGGACGGTGCGGTTGACGGTTGCCGGCTCATGGTCTCGGGCAGGCTCCAGGTTGACTCCTCGGCACGGCCGCTGCTCTGATGGTGCGTGCTGTAGCCAGCGGCCACACGGCGGGCAAGGCCCTCGTAGCTCGCCGTGACAGTGTCCCAGTTGTATAACTTCGCCGCCCGCTCCTGCAGCGCGGTTCCGACCTCGGCGGTGCGATCGGGGCTCCGCTCGGAGTCTTCGATCAGGGCGCCGAGCGAGTCCGCGTGGCTGAAGTAGGCACCGTGGGTGCCGAGCACCTCCCGGTTGAAGACGACATCCCAGGCGATGACCTTGGTGCCGGCACCCATCGCCCGCAGCAGCGAGGGGTTGGTTCCGCCGACGGAATGGCCGTGTAGGTAGGTGCGCGCGTGCGCGTACAGCTGGTCGAGCTGGCCCTGGTCCCAGACGCTTCCGATCATGCGGATACGCGAATCGGAGGCGGCCAGGTCGGCAATGCGATTGATGTGATCGACCGCGTACGGTGCAGAGCCGACCACCACGAGCGGAAGCAGGGCGCCGCTGGCCCGGTAGCCTTCGACGATCACATCGACATGGTTCTCCGGCTCGAACCGAGCGACGACGAGGTGGTAGCCGCCGGGGAGGAGGCCGAGTTCGGCGAGCCGATCGCACGGGGTGTCCGTAAGAATCTTGGTGCCGTACGAGATCAGCGCGGTGGGCACCTCGAACTCATCCTGGTAGTAGTCGACGATTCCCTGCGCGTCGGCGATCAGGGCATCCGCTTCACGAACAGCTACCTCCTCGGCCCACCGATAATAGCGGCGGCCGGTTGGGCCCCACTTGTCGCGCTTCCACTCGAGTCCGTCCACGTGCACAACGCTGGGAATTCCGCGCAGGCGCAACAGAGGGACGAACGGTGCATTGGCGGCGTTGAAGACGAACGCGACATCGAGGCGGCGATGGGTGGTCGCGTGCAGCACCGAGAGCCCGGTGTGGCTGAGGGTTTCGAGAATCTTGTGCCGCAGGGCCGGCAGCTCAACCAGCGTCATGCCGAGATATTCTTTTGGCGCGGGCTCTACCGTGTGGCGGCAGTACACGGTTACGTCGTGGCCGCGGTCGACCATTCGCCGGCCGATCTCCTCGACGGCCGTTTCAAAACCACCGTAGGTGGCGGGTACTCCGCGGGTGCCGATCATTGCGATGTGCAGGCGTCGTTGGCTGGTGGGCGCAGTGAGTTCGGTCCCCACGGTCATGTCAATACGCCCCTACTGGTTGGATGACGGTCTTGAAGGTGCGCCAGATGATCATCAGATCGCCGGCCAGCGACCAGTTCTCGACGTAGTACAGGTCGAGCCGAACGCTGTCTTCCCAACTCAGGTTGGAACGCCCGTTGACCTGCCACATGCCGGTCAGACCGGGCTTGATATAAAGGCGTCGGTGCACGTGGGTCTCGTAGCCCTGCACTTCCTCCGGAAGCGGCGGACGGGGGCCGACCAGACTCATTTCACCCACAAAGATGTTCCAGAGCTGGGGCAGCTCGTCGAGCGAGTACTTGCGCAGCACCCGGCCGATCTTGGTGATGCGGGGGTCATTGCGAATCTTGAACAGCACCCCGGCGGCCTCGTTCTGGTCGAGGAGGCCAGCCAGGTCGTCTTCGGCCGTCTCCACCATGGAACGGAACTTGATCATGCGGAAGGTCTGGCCATTGCGGCCGCAACGCTCCTGGCGAAACAGCACCGGGCCGGGGCTGTCGATCTTGATCAGCACAGCGATCACGGCCAGGACGGGCAGCAGAAACACGATGGCGAGTCCGGTCGTCACGATGTCCAGGGTGCGTTTGAGGGCATGACGGGCCCCTTCGAACCGGGGGATTTCGACGTGGATCAGCGGGAGGCCGTCAACGGGACGGAAGTGGATGCGGGGACCAGCGACATCCGTTAGCCGGCTGGAGAGAACGAGCTCGGCCGACGTGCCCTCGAGGTCCCAGCCGAGGTTGCGGATGTAGGCGCTGCCACCGCTGGGCTGTCCGGCCACGATGACCGTGTCGACGCCCATGGCCGATGCGGCCGCGGCGACATGTTCGAGATCGGACACGATCGGCACCAGGCGGTCGCCAGCGGCTATCTCAGCGCTGTCGCTCTCTTCGAGTGCGGCCCCGACGATGTAGTACGCGGCGCCAGACTTGGTGTCGATCTGGCTGACGACATACTCAACGTCCTCCCGGTTTCCCACCACGATGACCCGGGCAAGATAGTGGCCGAACGTGCGCTGGTGCAGCAGCCATTTGCGCCACAACCACCGTTCGAATACCAGGGCGATCACGCCGAGGGGCAGCGCGAGAATGAAAAAGAGGCGCGCGATGTCAACCTGCAAGATGAGAAAGGCGATGGCGAGCATGCCGAAGGTCACGGCGCTCGCATTCACCACCTGTTTGTACTCGTGCGCTCCCGCACCCACCACGCGCGAATCGCGAGTATGGAACAGCTCGAGAGCGACGAGCCAGGTCACCACGATCAGCAGGGACACCAGCCAATAATTGGCGCTGAACGATCCGGGAACGGCCGGAATACCGCGCACACCGAACCGAAAGACCAGGGCAACAGCCACGGCCAGCACGATGACGGTGACATCGGTCAGTCGCAGCTTCGTGCGGTAGCGGCGCGCCCAGATGAGTCCCGACGACGGGGTGTCGAGCGCGATGTCACAGGTGGCTGACGCAGCCTGGTCGACGAGACGGAGCTTCGGCGCGCGACGAAGGGAATCGCCTACCGGGAGTGGCGCGGGGGAGTCGGGTTCACTCATGCGTGCTTCCCGGTGTGATCGAACGCCAGGGCGCGGCCAGATAGGGGCAATCGGGTGCGCGAGGCACCGGACTGGCGCAGGCTGCGCTGACGGTGGAGCGACGGGTCGGGGTGTGTGTCACGTTGCATTCCCTGCAGTCGGGTTTACAGGAACAGGTGGTCTTAGCGACAAGGTGACGATGCTGGCACTTGTCTCTCGGTGGAGCGCGGCAGTGAAGATGATTCTTTCTCAGCAACTTACTGGCAGAGACTACCCCGATTCAAGTCGGCCGCGCTGTAACCTCAACGGGGGGCAGCTTCCCCGTGCCGGGTAGGGCAGTCCGTCACGGGCCATGTTTGTGTCGCCACGAACGGCTTGGCGTCTCATTAACGTGCGGTATTGCGGCACACTTGGGCGTTATCGGCGGCCGCGCACCCGCACGGCGCGGGTCGTAGGCTGATCGGAGCCAACGCATTGCCGGGGAGAATTCACATGACCGAAAGATTTACGAGATTTCCTGTCATTGACGGACACAACGATCTTGCCTGGGCCTGCCGCGCGCATCGTGACTATTCCGTCAGCGGACTCGATTCCGAGCAGGATTCTGGGCGCAGCGCGCTTCAAACGGATGTCCCCAAGTTGCGTCGCGGAGGCGTACACGGCCAGTTCTGGTCGGTTTGGGTGCACACCGATCTGGAGGGGACGGATTCGGTCCAGGCAACCCTCGAGCAGATCGACTTCATTCACCGCCTGATTGCGGCGTATCCCGACGACTTCGAGTGGGCCGTCACGGCCGACGACGTCGAGCGCGCCCAGCTGAATGGAAGAATCGCGTCGCTGCTGGGCGTTGAAGGCGGCAATCAGATCAACAACTCGCTCGCCGTGCTGCGCGAATACGCCCGCCTGGGTGTGCGGTATATGACGCTGACCTGGAATTCCTCGACCGAGTGGGCTGACGCAGCAGTGGGCGATGTGACCCACGACGGAATAAATGATCGAGGTAGAGCAGTCATCGCGGAGATGAACCGCATCGGCATGATGATCGACCTCTCGCACGTCTCGGCCGCGACCATGCAGGACGCGCTGGACGCGACCGAGCTGCCGCTCATCTTCAGCCACTCGTCGTGCTTTGCCCTCAACCCCCACCCGCGGAACGTGCCGGATCAGATTCTCACCCAGCTCAAGGCCAACAATGGTGTGCAGATGATCACCTTCGTGCCCGCGTTCATCTCGGCCGACTACCGACGCTGGGAAGACGAAGGCTCGGCGGGGTACAAGCCGCTCGTGACGGTCGCGCACGTTGCCGACCATGTTGAGCATGCCCGGCGGGTGGCCGGCGTCGACCACATCGGCCTCGGCGGTGACTTCGACGGCTGCCCCGACATGCCGGTTGGTCTGGCCGACGTCTCGGAGTACCCGAACCTGTTCGCCGAGCTGTCGCGTCGCGGTTGGAGCGACGCTGACCTGGCCAAGCTCGGCTACCAGAACGTGCTGCGCGTGCTGCGCGCGAACGACCCCGCCTATCGCGCGTTTATCGCGTAACGGCTGCTGCCGGTGAACGGATGCTGCGGCATCCGCTTGTTTCGTGCGGCTCTGCACAGGCTTTGCCCAGTGGGTCTGCCTATGGTCGAGGGAGGTCGCGAAATGCGGCCCCGGACGACGGATCAGTACCCGGCACAAGACAAGACTGGCCGAGGAGTAGCAGTCATGTCGTGGATCGTACTCATTGCGTCCGGAGTGCTGGAAGCTGTCTGGGCGACGGCGCTCGGCAAGTCCGAGGGCTTCAGCAAGTTGTGGCCGACCATTATCTTCGGCGGTGCGCTTGCACTCAGCATGGGCGGTCTGGCCTGGGCGATGCGGGAGATTCCGATCGGAACGGCCTACGCCGTCTGGGTCGGCATCGGCGCGGCCCTCACCGTGGTCTGGGCCATGATCAGCGGCGATGCGAGCGTGTCGTGGCTGAAGATCGCGCTGCTGCTCGGCCTGATCGGCTGCATCGTCGGCCTCAAACTCGTCGACACCCCGCCCAAAGCTGCAGCTCTCGGGGACGGTTCTTACAACGAGTCGACGAGCACGCGCTCGCCGAGGAGTTCGTCAACGTAACACCAGCGCCATGATTCCCGCGGCTCGGCGCTGCACATGATGGCGTGGCCGGACTGTTGGAAATGCTTGGTCGCGTGCTGACCCGCGGATGAATCGCAGCACCCCACGTTTCCGCAGGCCAGGCACATTCGAAGGTGTACCGGGGTGGTGCCTTCGCGCACACAGTCCTTACACTCAGGGTCCTGCGGCACTGACTGCTCGCCCACGGTCCGTAGGTGCTCGCAGCCGCCCGCGCCCAGGCGCGCTTCGTCGTTGTCGCGCCGATTGGCGGGTCGGGCCGGGGTGCGGGCGTCGATGTCCGCACCCTCGGTGGAGGAATCCAACATGGACTCCTCCACGTCGAGCATCTCCAGCACTTCACTGATCACCTCGTGGGCGTAATCGCCGGTGCGACGCAGTTTGAGAACCCTGGCGCGCTCCGCATCGAGCATGGCCAGCCTCAGCTGCACGTAGCGCTTGCTGGGAGTGCGGTCTGCGAGCTCCGAACGCCCGAGGCGCTCCCATGCTGCCCTGTTGCGTTCCTGCGTGCGGCGTTCGAGCATGGCCAGCACCTCTGGAGAATCGCCGGGCCGGGTGTGCTGGCGCAGGTTTTCGATTCCCGCGGCGGTGGCCTGGTCCATCAGCGCGGCCTGGCTGAGCGCATCCGCATGGATATCTGGGCCGTGCACGCCGAGGGCCCGTACCAGCCACGGCAAGGTGAGGCCTTGCACAACCAGCGTTCCCGCCACGACTCCCAGGGCCGCGAGAACGAGGACGGGGCGGTGTGCGACGTCTTCTGGCAGGGCGAACACGGCAGCCAGGGTGACCACACCGCGCATACCCGCCCAAGACACGATGGTGGGCAACTGCCAGGGTGGTGCGGGGTCAGCCGTGCGAATTTTGGGTATCAGCCGAGGCAGATAAATGGCCGGGAACACCCACACCGGGCGCAACAGGAGAACCGCGACGAATACGACAATACAGGTGCCCCAGATGCGCGCGGCGCCAAGCGAATCGCCGGAGGTCGCCTCAATAATTGTGCGCACCTGTAACCCGATCAGCAGAAAGACGGAGTTCTCGAGCAAAAACTGGACGGTGGCCCAGTTGCTGCGCTGACTCAATCGGGAGGCGCCGCCGGGCATCGCTGGCGACTTGGTGCCGATCACGAGGCCGGCCACGACGACAGCCAACACGCCCGATGCGTTGATCTCCTCCGCCGGGATATAGGCCACGAACGGGGCTGCGAGAGACATGGACGTGTTTATGGCGACGTTACGCACCCGTTTTCGGATCTGCAACAGGAGCCACGCCGCGATTAGTCCGATCACGATACCTCCACCAGCGGCCAAAGCGATGTCAGACGCCACCTGCCAGACGGTGACGCTGCCGCCAATAGCAACGATCGCCGTGCGAAGGAGCACCAGTGCGGTCGCATCGTTGACCAGTGACTCGCCCTCCAAAAGACTCACTACCCGGCGCGGTAGCCCAACGCGACGGGCAATCGTGGTCGCCGCTACCGCGTCCGGCGGAGCCACCACCGCGCCTAGGGCGAACGCCGCAGCCAGCGGAATCTCCGGGATCAGCCACCAGACGATGAGGCCGATGGCTACGGTTCCGAAAATGACGTAGCCGACCGACAGTAGTGCGATAGAACGCAGGTTTGTGCGGAACTCGACCAGGGAGTTACGAATGGCGGCCGCGTAGAGCAATGGAGGCAGGATGCCCACCAATACCAGTTCCGGATCCAGCTTGATCGCTGGAATAAACGGCAGGTACGAGCCGATCACTCCAACGACCACCAGCAGCAGTGGAACGGACAGGTTCAGGCGCCTCGCGAGAGCACTGGCCGCGCAGACGACGGCGACGAGAGTGAGAAGACCGAGTGCGACATTCATTTTTTTACCGCCAAGAGTTGCAGGGGACTGACTACGGCAAGATATGTCCGGTGGCAGTGAAGAGTCGGTACCATTCTCCCCTGGTGAGGGTGATATGAGACCCCACGGCCGAAACGCCGGCGGTGATTAGCGGCGCATGCGTAATGCTCAATTGCACCTGATTGACGATGAGCGGTTGCGCCACCGAATGCTTCAGTAACTCGACCTGCCCGGGAGTGTGATTGGAGACGCCGAAATTGAGTACTTTCCCCGCATCGTGCAGAATCTTGAAGGCTTCGGCGACCTCATCTTGTTCCATGAGCGCGTCGGGACGGTGCAGCAGCAGGTCGAGGTAAACGGTCTTCAACGCCGCGAGTGATTCGTCGACGGACCGTAGGATGTGCCCCTTGGAGAAGTCCAGAAGCCCGATCGAAGGCCGACCTTGGACTGGATGGCGACGCTTGCCCGTCCTTCGGCGGAAAACGTGACGGCTTCGCCGAAACGCCGCTCGCATTCGTGGGGCTCGCCGCCATACACGTCGGCGTGATCGAAGAAATTTATGCCGGCGTCCGGGCGGCTCCAACCAAGGATCGAACCTCCTGGTCGGCGAGGGGAACAACTCGCATCAGCCCGAGAACGATGTCGGAGACCGGGAAGTGTGTATTCGGTGATGTCATCGTCCTCATGTGCCCATTTTGGACGCAGACGGACACAAACCGACGTTCAGCGGCCACATTCGTACCCTAGTTGAGTCGACGGGCGAGGTCGCTCAAAGCGGTGATCGTGTGCTCCGGTGCCGCAAAGTAGCTCGGGTAGGCCTCGCCCGTGCGGTTCAACCACGCGGTGCCCAGGCCTGCCCTGACCGCCCCATGGATGTCCCAGGGGTGCACGGCCACCAGCACCAAGTCGCCCGTTGTAACCCCGCACGCAGCCGCGGCATAGTCGTAGGCGGCCTGAACCGGCTTCCACGCTGGGGCGTCTTCTACCGTGAGTACGGCCTCGAAGTCGCTCCGCAGCCCGGCCCGGGTCAGCAGGGACTCGGCTACCTGATCCGATCCGTTGGACAATGTCACGAGGCGCATGCCCGCGCTTTTCAGGGCCCGGATTCCGTCAGCGATGTCCGGGTGCAGGCTCAACGATTGGAAGCCGTTCATGATGTGGGTCACGGCATCGTCGAGACTGCGGGTGAGCGCCACATCGCGGAGCAGTCCGCGCAGAATCTCCGAACCGATCGTCGCGAATTTTGCAGTACCACCCGCGGCGGCGAGGGCGAAGCCATCCCGCAGCAGCGCGGCGAACCAGATTCGGGCCAGTTCGGCCGGGGCGCCGATCTCCACGAATCGGGCGCTCAGCGGGGACATGTCGGAGAGAGTCTCGTTGACATCGAATACGATCACTGATGGTGTGCTGGTCATGACTCGCTCCGTGGGTTGGTGGGTGTGTCGGTCGGCACCAGGCGCGCGATGAAGCGCTGCACGTCGTCGATGTGCGCGGCGGTGAGTCCGATGTTCATGTCGGGCTGCACCAGAAGCGTGGGTCGCGCCTCGGCGGCCGCCCAGGCGACGGCATCCTGGCGCAGGATGTCATCGATCCAGATCACCGCGTCGGGCTGCGGCTCCTGCCGGGCCAGCCAGCGGGCGACCCAGTGCAGCTTCGCTGTCGGTGCGGGAGCTGACGGAGCGGCGTGCAGGTTGCGCGGAAAGGCGATGCCCTCGGTGTCTGCTGCCAGGCCGAGGTCCCGGGTCAGGTGAAACGTGTGCGTGGGTGACCACGTGGTCGCCCAGACGATGGATCCCAGCTCGGCGAGCCGCCGCACGAGCTCCTGGCGCGGCGCATCGAGCACAAGCCGCTGGCCGACGACCCGCGGGTTCAGTACCCCATCGACGTCGAGCAGGATAAGAACGGTGCGCGTGGTCATCATTCGAGCCTAGGTGTTCCTTTCGGATGATGTCGGTGCTGCCACCTTCGGCACCTGATGCGCGCTGCCTCGTGAATGGATGGTCCGTCCCGCTCGATTCCGCGTACGGGCGCTTCCTGAAACGGTGACCGGCAGCGATTGTTCTCGGGACATCAGTCCGCGGGATTTGCTCGCAACCAGGCACGGACTTGTTCTGCATGAGCGTCCGCCGGGAAGACGGGATAAAACACGTGCCTGATGGTCTGCCCGTCGACGACGAGGGTCATCCGCTTGAGAAGTGTCAAGCCTGCGACCGTGAAGGTTGGGAGTTTGAGTGCCCCGGCCAATCGCCCATTCTCGTCGGAGAGGAGCGGGTAGGGCAGGTGCAACCGCTCGACGGCCTCGCGTTGGTAAGTGCTGCTCTGCACGGAGAGCCCGGTCACGCATCGCGCACCGGCCTCATAGAGCTGGGCCAGGTTGTCGCGAAAGCTGCAGGCTTCGGCGGTGCACCCCTTTGCTCCGGGAATGCCTGCCCATCCGATTGGCTCGGCCTGGCCCGGAACACCGGTTCGTGGATAGATAAACATGATCCAGCGCCCGGGCGAGACGTTTTTGATGCTCATCTCACCGCCCGATGTCGATGCAAGGGCGATGTCAGGCAGGTGCAATCCGATCAGGTGATCGGCGGCACCGTCGTCGGTGGGCGTCGGGAGGGCATCCGTCACATGGTTCACTTTTCGTGATGTGCTCACCGTCAAGGAGTCAGCCCGAGGAATTTCCCGAGTGGGCTGGAGCCGTCGACCGTGAGCTCAGGCCTGGGCCGGCACAGCGTTTCTGCAGTCAGAACCAGTTTCTGGCTCAGGGCCATCTCGCCGTCGCGAACCGTCGCCAAGGCCACCGGGCCGCAGGAACCCGACGACAACGATGCAAGTGAGCTGCAGCTCGCACCCGCCCTGTCGAGGACGCACTGTCGCGGACGCAATGTCGAGGGCGCGCTGCCCGAGACTCGGACCGGGCATAAAAAAGGCCACTCCCCGAGTCCCTCACGAGTGAGTTTCCTAGGGAGTGGCGGTGGTGGCCCCGACCGGCGTCGATCCGGTGACCTTTCGAGTAAGAGTATGGCTCTATCAGGGATTTCTGCGGGCTATCAGCTTCTTCGAGTTTCCCTGATCAGGCCTGCTATTCGCGTTCATCCGCTTTCTTCTTCTGCTATCAAATCTGCGGAATAGATGCGGGGTTCGCGGGCAGTCCAGGGTGCT
Organism: Cryobacterium sp. M91; assembly: GCF_002929615.1. Taxonomy (NCBI): domain Bacteria; kingdom Bacillati; phylum Actinomycetota; class Actinomycetes; order Micrococcales; family Microbacteriaceae; genus Cryobacterium; species Cryobacterium sp. M91. Next base: position 95,180 of record NZ_PJJT01000083.1, on the reverse strand, counting down.
CGCCCTCGCTCTGGCACCAAACTTCTTGTTGCCAAGAGTCGGAGCGGAAGTTCGCTGAGCGGCACCTGACGCTTGCAGTGCATACGGTTGCATTTATCTAGCATCGCGGTTGAGCTAGTCCTTGGACACGCGTTCCCGTCACTCCGTAGGGGGCCGCTGGGCGACCGCAATTTCCGCATCGACGGCGGCACCCGACGCGCATCGGAGCAGGTCACTCTTTAAGCTGCCAAGAGCACGTTAGCGTTGGCACATGTCTGTATCGAAGACGGCCCACGGCCTGCACCGACTGAAGCCTCGGCCCGGCATTCCCGAGCGGTCGACTTCGTCACGGGAAGACTCGTGAGCCTCACGAAGCACTTGGAAGATGCCGAGTCGCCGGTCCGCGCATACATCGACGGGATCTCGCCAGTCCTGTTAGCCCTGACGGGCAGAACTGACGGGGCGCGTGCAGCCGCCGACGCGCTGGGCTTTATCGAGCTTGCGGCGAGCACCGCGATCCTGCCGCCCTTCCCGGGAGTGGATGTCGCGCGGGCGGGAACGGCCGTCGACTTCCGTGTGCGCATCGCGCTCGGTGGATTCGATGCTCATGACTCGGCCGCAGCCCTTGGCGTCGCAGATCTGTCCCTGCACCAGGGTGAAGTCGAGAACGGCGCCCACCGGGTGAAGGTCCTCTCTGAGGCGTTCGACGTGGCCGTGCAGATCCTCGAGACCCCGTCCAGCGAAGCCGACCTCGACCGTGCGGCCCTCTTGCTCGCGCACTGCGAGCAGATGCACCGCGCCATGATCAAAGTGCTGAAAGGGTCTGTCGGAACGGCCTGCGATCTTGCCTCCGGGGGCAAGGACTTCGCGAACGGCCTCGACACGCCCTCTCTGGCAGACCTTCGCTCGATGATGGAGTCCAACAGCGCCCAGATCGATCTATGGCGGGAGCAGATAGCCAACGGTGACCGCTTCGAGCCGAACCCTGTATTCGCGGGCTCGCGGCTCGTTGGTGGCGCGGATGCCGACTGGCTCGTTGGGGACGTCCTCATCGACAGTAAGGCCTACGCGGAGCTGACCGTTCCGAAGCTGCGAGCCTGCCTAAGGCAGCTTCTCGGCTACGTCATGCTCGATCTCGACGACTCCCTGCGCATCCGGACTGTCGGCGTGTGGCTCCCGAGACAGGGCCTGACGAGGACGTGGGGGCTAGAGATGCTTCTCGGCGGCGACCCTGAGGAGCTGATGCCCACGCTGCGGGAGGGGTTTCTCAAAGCAGCTGGCGGTCAGCAAATGGGTATTCACGTCCCGGTCACTCAGCACCGCAAAAACCAGATGCTCGCCGACAACAAGAACACACCGCAGTACATGCTCGCCGAATTGGCCCGGAACAGTGACGCGGGCATCCGCTTCCGCATCGGGCGGAACGCGATGATCCCCGAGGCGACGATGCGCGAGCTGGCACGGGACAGATACGCCTCAGTCCGCGAGGGCGTAGCGGGGAATGAAAGCGCGCCGACGGAAGTGCTGGCCGCGCTGGCCCATGATAGGAGCGTCGTCGTCCGACGTGCGGCCACCGCCAACCCCCGGACCCCGAAAGCTCATCTCAAGGTGTTGGGGGCAGCACATGTCGTCGTAAGTTCCTCAGCGACGCGACTGTCCATCGAGTCGGTGACCGGCGGTGAGGTCGCCCAGTCCCGCGAATCGGGGCCTTCCGTCGTGCGGATCTTGCAGGACCGCGATGACGGGGCGCTCGACAGGCGATGGTTTTCGCAGTTCCTGGCTCTCACGAGGGGCACCTCATCGGGCTTTAGATCCCGCATTCCTCTCCCGATGGCCAGTGAATACTGGGCAACGGAAATGAGGCGGTCGACCGCTATTCCCAACTGGCTAATGGTGGGAATACCCGACATCGTGAAGGAGGACCTCATCCGTAGGGACCGCCCGGACTGGGTGAGACAGATGGTCGCTTTGGACCTGCCCGTCGTGGACTCCTCGGTGCTTGCCACACTCCTCGCTGATGCCGATCCCAAGATTCGCTGGTCGGCGCTTCAGCGCACTGTCGACGTTCCAGACGATCTTTTCGGCGCTTTGCTCGGTGAGCTTGCCGCTTCTCGGGAGGAGCGCATCCGGTTCCGGACGGAGGGAGACAACCAGCCGGCCTGGGTTCGCAGCCGCACCCCTGCCGAGTCCGAAAAGGAGACACTGGAGCTCGTCGCAACTCACCCCTCGACGCCTCTCGCTAATCTCCGCGACCTAGCGGGAACGAAATCAGTCGACGTCCTCGTGGCACTCATCGAGAACTCTGCTTTCCCCGCCGAGGATCTTGCGCTTCTTTTGCCACGACTGCGCTCAACCAGATCATTCGAGCCCCGCGAACGGCTCGCCGCCTCTAGCAAGGTCCCATCGGCTGCCGCGAGGATACTCGCGGGCGACCGAGATGCTCGAGTGCGCGTAGCGCTCGCGCGAAACGAAGCGGCACCCTTCGAGATGATAGTTAGCCTGGCCGAAGATCAGGACCCGTCGGTTCGCTTGGCGGTTGTAGCTAACCCGAGAGCGCCCGTGGCACTCGCGGCTTCCATTGCGGAGACCCTCCTCAAGATCAGCACGGGCGAGGAGTTGCTCCAAGTGCTTAAAACGGTGGCTACACGGCCAGACATTCAGCTGACGGATGAACTATTTGAGGACGCGCTCGAGAGAATCTCTAAGAGCCGCGTTCGTGACCCTGACATGCGCCGGACAGCAGCCGACAACGAACGCACAGGAGCTCGGACCTTGGCTCGGCTCGCCAAGAGTGCCGACGAGTCTGTGCGCTGCGCCGTCGCGGGAAATTCCCGCACGCCATCTGAGACGCTCTCAGCGCTGGCGGCCGATCCGGTTCATCGGGTGCGTGCAGCCGCGGCGGGCAACGAGAGCCTGGACGTTGCCCTCATAATTGCGCTCGCGAACGACGAGGAACCCATCGTGCGGGCACGAGCCGCGGGGTGCCCGCGGCTTGATGCTGCTGTGCTGGGCGACTTGCTCTTGGATGACGACAGGTCCGTGCGGACAGCCGCGTTCAATAACGCCGCGACAACCGCGGAGTGCCGCGATGCGGCCACGTCCGCTTGGGTACACGCGCACCCGGTGTCACCCACGAGCAGAGCAAAGCTCGAGGAGATGGTCGCGAATACGCGCGCGGAAGTGAGGATGCAAGTCGCATTAGACCCGAGCACGCCCCCGGATATTCTTCGCCTTCTCGGCGGCGAGCGAGGTAGCGCGTTGGTGAGGCGCGCCGTCGCTGCCAACCCGAATACGCCTGCGTCAACCCTCGCGCTTCTCGCCGACGATAAGGACACCGACGTGCGCCACGCGGTCGCGTTCAACGGTGCGACGCCACCCGAAGTTTTGGCTGCACTCGCGGGCAGCAGCATCGACCTCGCCCTCTTGGTCGCGATGAACCCCGACGCGCCAGCTGGAGTCATGGATGCCCTCGCCGAGGACGGCGACCCGCTCGTGGGATACATCGCGGCCGGAGCTAGGGCAACTCGTTCGGCTTTGGTTGGTGAAGCAGGCGGCGTGCGTGGGCGGGCATCGGACGCCGGAGTACCTTCGCTACCGCTTCTCCTGATCCCCGCACCTTTACGGGATCGAAATACCGTCGTCCAATGATTAGACCGAAGGCTTGGCGACGCCCTAGGGCTCGCCGTGAACGATTTTCAGGGCACGAATAGCGAACGCCCGCACTTCTTGCGAATCTGCGTCTTGCCCTGCGAAATCAGACTGGGTGTCATGGTGTGGTCCCGCGGCCCAGTCATTGATCTGACTCAGCTCAGCAGCTAGGGGCTTCGCATGTGCAAGAACGTCGCTGGAAGTTGCCGAGTTAATGTCAACGACGACAGCCCCGAGGGTCTTCTCCGGAACGCGTCCAGGAAAACGTCGGTGTAAATACCCCTCGACAAGAGGTCGGACGGCATTGGCCGCAACCGTGTGGCTGACCCACGCGCCACTTTCTCTTTCGCCAGCGATGAACGACCTGAGCAGCCGGTAATGGCGAAAGTACTTGCTCTCGCATTCCCGATCGAGGTCATGGCTCGTGAGGACCGCATCGCCGCTGCTCGGACGCATCAACTGCAGCTCTGCTGACGTGCGCAAAGCGTTGTAGTTGTCCTTCTCCTTCTTCTTGAAGGACTGGCGGACGTCTCGAAGATAAGTTGCGTCGTGGGCAAGAATGATTACTTGTGCGCCACGGAGAGATATCTCATTCAAAGTATTAGTGGTGTGTCTGCGCCTGTGTGCGTCAAGGCTCGTAACGGGGTCATCGACGACGATTACCTGCCCTCGCAGGTCGTTGTCTTGAAGGACGATCGCGCAGAAGAACGCGAAGGCAAGCGTGCGTTTGTCACCTTCACTCAGTGCGAGACGAAACGGCGGCAGGCCATTCGATACGTCGATCGATGTGCCTCGTAGTTTTAGGCCATAGTTCCCCCGACTCGTGCCACCGGCAAAGGTTGAGGTAACTTTCTCGATACTGAATTGCGCACCCATCTTGAGAAGATGATCGTTGATGTTCACTTCGAACTCAGAGAGAATCTGGTTCATGGCGGACTTGCTGGCGTCGCGCGCTTCTGTTGCCGCCCGTTCTTGCTGTCCCACTTCTTTTTTTGCCGCAGACCGCTCCGTGAGGAGCCGCACCACATCATTACTTCCTCGTAGGCTCGCTAGTCGTGCGGCGGCAAGCTCCTTTTCAAGCTGATGCACTCCGGCGGCCGAGAGCGAACTCTTGAATGTATTGATCTCTGTTTGAGCCTGACGAACAGCTGCGTTGACATCCTCAATGATGTTGGGCAGTGCGTGAGCAAAGGTGATGAGTGTATCGACGTGGCCGACCGCGTCGACGGGCTTTTCAAAGTTTTCAATTTTGCGAGCGATCAGCCCATCTACAAGCCTGCCAATGTCCGACAGTGTTTGTGTGATTGGGACAAGCTCAGGTAAGGGCGAAACGTTTAAGTGGCTTGCCCACGAGGCCGCCGCTGACCTCGCGCGTTCGTACTCCGTAGTTGTTTGTTTCACTAGCGCCTCTTGCGCCGAGCTGCCGAGCCGCGCGCGTAAGCGTTCAACACGGTCGCGCAAGGTCCCGTAAGCGCTGTCAAAGAACTCGGCATAGAGGTCGACCAGCTCTATACCCGTGGTACTTTGCCCACAGAATGGGCATTCTCCCACAGGGGCAATAGCGGCCCCGGTACGCAGCCACGATTCGGAATCTGCGACGGTCGTTCTCCCGTCGATATGTGCCACATGCTCAGCTACGCGGCGCTTGGCCTCGCCATGAAGCGCGGACAGCGGCGCGCTTAGAGCCTCAAAGAGGTCATTCAGATCAACGTCAATCTTGCTTAGTTCAACGGGCCTTGGCAGGGCGAAAATTTGAGAAATGTTTCTGCCCGCCGTCAGGGCAGCCTCAGCTTTCGCCAGCTGCTCCTGCGTCTCGCCCTCATCGAGGACTGGGAGGCGTTCAAAGGTGGAGAACGTCATGGAAGGGTCAATGGCGTGCGCCATGGCGACCACTTCGCTATCAAGCTTCTCGACTTTCTCTTTCGCCGACGCCACGAGAAGCTGTGCTGCCTCCAGTGCTTCTTGCTGCTCAACTGCGGTGTGCCCGATCACAACGTTAAGTAATCCCTGACGGTGCGAAGGGCTTACGTCCCCACCCTTGTGAACGTTTTGATCTATGAACTGGGTATCGAATACGTGAGCGCGAGGGGCCGAGCCCGTCCATTGGCCATGGCTAAGAACACGCTTTGTTCCGTCTGCAAGCATCAACCGGACGTGCGGATCGACTGTCGTTCCGAGCGATTGTCGTTCAGTTAGCGAGCGCCCATCGCCGCTCCCGGCTGCAGTCAGAACGGACGCCAGGGTCGACTTACCGCAGCCGTTGACCGCGTAGATGAGCGAGAGCCGCGCTAGCCGGTACGCCGATCCATCTAGGCCGTTGAGTGTGCCAACTCGGTCGATACGCTCAATGGTTTGGATCACGGTGCCCCCTATGTCGACGCATTCCCACGTCGTACGACAATCATTGTGCAGAAACACCTTCCCTATCGACCGTCTAATAGGAGATCATGCGACGGGTCTAGCCGATGGTGACGTTTTTCCACCGGCTAGCAGACCTCGTTCAGGTAATTGTCAAGTAAACACTCAGACGCCCTCCCGAAGCAGCCGAGGCGTCTCGCAACCCATAGGTCTCGAAACCGCCCATCGGATACAAGACGATCACCCTGGCCTAAGCCGGTGCCGGAGATCAGTTCGATGTCTAAGGAGGGATCGCAAATCGTCGCCACAAAGCGCTCGCGGTCACATTTTGATGCACTTTTGAACTGCTCAACTGGGTACACCCTGATGGACAGGCAGTGATACGGAGTCTCGCGTTGAGCAGCGGCACCGCTAGCATGTTTGATGTGGGGGATGAGCGAATACCAGGTGTCAAGCGCGTGCGCCTCACGGGTGCGCGCTTTGATGGAGGCCGCCTCCCGGTTGATTCGCTTGTAGAGCTCCAGAGATATCAGGATGTTGTCCGAATCGCGGCCGTGGCAGAGTGGCGGCGTGAGCATCCTGGCGAGGAACCGCCAAGTGACCTTCGCAACTCGATAAGCCTCACCATTGAGCGCATTGACGAGGGCAGCGCGGATATCTTTCTCGCTTTTGAGCAGCACGCAGAGTACGTGCAATACCAGGCGGGGGCTCAGGAAGCAGCGGACGCTATTATTGGCGCCGCGTATTCTGCTGCTCCGATTCCTGAACTGCCCGCGCTCTCGCTGGCGGAAGACCTTGAGTTTCGCGAAGCGGTCTCTCAAATAGGCTTCACGCTCCGGTCTGAACAGAGCATCGAGTTCTATCTAGATCCTTCCGACGCCCAGCCCGTGACGATTACCGTCGAGACGCGCAGGAATGCAGTGGAACAGCTGTCGCGCATCGAAGACTTCCTCGTGCCGCCCGACTCCTCGACTACGACGGAGGGGCTGCAATCAGCGGAGGAGAGTCTCGTCGGCCGGGTCACCATCCTGAACGCAGACGACCAGAGGTTCACGCTTGTACTTGCTGACAGGACGAAGGTTCACGGCTGGTATCGCCAGAACCCCGAACTCCTCGAAGACTTTCGTGCTGTGGTCAACTCAACCGAGGAGGGACCGCTCACCCGCATATCGGGAACTCTCCAGACCAAAGACGGGAAGCCGTTCCGGTTCAAAGACGTCGATTCGATCCAACGAATCCAGTTTGACGACACTGCGTGGGGTGCGAGGCTAACTGAGTTCGCATCTCTGCCGTCCGGATGGGAGGACGGTGAGGGGGACCAGATCTCTTCCGTGGCCCTTGAAGCCGCGCAGATGCTCCTCCGCGTTGTGGACAGGGCTCTGATCGAGCGGCCGGGCGTCTTTCCGAACCCCGAAGGTGGCGTGCTCATCGAGTGGGCGAGCCCCGAGAGGGTCCGGAGTGTTGAGATCACGGCCGACGGCACCTTTGAAATGTTCTCGCTCCAGCGCGCTCAACGTTCAAGCCAGAATTCGGAGACCGCCGACCTGACTAAGGCAATCGCTTTCATCGAAGCGGAGAAAGCATGACAGGCGCAGACGTTGAGCTGGTCGACGGCGAGCAGCTCATGATCAATGAAGGCGAATTTGCCTACAGGCAGGTGACCCAGCACATGGTCGACGGTGACCGGATCGCTACCACGGCGTTCGGCCCCAGCTCTGCTGACCAGGACATGCCGTCATACTCCCGCTCGGACGAGGTAAGCCCGCAGGAGTCCCGCGACTGGCACACTCAGAATGCAAAGAGCCCTTCGCTCGGCGTGTGGGGTCTCACTGTTGGCGAGGTGATCGAGTCAGGTCGTCATGTCGTCGACGACTCCCAGCGCCCGCTCGGAGACGCGCGGAAGAGGGCGCCAGGGCACTGTTTCGTCGACTTCCGCAGGCTGTCGAAGCCACAGAAGCGAGAACTGCGCGCACAGCTGTATTTCCATGCGACAGCCCGCGGTGAGCTGGCGACCATGGCGACGCCAGCCGACGGCGAGCTCTTCGTTTAGCCACCCTGCGTGGGCGCAAGGGTGGCGCCCCTCAAATCGGTTCCGTCGATGTCGAATTGGCAGCAAGGTTCTCGAGTCGGGTGGAATCTGGACACCCGTCGCCGTCGCCTAGAAAAGCAGGCCGTATCTTCTACCTCCGTGCATGGAAAGTTCGACGCTATTCGCGGCAGAGGCCTCTAGGCTGTCAACTCCAGCAGCGTTGGTAATTGTCAAAGTGAACCGTCCCCGTCCGTCGTTTCCGAGCGGCTCGCGCGTGAACACGAGGAATGTACCTAAGTAGGTATCCACTCCGTTCTGCTCGGCAATTGGCAAATTAATGACGTCCATGCCGTTGTCGCCGAATCGAATCGTGCGTTCTGCAAACCCATGGCCAGCCACTCGCATGTCGACCTTGCCAAGCGTTGTGTTATGAGGAACCTTCTCCGCATCAAACCCGAAGAAGACCCTTGTTCCGCGGCGTGTATTGAGTTGGCTGCCTGGGCGATTCGGACCGAAGTTCCTGATGATCGAGGATGCGTCTACCCAGAGAACTTTGGCGGCAGCGAGCTGGACAGCGAGAGGCCCACTAGTTTCGTGTTTGGCCGGCGATGCGAGGTAGCGGCGCGTCGCCGGGGTTCTTTCCTCGGGCGGTTGCCGAGGCTTGGGTAGGGAGCGATGGCGTGATCGATACTCGTCGAGTACGTCCGAAAGTGGATCTGCGGTTTCCCACGTGTCTTCGAACCAGTCCTGGACTGGCTTTGCCAGCAGCATGTGATGCCATTCTGGAGTCGAAGGGGCACCTATCCAAATCTGCTGTGCAACGACCTCGGCCCCGGTCGACAGTGCACTGGCGGTGAGGTTGGCCGAACCCACGGTCAGGGCGCACGGACGGTGCCACCCCTTTGTCAACTCCTCTCCGAGGAAGATGAATGCCTTCGCGTGAAACGCGGACGGAGGACGCAGGGTCGGTGACGCCAGCACTGCGCGTCCGTTCGGGATTCGGACCTCCGCATTATTGAGTGCGCTGAGGCGGGCGAGTGCTTTTGGCTGAGTGAAGCCAAAGTCAAAGCTCACGAGGAACCGTTTGCGTGCCGCAGTCCAAATTTCGCTGGACAACCTCTCATCCAGCAGACGAACGCCTTCGCCCGAGGCGTATGCCACCGCGACGTCGACGTACTCATAGGCGCCGGCCCGTTCGGAGGCGTCCGCGAGTGCCTCGAGCACAACACCGACCCGGCCAACGCTCGGATCTTGCGCATGAATGGAGATTTCGTAGACCATCAGGCCTCCTCATCGTGCGAGCTCGCGCGCCTGGTCCTGAACGTTGGGGCTGTCGAGGTTCGCGCACCCGCCGGCGGAGTGGCCCCATAGGCGTCGCGGTCATACCGTGCGAGCGCTGCCGCGAATAGGGGACTAGAGACGTCGTATTGAGCGACGGCGGCCGCGGCGACGGCGCGCGCGTCGAACAGGGAGAGGTTGGTGTACACCCGCCCGCAGACTGGGCATACAGTGAACTCGGCGGGGTCGGATGAGCCGGACGCCTCGAAGGACAGATTGCCATCCCGGTCTGCGTGGCGCCAATCCTCCGCCCACGAGTCGTTCCCGCACTCGCACAGTTGGTTCTCGCCGTCGTCGTCCACGGTCGCGTTTCCGTCGACGGAAACGGTCGGGTACGGCCACTCGTCGATCGCCTCAGTCACGTCGTGCTCACTGTTAGCCGGCGAGGCGTCTTTGCCGCTATAACAAGTTGTCCTGCTTTGGCAAAGTTCGAGTAGCTGGCGAACAGCGCCCGCAGCCGATGAATCTCGGTGACGGCGCCGCGCAACCCGAAGGCAGTATCGACTGCGGCGTCGAGCTCGCGATGTGCTCGCAGTAGCTCGGGGGCCATCGCGAGAGGGTTGTAGTGGTCCGCGAGGGACCGTTGCGGTCGGAGTGCTCGCGCGTCCAGCACGGCATGGCCGCCCGCGATGATCGCGGCTCGCTGCTCGTGGTTGAGCGCCGGGAGAGGAAAGGTGTTCCACGTAAGCGTGTTTGAGAATCGCAGGTCGGATTTGATGCGGCCGCCGACAGCGCGCTGCCAGGCGATGAACGCGGAAGAGGAAATCGCAGCGAACGCGACACCGTCAGGGTCATCGGCTTTGAAGTTTGCGTCGCCGCAGATGACATCGGGGCCGAACAGAGCCGCTGGGAAGAATCGTCGCGTTTCGCTGACGTGACGCGGGACGCATACGTATGGGGTGTCGGGCTGGGAACGTTGCCCGAACAGATGCGGTGTCTCAGACATCTGCCTCGTGGAGGGCGCTTTGGACGCTGCGCGGAATCGACGGACGGCATCAAGACGTTGGCGGAGGATCGGAGAGCGGGCGATATCGCTCGGATCGAGATCGACGAGCCAGAGACACCAACGTGGCTCGTTATGGATCAGCTGACGGGCACCAACGAAAGGCCGGGTGTACTTGGCGGCGATTGGGTCGGCCGCGACGTGGTCGTAGTCGTCTGGCTCGATGATGAGGTTGCCGTCGTCGCGGGCCATGTTGCCAAACACCATCAGAGGGAGCGCTGGGGAGAGGGGAGCGCGCCGCTGGTCAACGAGCACGTTCGGCCCGTCGACCAGGTACCCGTTGAGCTGGTCGACCACCGGGATCTCCACTGGCTCCCCTCGGAGGTTGCCGGAGTACTCGAACAGCCGGGCCCGTTTCCTCGCTGCGCGGTCAAAACCTATCACTGAGCAGTGCACTGCGGCAGCGCCGGGGGCTTCACTCGTCCACGCGAAGGTTCGATGGGCGAACTTCACTCTCCATCCGGCTGCGAAGACCGGCCCGAACAAAGCAGGCACCGGCTCGCCCTGGGCGATCGAGTTCGTCGATACGAAAGCGAACTCGCCGGCGTACCCGGGGCGGCTCAGCAGATCAAGAGACTTTGCATACCAACCGGTCACATAGTCCAGCCGGCCGATGTCGTCCCTCCTCCAGACGTCGCGCAGCTCTTGTGCCTGCTCGAGTGAGCGGGTCGCATGTCCTAAGAAGGGCGGGTTGCCCATGATGTACAGGTGCTCGTTAGGTTCGACGACGTCGGCCCAGTCAGTGCGCAGCGCGTTGCCGACGTGGATGCTGCGGACTTTGACGAGCGGCAGGGTGTCGGGGGCGGCTCCAAGCGCGAGCTCCATTGCCTGGTTCGCCTGATGCTCGACCAAGTGCAGCGCGGTCGCGGCGATCTGCGCCGGCCATTCCTCGAGCTCGATTCCGTGAAAGCTGGAGAGCCGCACTGCGAGATTGTCCTCTGTGAAGAACATCGTGCGCGCGGTATCAGTCGCGAGCTCCTGAATCCGCTGGAGCACTTCGAGGTCGAGCGCGCGCATCTGCCGGTAACCGACCACGAGAAAGTTGCCACACCCGCACGCGGGATCGAGGAACCGCATCTCGCCCATATCTGTGCGCAGCTTCTTCAATGCCCGTGTGTCGTGGAAACCGTCGGTGAAGCGTTGCCGGAGTTCGTCGAGGAACATCGGCCCGATGACCTTCATGATGTTGGTCTCGGTCGTGTAGTGCTCGCCGAGCTCGCGCCTCGCGGTCTTGTCCTTGATTGCTTGGAACAGGCTGCCAAAGATGGCCGGCGAGATAGCCGACCAATTGAACATGGTCGCCTCGACCAGTCGGCGTCGCATCTCCGCGTCGAATGTCGGGATCGACAGAGAGTCCTCGAAAACGCCCCCGTTGACGTACGGGAACCGAGCGATCAGCTCATCGAGGTTCGACTGTCGGCGGGAGGGGGCGCGGCCCATGACCTGATAGAGCAGTGACAGTTGCGGGCCGAGATCCGATCCGTCCTGCGCAGTGCGAGTTTCCAAGAACTCGAGAAACAAGTCTCGCTCCCACACGCCGGCGTCGTCCGCGTACAGCGCAAACAAAGTGCGAACCAGGAACACCGATGCCTCGTGGTCGTCGTCGTACCCGGAGCCTTCGAGCGCCTCGTACAATGACGCCATCAGCTTTGCCGCCTTGATCGAAGCGGCCTCCTGGGCCTTCGATCCGAAAGTGCGCTCACCGTAGCCGGCCAAAAACGCCAGCTTCTCGGCGTTGTCCCGCAGCTGGCTGAGCGAGAATTCCACCGGACCCACGCCGATCTCTGCATGCAAGTCCAGCAACCGGAACCTCTGAAAGTCGCTTGTGAGAACCCATCGAGGAACCTCGGGATCTGGCAGGTCGTCGATGTAGTCGAGGGCCTGCCGCTCCGCAGCGATCAGATCTTTTCCCGCAGACTTCATCTCGATCAGCGCTAGACCGGGAATGAGCGCATCAATGTAGCCGCGGGAGCCGGTGGAGGAACGCTTGACCCGCTTCTCGTAGAACGCGGCGCGGGTCTGGGTTATCCCGTACGCGCCTAGCAGATCCCGAACGAATGACTGCGCCTGCTGACGTTCTTCACCCGGCTCGTGCTTCCATTCACGGCTAAACCGCGCAGCTCGAGTACGGATCTCATTCATCGATAGCGACTTAGGCACACGCCTACGTTACCGGCCCCAGCCTTTCCATCGGGATGAAGCGGCTCCCACTACCGTCACCCGCTGGCTGCAAGGAGCTGACGCGTGAAAGCAACGCCTGGCGAATCCGGGTTGGCGATAACCGCAGGCGACACTTTATTTGGCAATCCAACGCGCTCTCCGGCCCCATCAACCGGCGCAGGCCCTGATCGACGACGTCTAGGCGTTGAAGGAGCTAATCACCACCATCCTCGCTCTAATTCGTGTTTAGCGATAACAAACACCATCAAGACAGGGTAAAATTGTGATTATGCACGCTAAAGTCACCAACACTGCCTGGCCTCCACATGAGGTTGAGACTCTGCCCTGGCGTCAGCAGATACGCAGCGGCACGCGTGAAGACCGGATGCTGAGTTCGGTCGACGCGACGATCCCACCTATGATCCAGACGCTCGACTACATGCCACCTCTGGCCGTGTTGCTGGAAACCGAGAAAGCCCTTCTCGCCGTCGCGCAGGCTGATACCGACGCGGAAGGCCATTCCGCGGCGCTGAGCCGTTTCATGGTGCGTTCGGAATCTGTGGCTTCCTCGAAGATCGAGCACATCTCTGCCTCGGCGCTGGACTACGCCCAAGCGGTTGCAGGCAACCGAGGCAATGCCTCTGCGATGAGCATGGTCGCCGCCTCGGCTGCGTTGCACGAACTCATCACCACCGTTGAGCAGCACGGCCGTTTTGAGCTGGAGCACATCGAGAGCGCGCACCGCGCGCTGATGCTGGACGACCCCGATGAAGCGAGCCACGCAGGACGCCTGCGGGACATGCAGAACTGGATCGGCGGAAGCGACTACTCACCCCGAGATGCCCTCCACGTGCCGCCGGCGCCTGCGCGAGTCGCTGAGCTGATGACAGACCTGGTGGCGTACCTCAACCGCGACGACGTCCCCGTGATGGTGCAGGCCGCGATCGGCCACGCCCAGTTCGAGTCGATCCACGCTTTCACCGACGGCAACGGTCGCATCGGACGTGCGCTGGTATCCGCTGTGCTGCGTCGCCGCGGCGTCACCCGCAACGCTGTTGTACCGCTGGCCAGTGGTCTCCTCGCCCGCCGCGACGACTACTTCGCAGCGCTCGGCGCCTACCGCCGCGGCGATCCCGGGCCGCTCATTAGCTTGTTCGCGCACTCAGCGCGTGCTGCCGCCGAGTGCTCACGCGGCACGATCGCTCGACTGAAGGCGATGCCCGATGCTTGGGTAGCAGAGCTGCGCCCTCGCGCCGGATCCGCGGCCGCCGCACTGATCCAGGCGTTCTATGACCACCCTGTGATGAGTGCGGCCGAGATCGAGACACGGTCCGGGTCCGTGGCCTCCCAGGCCTACCGGGCCATCGACCAGCTCACCCGAGCTGGGTACATCCAGGAAATCACCGGCCGCAAGAAGAACCGCGTGTGGGCCGCGTCAGAGGCGCTGGCCGAGCTGGATGATCTTGACCGACGAATCCAGGCGGCGATGGCGTGAAAATGAGCCTCGAAATCGTAACGCGCACCGAGGTTTTGACTAACGATTTCGATCCGCGGCACGCACTCGAGGAAGACATCTAACCGGTTACGAGCTCGCTGTCTTGGCGAGAAAAGAAACTACTTCGCGGCAGGCGTCTGAGAAAGCTTGACGATCCACTGTGGCGTCTTCACGCCGGCCCGGCGGTCTGCGTTCACTCGTACGCGCGCGGCTACAGCCTGAGCTTTCGGACTGGGACGGCTGTCGCTCTGACGCTGCTGAATCTCGCATGGCTGAATTTCGTTGATCGTCATGGTGTGCCTCCTGATCCTGTGCTCATTATGCGCGAGGGTGCCTGAAAATGCCACGTAAAAGACGGCGTATGAGTTCACCAGGCTGCGATATTGCGGTGTAACATAAATGGTACGCTAACCCAATCGACAGCAGGAGAAGATCATGACCGGGGCATTCTGGGATGACGTCGCCAACGACGTACACGATCCCGAGTTCGCGCGCGCCTACGCCAGTGAAGCGATTCGCATCCGCACGATCGACGCGATCGTCAACGCACTGAATGATGCAGCGGAAGCCGAAGGGCTCACCAAGGCCGAGATCGCGCGTGCGGCAGGAATGCAAGCAGCTGCCGTGCGCCGGCTACTCACAGCCAGCACGGTCAACCCGACGGTGTCGACTCTTGTCGAGGTTGCGGCCACCCTCGGATTCCGGGTGACGCTTGAAAAGATGACGAAGTCCGAACGCCTCGAGATCACAGAGCCGATGCGAGCCGCAGCCTGACCCCTGGTTAGATTGCCGATCGCGGCTTGTTGCGACTGCGGTACTCGATGCCCAGCGCTCGGACCTTCGCGTACTCGCTCTCGGAAAGAGTGGTCCGAAAGGCCTTCCGCCGACCGTCGATGATCACCAGATAGGGCTTATCTACCGGGGCACCGTCTTTGGTGAGAGCGTCATAGTCAAGCTGGCAGAACAAGCGGAAGTGCTCGCGGCCCGGACCGTCGACGCGAATCTCGTACCACCCCGTCATCTCGCCGTGCATGGCTTCCCAATATCCGCCACCGGAGAAGCGATTCGGCGGCGCTGCGGCGACAGCGGCCGCGACGGCGGCCACCTTGGCGCGGACGCTCCCGGGCCAGCTGCGCAACTCAGCACGGCCGGGCGCTGACATAGTCGGGTCATCGCTTTTGTGCCGTTGGAAGTAGACGATGTCGTGCACATCGGTCGGCGACGGCTTGGTCTTCGGCTGCGGCGCGGCACTTCGCTTCGACGACTTGCTGCCTTTGGATGCCACCCACACACTTTACTGGGAGGACTGCTCCCAACGCAGACTCGCCGTCTGGGTGCACTGGACATGGATTACCCTTCACAGCATGAGCGCAACAATCCAGGTGCGAGTGGACGCCGACATTTTTGAGGCGGCAAAATCAGCGGGCGCCGTTGCCGGCCGCAGCGCGGCGCAACAGGTCGGACACTGGGCCCGGATCGGGCGCGAGTTCGAGAGGGCCGATCTCGAGCGTGGCAAGCCCGAACCCACGCTGCGTGCCGACCCGGCCACCGCCGCGCTCGACGCCGCCGTCGGACCGTTCTACGACACCGCCGGCCTATCCCGATGGCTTGGCGTCTCCCGGCAAGCCATTCACAAACGGATCGGGAAGACCCTCCTCGCCGTGCACACCGAAAAGAACGACATCCTCTACCCGGCATTTCAGTTCACCGAGGACGGGGACACCCTCCCGCACCTCATGGACGCTGCCCGCACACTCTCCACCGGCCTCGCTGATGAATGGTCCATCGCCATGTGGCTCAACACCCCCGTCGACGACCTCGACGGTCGCTCCATCGTGGAGTGCCTCAGAGCAGCCGACGGGGGTGCCGCCGACGTAGACGCCGCCCTGGCGTTCGCGCGCGCTGAAGCGTCACGGCTCGCCCGCGCTGCTGGCCGATAAAAGCAGGTCGGTGAGAGGGCCGCAGACCGACGTGGTGTCACCGGCACCACCACCCTGGAGGCCCGAGGATCCAACCAAGCAATCGACCAGGCTGAGCTGGTCACTGTCAACCATGACGGGCGCCAGGCCATGATCTGACGACCGAACCTCCTTGGAGCGCTTGTCCTCAAGGCTGCCGCTTACACGGTTCCACTCGACCTGGGCGTGAAACGGCACCTCATCGACTTCGCCGTTCTCGCCACCCTCATCACCCGTGGCGATCAACTGGCTGGGCAAATGAGCAGACGGGACCGCGAGCTGCTCAAGAACGCGATCGGAGCTATCCGCATGGATGGCACCATCATCCCCATGATCGAGGGCGCCGACCTGGGAATCGAGCGGCTGCTCGTCGCGCTGAGCGCGTAGCAAGGCGGCCGGTGGCCGGATAGTTGGCCGGGAGAGAGCTGTCCGGACCGACCGTCCCAGCTGGTGGCCGGGTCGGCCCGGTCGGCCAGGCCGCTTGTATAGCTGTGAGATTCCATCGAAGCTGACGCCATTTCGCGTTCGTGACCCCACTGTTTCCGCGGGTCTTGCACCGTCGCACCAGGCTCGCCGTTTCATCCGAGTTGACATTTAACCCGGCTACTCGACTCACCTCCTGCACGAGAGCTCTCCGCTGGTGGCCCCAATTGCCTGA
Organism: Cryobacterium sp. M91; assembly: GCF_002929615.1. NCBI lineage: Bacteria > Bacillati > Actinomycetota > Actinomycetes > Micrococcales > Microbacteriaceae > Cryobacterium > Cryobacterium sp. M91. The sequence goes on along the minus strand of NZ_PJJT01000083.1, from coordinate 78,554 downwards.
TGAGGAAGACGATTGTGATCTACGCCACAGGAACGAAGCGGCAGCCAACCGGGCGTTGGTCGCGTTCCAGACTCGATGCGTCAAGTCGGATGAAACATGCGTCAAGTCCAAGCGAATCTCACAACGAGTTGCCACGCAACGTGTCGCCCCGACCCCTTTTTAACTCAGCCTCGTCTCACTTCAAGGGGTCTGGTCTTTTACCCCCGATAATCGCACTTATCCCTACAATGGGTGCGCTTCGCGATGGAGCCGCAACAGCGAGCAGAGTCGGCGATTGCCCGGCTGCACGAACCGCCGTCAACCGTTCATTTGGAAGTTTCAGATGATCGCAAGAAAGATCGTGCCCGCTGCGTGATTCCGACAGAGCATGACTTCATGCAAATCTTTACGCTTGCTGAAGTGAAGAAACAGCTCAGCGAGGTGATCGACGCTGTGATCAACAAGCACGAGCCGGTCACGATCACGAGCGAGGGCGAGCCTGCCGCTGTTCTCATTGGTGCCGACGACTGGGAGTCGCTTCAGGAAACGCTTTTCTGGCTGGCACAGCCCGGTATCAGGGAAAGCATCCAGACAGCCCGTGCTGGGGTCGCGGCGGGTGTGTGTGTCCGGAGATCAGATCCGCGCTAAATATCGATTGATGAGGACCGACACCCTGACCGCGATGTCCCGCCTGGCTGGTAGACGCAGCCCGGGCAACGCAGTTTGGGCTTGCGACCTTCGGGGAGGGCGGGAACTCGCGAATGATTCGATCGTTGATCCAGAGGAGCCGCAATGAGGGACACGTCTGCACGTACGACATGTGCCGTCAGAGAGGCTCACGAAGCATGACGCCGCGGAGGTCCTCTCCCGCATGACCAGCGCGGTCAGCACCTGGCGCGAAACAGCGCAGAAGCACAGCAGTAGTACTGCTGAGATCAAGTACATGACCTCTGCGTTTGACGGCGATCAGCTCGCGCATGCCGAGCGATTCCTTGACCGCGATCATGGGGCACACGTTTGGTCCGACTGAGGGATCGGAATGTCAATTGAATTAATACAAGTTAATAGAGATTCACAGTAATGGTTGATAAAGTTATCAGCCGTTACATCCGTTACCAGCTTTAGCAACCGGCTTGAACCCCGGCTATGAAATGGCATGGTGACAGCTATAGACCACGAGAGTGCAGGGTGCTTCTTTTCGTTGGATCTTTTCCGGGCACCGGCATCCTGCTGGCCCTAGGCGTCGACGGCGTACTAAACACCATCGACCAGCGCTTCCCAACCGCAAGCGCAATCGTGCACCGATGTGATGGCCGAGATGGCTGAATTCGCGCGCCGAATCGAGTGAGACGTGCTGCGCTGTAGCAATGCGCCGGTTTCGACTAGTGGTCCAATTCCCGGGAGGCCGGGTTTCTCATGTACGCCACAGTATGAAAGCCGGCTGCTTGGCGGGGCCGAGTCGGCGGCAACGTTTTCAACGCCGCGAGCGTTTCCATAGTGATACCGGTTGGGACATAGACGTGGGCCCATTCGTCAGTCGCCGCCACGATCGCAGCCAGCTGTCGACCGAATAGCCCTACCACGACCGGGGACTGTAGGCCTTCCGCCGCTTGTTCGCGAAACCATTCTTTGTACTGCGCGTAGATGACGCTGAAGAGCACGATGGGTGATGCGAATTGCGGAGCGTGGGTCAGCCAGAATTCTCGAACGTGCTCTTCAATACCCACCCTGTACCTCGGTGACCAATGCAGCACCGGAGGTGTCGAACGTTTCAGGAGAGCCGGGGGCCTCGTCTCGGCGTGCAAGTCCTCCGTGTCCTGATCATCACGACAGCACGGGATAAGGCTGACGGCGCCGGACCGGACGACGTATCGGAATGTTGTGATCGAGCATCCGATGTCCTTGAGCTCCAGGATGGCGCGTGCCGTTCTCGGGTGGATGGACGCGGCGATGATCATGAGTACCTGGGATTCGTTCACGGCATCCACTAGTGCGTGGCCAAAGTGCCGTTGGAAGGCGTCGACCAAGTCGACGTGCAGCGGACCGTCAGCGACGACGCGAATAAACTCGGCCCTGGTCAGCTGCCTGATCCAGCGCCGGTAATCGAGCACTTGGGCGATGATCGAGGGCGAGGCTTCGTTCAGCTTCAGTTCGATGATGTAGATGACACCGGTTGCGTTGATCGCGAGCAGATCGACGCGCCGTCCGACCGTGTTCACTTGTCTCCCAATGATCAACAGGTCCTGTCCCAGATTCATGAGGAGAAGCGATAGTTGGACCTCCAGGTAGCTCTCCAGGCCCCTCTCCACCCGGAACGCGAGTCGGCTGGCCCGGACGGCCACCACAACTCGATCAATCTTTCGGTGAGGCATCGGGTCATTCATTCTTGCCGCCTGCACATGTTAAATCCTGACCATGCATAAGCCGGCGCCTGTGTCCTATGTACTGCGCTACAGGGACGATCGTGAGGCACGGGCTTTTGCCCTCTGACCGCGTGCGAATGCTCTGGACGCCGGTCCTTCGGCCAAGGAACAGGAATTGCGTGTGAGCAGATCCAACCACTGCGGCGAACAGCCGCCTCCGCGACGAGCTGGCCGATGCGCCCATCGGCACCGACTGCGGTGGGTACGAAAGGGGTCATGAGTGGAATGGTAGAGGCACTTCGGCGACGTTGCGAGCGTGTAAATCGACCTCGGAAAGTCCCCACTGCCTGGCGTTGTGCGCGTTCCTCTCGGATATGAGTGCAACTGATAGACCGCACATATTGGCGTGATCTGGAGGTTTCCCAGAGGATTTGCAGATTTCGAATAGTTGAGTCGTTAGCTAAGACCTCGACGGTCAGTTGCCCCGCCTGCTTCGAGGTAGGTCTCCCGAACGTCAGACCTAGGGCAGGGGAGACGTCCGCCGCACGTTTCGCGTGCTGGGTGGGACTTCATTGAGGATGCGGCCAAGAACCTGCAGCTGGCGAGGCGTCAGATCGTCCATGCGGCCCTTCTCCACCGAGATCGCCCACCACACGGTGCTATTCATCAAGCAATTAGGGCACGTGCGCGGTGAGATTACGCCGAAGGTTCCCATTTTGGGCGGGAAATCCCACCCGGCATCGAAAGCATCCTGTGTGCTCAGAATCTCTTCGCGGCCGCACGACTCGCACCAGTGAACGAACGGATCGGCAGTGGACGCGTTAGTGCTTTCAGCGGTCATGCCGCTGACTATAGTCGTGCGTCGAGACGCTATCGATACCGCTCTGTCCCGGTGGCCGTCCATCGTTTGTGGAAGCCTCAAAGCACGTGCTCCTGTTCACCGGGCTTCATGACCGGCTCAGTGTCGTCGAACCACTCGGGGTGCTCCAGCCGGCGTTTACGTATCTCGGGCGCCATGGCCTGGTTGGCAGCGTGTTGCTCAGGCGATACGGCTGGCAGACCCAGCCGGCGGTTACGCTCGTTGATCGTGCGCAGCTTCTGGGCGTCCGCCTGGACTTCCTGAGGCGTCGAGACCACCTCAGCGGCTTCGGGCTCAATCGTTGCATTTAAAGCGATGTGAGCGGCCTCGTGCGCCGCGCGAGCCTCCCGCAGACGGGAGAGCGACACAGCGCCGGGAATTTGCGTGGCAGCCCGCTGGTCGGGCTGCGTGGGAGCCTCTTCAATTACCCGCGCCTCAGCACCGGAGGCCTTGGTTGTCTTGTATTCGGCGACCCTGCGCTGAGTATTGACGTCTTCTTCTTTTTGGACCCGAGCCAGTGCGGCCCGTAAGCGTTCCTCCATAGTCAATCCCTTCTGAGCCGGCCGGTCTTGTGGCTTGGGGAGCGTCATCTGCACCGCAACGGGAGCAGCAGGAATGGCGACAGCCTGCTGAGCCTCACTGTTGCGCGCCAGCGCCTGATCTACCGCATCCATCTCAAAGCCAGTACCGAACGTCGCACACCGCCGACGGTCGCTTGCGGAAGGTTCAGCGCGCGTGCAGTCCGGTTGTTCCCGCAGCATGCCGTACGAGATACCGCGACCCTTCTTGCCGCGTTGCTCGATATGTATGCCGTGCGCGCGGCCCGCATCGACAAAACTCGCCCAGTCGATAGCCGCCGGATCTGCAAGCGCCAGCTCGATGCGGGACTTGAGAACTGTCGAGCTGAATGGCTCTGCTTTGTGCGCTGCCCCGAACTCGTCGGCGATGTCGCTGTCTGCTTCCCACATGATGTACCGCTGGAACTCTCGAAGCTCACTTCGCTGCGAGGAGTCGACCCTGCGGAGCCCGCTCGGCTCACCACGCTCTCGGCGCTCAGTCGCATCGGAGAACGCCTTTTTGAGGTCAGCGCGCTGCTCGAACCCTTCGGCTTCGAGGACGCGCTCGTGGGCTTCGACGAGACGGGAATGCATGACGATGCTGCTGTCGAGGCTCCGCCCTGTTTTGGTGTCGACGCTGTTCACGACGATGTGATTGTGCACGCAGCCTGTCTTGCCGTCGCGCTGCGTGACAATGAGCACCTGCCGACCAGGGAAACGGTCCACAGCCATTGCGCGGCCCAATTTTTGCGCCGTCATCCAAGAGTCAGGATCATCTGGATCGAGCTCGTCTTTCGCGAAGCTTTGTATCACGTGGTACGCCTGAACGAACGCGCCAGGTTTGTCTTTGCCCCATTTCTTTCGAACGTCTCGCATCTGCTGCTTCGCGACCGAGACGAGGAGCCCACCGACGCCGGAAGCCATGACGTAGCGCTCTCCCTTTTGGTCGGGCTTGTCGTCGAGGGCGTAGCTGATGAGGGCATGGCCTGAGCGCGATGCACTTGCCACTACGACAGGCATATTTATGCACCCCTGCGCGATGGGAGGCCTTGCGCGACGAGGTGCGCGATGCGCCGTTCGATCTCGTCAGGCATTGCCTTCATCTCAGCGACGCCCTCCAGTGCGTTCGAGACTTCGGCGGCTGTCACGGGATCGTCCTTGTTGAGCCTCTTCGCGATCTGATTTACGTTCCCAGAAATATGCGAAAGGAAATTTCTGATTGGACCCAGCTCGTAGCCGAGCCGGTCGGACATGCTGGCAAGATTCGCTCCCGGCGATACGCCGTGACGTTCCATTGCGAGCGCTTGCGCTTCAATCTCGGCGGTGCCGATCTTGTCCGTAATGAGCAGCCGAAGCGCCTCACTAAAGGTGACATCTGCGATGTCGCGACCGCTGGACTTGGCCAAGGCCCGGCGCACGTTTTCGACAGCTCGTTCCTCGCTGTCACTGAACCGCAATGTGCGCCGCTTCGCGAAGTTGACGGCCTTCTTCCTCGGCCGCTTCGGCGTCGCTCCGCTTGCCTCATCGGTCCTCGTCATCAGTCCGCCCCCTCCGCTCGGTTCTTCTTGTAGTCCGGTCCTGTATCTCCCACGCTCCGCAAGGGTGGTATCAGCCTACAAGAAGAACGGGCAAGCAGTTTATCCGTCAGACATATCGCTTTGCTCATGCCTTTGGGTAACTCCTTGGTCAGACCTCCGGTCCGACACCTGGGGGACGACTGGCGCCTTCCCCCCGCCTACGGCGGGTCCCCCCCCTTCCAAGACGACGAAACACCGCCGCACCTTGCGGAGCGACGGGGTTTCGTCGAGCGCGTCGCCAAGGCAGATGCTGTGGTGACGCACCGGTCATTCGACTAGGTAGAAGCCCGTCGTCTGACCGGAAGCAGCCGCCGCCGCGTGTGGCTGCTGCTGCTGGGACGCACCAGCCACGCACGTCTCGCTCGCCGACAAGGCACCCAACCGCCTCAACGAGGCGCACGTCTCTTTTGGTCTCGTCCTTGTAGGCCGAGACCTGGACCGGTCGGTCCTTGCCTTCGCGCGTCGTAAGCAGCTCCGACCTCACGTCGAGCGTCATGGGCTGCTTCTCGAACGTTGCGGAACGGGCGAACGCAGCTGCATTCCGGGCGTCTTTTACGTTCCTGTCGTGAGCGTCCCGGTCGCCCGGAGCTGAGCGATCTGTTCAGCATGGAGTTGAGGCACCGTGTGCCTCACGCCAGCTCTTCTTCTCGTGATCCACGTAGTTCGAGATACGCTGGCCCGTTGGCGCGGAAGACATCAGGAAACTGCTGGCGAGCATCGGCGAGACGACGCAACACTGTCCGATCGGTCACCGGATTACCGGCCTGCTCGAATAGCTGTGACAGTGTTTCTTTTGTCACGTCACGCCCTGTCGTGGCCCGCGTCACGATCCAATTGACCTGTCCTGCCCGGTCAGTCGGTATTGATACACCTGCGTGCCGGTGCGTCACCGGATCCACAAGTGCGACACCTTCTGTCGCACCCGTGGACAGCGTGACGGTCACCTCTTGCAGCGTCGTGTCAGGAGTGACATCAATCACGACAGCCGTGTCGCGGATCGAGACAGGCGCGACCCGCGATGTCGCGCCTGTCTCGGGGACAGTGACAGCGGTGACAGCCGTGACAGCTGCGGCAACCTTATCGTTCACGACTGTCAAGCTGACGGGCACAGGTGATAGTGGCACGACAGCTTCCCCGATTGACACGAGCTCCGTTACAAGCTCCTCAGCGGGTGTCAGCAGGCGTACAAGCATCTCGCTGGACAGCAGCAGCCCGACCGGGGGGATTGCCCCCACGAAGATTGCGAATCCTATCGAGATGCCCTGAGTGGGGTCGTAAACAGCTGCGGTATGCACACCATTTCCAACCACCGACACGGTAGCGAACCCTGACAACGTGACCCACGGCCACGTCGTCGCACGGCGTGAACGACCCCGCCATGCGAAGATCACGAGCATCGCGGTGACAATACTGCCATCCACGATCAGTGGCCACGCCCACGCAATATCGGCAGGAACACCCGAGCGCGACGCGAGGTCACGCAACACCTCGAACGACAAGACGAAGGAGAGCATGGATATACCAGCCACCAACACTGCAGCCACAGCGGTCAGCCAACGGGGGACGCGAACTGGAGCGGAGGACCCTTTCTCGGTTTTCATGCTTCACTTCCTTCCTTGATGTCGTTATCAGTGGTGTGCCACGTGCAACGAATGTCGTCACATGTCAACTGCTCGCGGTGGGCGCGAGCAACTTCGGGCCACGCCTTCTTCTCAGTGCGGTAGCAGTCCGCCCAGTCACGACCGCGCTCCGACTTGTCGGCGAGAACGAGGACGGGAGTATCGGCGTCAGCTACCGCGAAGGAGAACTGCAGGGCATTCATCACCGCGGTCTCGGCCTCCTCGGCGCGGTCGGTCGGAACCGAAAGCACAATCTCGTCATGCACGATTGCTCGCAGGCACGGCAACAGCCATTCGGGCAGGCGGAGAATTCCCTCCATCATCAAGTCCCGTGCCGTGCCCTGACCCATAGCAGCAGCGGCCGTGGTGTACTCCCTGCCCTTCTGCACACGCATCGGGCGTCCGAACGCATTCCAGAGGATGTGCTTCCTCTCGGCCTCTGCTCGCACTTGCTTCTTGAAGCGGGCAAGGCCCGGGAAGCGGCCGTCCAATTTGTTTAGCAACGCCTGAGCTTCGGAATGCCCGATCCCTGCCGACGCGGCCAAACCCTTCGCACCCATTCCGTAAGTCGTCGCGTGGGTGACGGGTTTAGCGTCGTTGCGACGGGAGGCGTCGCCGAATAGTTCTACCGCCATCTCGGTGTGGTAATCCTTTCCGCGCTCGAAAGCGGAGACATACGCGGCGTCTTGGCAGTGTGCGGCGATCGCCCGTGCGTCGACCTGGCTCAGGTCGAATGCAATGAGAACGTCGCCTTGGTCCGGAAGCAGTAGAGCCCGCTCGAGCACGTTCGCACGGTCACGCTTGCCCATTACCGTCAATCCAGGCTTGGTCACCGATATCCGCCCCGTGGTCTGCCGTGCGTCCACGGATGGGTGCACTCGACCGTCGGATCCGGTGTGGTCGAGCGTCGTCTGGGTCACTGACCGCTCTCCATTCAGCGCCCGCAAGGTCTCTACCAGCTCGACGAGTGCCTCGTTGTCGGGATGGTCCTGGAGCAGGCCACCCAGCGAGTCTTTACCGGTCGCCAACGCCCCCTTCGGCGTGCGTGGCGGCTCGACGCCGCAATCGGTGAAGGCCTTCTCGAGAGCGGCGATACCGGCCTTCGTTCGCTGGGGTGCCGTGCCGCTGGTCGGCAATCCATAGTTCTGCGCCATACGCTGCTTGAGTAAGGACACACGCCTTTGCTGGGCAACCAGCCGGCGGCGGGCCTCGACGACATCCACACGGAAACCGCGCTTGCTGATGTGAGTCAGCCGCCAGATGACGCGATGCTCCCGGAGAACGTACTCGTCGCAATTCAGGTATGCGGCGACCTCGCGCAAGAGTTCAACGTCCCGGACCAAGTACCTGCGATACGACGGCTCATCGACGGGTATCTGGTCGTAGCCACCGAACTTGTTTGACAGCTCGTCAAGGGTCGACTCACCGGAGACCGAGAGATCTTTCCCTAGGCCGAATAATTGCTTCCCAATCGCGTCGAGATTGTACCGACGGTCATCAGCATGGCCGGCAAACGGAGGGTCGTTGTGCCGCGCGAGCAACAGCGTGTCCCGGACCTTGCCCTCGGCAATCAGCTGACCGACATCGAGCCCGTGCCAGCGTTCTAGGGCTGCGAGGTCGAACATAATCGCGTTGTGCGCCACGACGCGATCCGCGTCCCGGAGCACGGCGCACAGGTGGGCCATGTCCGTCGTGAGCACAACGGGACCATCGTCGACGGCGTAGCCGGCGAGTCGACAGAAGCTCGGGCCGTGAGTGTAGAGTTCCGTGGCTGAAGCTGTCTCGAGGTCGAAGAAGACGGTTCGCATCAGGCAGCCTCCGCCTCGTCGATGTCGGTGATGACGGGCATCGGGCGACCGGACTCGACGGGGATGCGCTTCTTCGTCGCGTGAGACGCGGAAATCCCCGCCGCCACGGCCTCCAGAACCGCGACGTCATCCTCCGGCGTACGGAACCGCACACCAAGTAGGCAGCGAGGGCGGGATGGGGCTGGCTTCAGGTCCATCACCAGCTGGTCAGGGCGGCTCAACGTCGCCGGGTCGCGGACCTCCTGCCCGGAGAACGCGACGCTCTCCTGCTTCATCCACGGGTTGGCCTGCAGACGTGCCTTGAAGGTCGACATTCCCCATGTCCGCTGACCTCGACCCTGCTGCCACAGGTTGAGCGCGCGCTGCACATCCTCGAGCCAGATTGCAGCGCCCGGTTCGAGCACTAGGTGGTCATCCGCATAGGCTAACCATTGGTCAGCCTCCTTTCGCCATTCCAGAGTGCTTTCACGGACCGAGGCTGGTTGGCCGGGAAGCCTCCGATTGTTCGAATACCAACGGCCAGCACCCTCGATCAGCCACGCGAGAACCGCCTCCTGCTGAGCTGCTCCATGCTTCAGCCTGTCGCGCAGACCCGGATCGCCCGGAAGGTCACTCGCGAATTCGATCAGATCGCCCTTGGACAGGTCACGGTACCGATATGGGAAGACGACTTTCGCAAGCCGTCGCCAGGTGCCATGATCGACCTCATTGACACCGAGCGGGTAGTTGGTGGAAATGAAGATAGCCCACGTCGGGTCGAAGGTCACGTTGTCGCGATTAACGTACCGGGCGACCACGCCGGGTGTACCCAGGATCTTCTTGATCCGGGCCACATCGAGGAACCGCTCCTCAGGGGTCTCCTCAATGATCGCGAGCCGAAGTTGTTTCAGAGTCATGAGTTCGGTCGAGTGCTGACTCCCCTTGTCCGAGAGCAGGACTTTGTCCGGGATAATGCCGGCATAGTTGCCAGCCGCCTTCAGCACGGCACCGAGGATCGTCGACTTCCCGTTCTCCCCGCCGCCCTCCAGCACACCCATAACGTCGTCATTCGGCACGTGGCCTGTGACTCCTTGACCGAAGCGATCCTGGAGCCAATGGGCCACATCGTCCGGCACAGCATCTAGCGCAGCAAGCCAGTCCAGGTGTGTCGCGCCGCTGCGGTACGCCACCAACGAGGACTTCGTCACCAGCCGGGCCGGATCATGCTTCATGAGCGTGCCGGTCCGCAGATCGACGACCCCGTTGAGGGCGACGAATATGTCCGCGTCGAGGTCGAATTCGTCGAAGTCACACTCAAGCTGTCCCTTAGCAAGAGCGACCACATTACCGAGCTTGTTCTTCGCCAGAAGACTCTGCGCCCTCTTGAGGGTAGACACGGACTCCTGGTTGTCCGGGTCATACGCGGTTACGGCTGCCATGACTTCCGCCTTGGCCCACCGCCGCGCGACTTCAATTACAGTTTCAACGCTGCAGAGACACCACACCCGTTCGTTCCACCTCAGCCAGTCAGCCGCCCTCGTCCACAGAAACGCGCCCCGGAGCGCGCAGGCGACGAGGCGTTCCGATGCTTCAGAGTCAGAACCTCCCGACGGCACGGGGTCGGCCGGGCTGCTGCCCGACGCAACCTTCCCGCCGTTCCCGCCGTTTCCACAGTTCGACGTAGCCAGAGGCGTGGGATCCACTTCGACGAGATCCGCGAGAGTGAACCCCGCTCCCAGATGGTCGGTGAGATCCGCCTTCTCCGGCAGTTTCGGATGGACGTCGAAAAGCCGCACGCTTTTCGCGACGCCCGCAAGCAGGCGATAAACCTGTGCGCCCTGCATGCGCCCGGCGTCGTCCTTATCCTGAACAATTGCAACGTCAGCACCCGTGAGCTGCTGAGCGTGAAGTTCTGTGAACTTACCGGCGCCTCCGGCATTACACGTCGCCGTCAAACCGAGGGCCATCGCCGAGAGCACGTCCTTCTCGCCTTCGACGACATAGATGGTTTCGTCGGCGTCGATTGCCATTCTTACGGCCGGAGCCATGAACACTGTTTGCCGCTGCTCAACGGTGAGACCCTTCAAGCTCCACCGATATCCGGAGCGGGACTCTGGGTCCGGCGCCCGCTGGGAGATCTCCTTCATTCCATTCTTGGTGCCGCGGAGAACCTCGAAGATCAGGTCGCCAGCGACGCCAACATAGGGGTACGTCATCTGGTGACGTACGTTGCCCGGCATCCAGACGTCAGACCAACTCAGCGCCTTGCGGATAGCTGCCTGCTCGCACCCGGCGAAGCAGTTCACCCGAACATTGCTGTCGGGGCCCTCCCAAATAGAGAGCGACGGGCTACTGTCGTCGTGGGACGGGCAGCAGGCCTTCCACCTGTGCCCACTGCCGGACCGCACGGGACCGGAGACCTGCTCAAGCTGCTCCAAAACCCGCTCAACGCGCATCAGCGCTCACCCCCGCTCGGGGGTGTTAGGGCGAGGACTGCACGGACTGCACAGCTCTGCGGAACTTCCGTGTGAGAGAAGATATTAGAGAGAAGTTCGGCAAGCCCGTGCAGTCCGTGCACGCTATCAGCAGTGATGCCACCCTTCTTGGTGCTTTCGGGAGAACCTTCCGAACCCTTCACGGGATTGGAGTGTGCGTCCTTGTCTCCCTCGGCGTCTGTTGTTAGAGTCATAACTACGTCCTTTCAGCCGAACAATGAGCGGTAACTCGTCGGCTGGAGATAAATATCGTGTAGAGCGCCTCGGCAATTGCCGGGGCGTTTTGCTTTTCCTGGCGGGGGGAGTGGCGGCCGCGCCTTATGGTTCACCGCGCTTCGGGTTCAAGCTGCTCCCCGATCCAGGCGTCGACGTCGGACTGACGCCACCGAACCGCGTGCCCTCCGAGCTTCACGGCTCGAGGCAGAGACTCGCCGTTCGAGCGCTTGCGGTAAATGGTGGACATCGACATACCGGTCTGAGCCGAGAGGTCCCTAGCCGTTAGGAGTGCGAATGGACGCGCTTCTGGGTGGTGCACTGTCATTGCAATGTTCCCTTCTACAAGTTCTATAACGTGTAACTAGATGCTAGCGGCTTTCTTTTTCTTCTACAAGTTCTGTATCCTGTAAAGATGAGAGAATCCGAAACAATATCTGCTGCAGTGGGCGCGTTTGTCTCGCAAATGCGACGGGAACGAGGCCTTACCCTGGATCAGATCGCCCGGGCTGCCCGTTCTTACGGCGCGAGTTGGAGCGCCAGCAGCGTCAGTAACATCGAGCGCGGGCAGGCGTCGTTGACGCTGCCTACTCTGCTGCTGCTGGCGCTTGCCCTGGGGGACCTCCTGGGGCGGTCGCTCACGCTCTCCGCCCTGCTGGGAGACGCGGAGGTTCTCACTCTGGTGTCAGGCGGCCTGAACCCGGTGAAGCGCTCATGGGTCGATGGCGTGCTTAGGGGCGCTGAGGTGACCACGAGCTTCGACAATCGGGTCGATTCCGAGAGTGACTACGAGATGGACGATGAGCTAGAGGACGAGGTTTTGCGCAAGATGCGCGAGATGCGTGGTCGGGAGGCGACGGATGCTGAGCGATATGACCAGGTTTCCCAGCTCCTCGATCAGTCCCAAATGCCCCCTGAGCCGGCGACCCGGAACCCGACCAAAGGCAATGCAGGCAGCCTCGCCGAGGAACGCGCAGCCAAGAAACTCGGCATAAGCATCGTCCGACTCCGGCAGCTAGCTCTCGACCTTTGGACGCGTTCGCTCGAGGAGGAGTCATTCCGCCGTGCCGGATCCGATAGCGCGCCGCAGGCCCGCGGCCGTGTAACTCGCGTGCTCGTTGACGAGATCCGAGGGTTCATGAAGGAGGCGCGCTGATGGCGAGACCGAGGATGGGAATTGGGACGTACGGCACCATCAACACGAGTGAACTCGAGACCGGGAAATGGCGCGCGCGCACCCGCTACCGATTTACCGATGGGAGGGCCCGTCAAGTGGAAAAATATGGTTCAAGTAGGGCAAAGGCGACGACTGCGCTGAAACAGGCGCTCACGACCATCGAGGCGGATCGGGGCGGAGAGTTGAAGCCGACCACATCCTTGCGTGTTCTCGCGCAGATGTTTCTGAACGCCAAGCGTGATGTGGGGCGAGCTGAGGGCACATTGGAAACCTATGGTTATGCGGTGTCCGCCCACATCATCCCGAAGATCGGCGACCTCACCGTGGCCGAGGCTAAGCCGGAGCGTCTGCAGCCGTTCCTCAACCGCATCGAGAAGGAGAGCGGGGCTGGCGCCGCGAAAAACTGCCGCTCAACACTGAGCGGCATGATGGCTTTGGCCGTTGTCAACGGCGCTTTAGACAAGAACCCCGTGCGTGAGCTGGAGCGAATCTCCCGAAGCAGAGGGAAGAGGAGAGGCAGCGCCGCCATCCCTATCGACGAACTGCCCGCATTTCTGGGCCGGGCCCGGGCCGATGCAGACTTGATGAGGTGGGACACTGTCGGATTGATTGAGTTCATGCTTTCATCCGGCTGGCGCGTGGCGGAAGTATGCGCCCTTGAAATCGGCTCGGTGGATTTTCTAGCCGGCACGGCCACTGTCGAGGCCATCAACGTTCGGGTGAAGGGCAAGGGTGTCGTGCGGCAGAACTTTCCCAAGACCGAGAAGTCAGCACGCATTACACCCTTGCCGGCGCAGACGATGGAGATGCTCCACCGCCGTAATGAACGACTGCGGGAGTTCACGACGCTCCTGTTCCCTACGCCGCTTATGCGCCTACGCGATCCGTCGAACACTCAGCGCGAGATTCGTGACCGGCGCGACGTGCTTGGCTATCCCGAACTTTCTACACATTCGTTTCGCAAGACGGTGGCGACGATTCTCGACAAGGAGGGGCTTTCGGCCACTGAGATCGCCGATTACCTCGGTCACGAGAACCCGTCCATGACTCAAGACGTATACATGAACACAGTCAAGGGATCGAAGCGGGCTGCTGAAGTAATGGAAAAGCGGCTCGATGGCCTAATTTGAAAGTGCGGGGTTTATGCGGGGCGGCCGACTGAAAAACTTCATAGAAACAAAAAAATCCCCGTAAGCACTGGGCTTACGAGGATTCTGGTGGCCCCGACCGGCGTCGATCCGGTGACCTTTCGATTTTCAGTCGAACGCTCTACCAACTGAGCTACAGGGCCCCAAAGATACGTCAAAACGCGTCTTCTAAGAAAAAAAGCCCTTCCTTTCGAAAGGGCTATATTTCCTTTGCGACCCTGACCGGACTTGAACCGGCGACCTCCGCCGTGACAGGGCGGCGCGCTAACCAACTGCGCTACAGGGCCTCGAGGTGAAAATTGTGAATCTGTGTGCGAGGCACTCGGTAAGACTATTCTATTTCTCTACTACTTTTTCACTTACTCTGTGTGCACGTGCAGTTTGCGTAGCCCCAACGGGATTCGAACCCGTGTTAACGCCGTGAAAGGGCGCCGTCCTAGGCCGCTAAACGATGGGGCCGTGAGCCATAAAGTTCATGGCTGCCGAAGAGTAAGCATACGGTCTTGTGGGGCGAAGGCCAAATCGACGCGCGCAGCATCCGTTTGAAAGCTGCCCATTTTGTGACGCCAATTCGCACCGCGCCCACAAATGTGCGGGCCACAGCCCTTTTCGCGAGTTAGATTCGGCGTTGAAACTGGGCCAAACCTGCTCAATTTGTTACTCTGAAGAGTCTGCTGCGGCGCAAGCTGCAGCTGGAAAGCCCGTTGGGAAACAATGATTCGTTCTACAGCCGTGATCCGCCGCTCCGGAAACGCTCCGGCCAGCCGTTTTCGAGCGGGCAGTCGGTGGCCGCGGCACGGCCTGGCGCTAACCAGCGTCGTCGCAGCCATGACCCTTCTGGTCACGCTGGTTGCCCCGGCCGCCCCGGCGCGGGCGGTCGATTACCCTTCGTGGCAGGATCTGCAGAACGCCAAGGCGAACACCAGTGCCGCCGCCGCGCAGGTGACCGCGATCGAGAATCTCATCGCCAGCCTGCAGGTGCAGGTGCAGGAGACCCAGGCCGCCGCCGAGAAGAGCGCCATCGAACTCGAAGACGCGCAGCGAGAATTTGACGATGCCACCCGTCGGGCCGAGGACATCCAGAAGCAGGCAGACGACAGCAAGGCCACAGCGGATACCGCCACCAAGCAGGCCGGCCAGCTCGCCGCCCAGCTCTACCGCACCGGTGGCACGGACCTGAGCGTCAACCTGTTCCTGGAAGGCGGAGGGGACGGCGCCGACGCCGACCTGCTGCTGGCAAAACTCGGCAGTATGAGCAAGTTGGTTGAGCGCAGTTCGGATGTGTACGACGAGGCGCAGTCCGCCATGAACAACGCCCAGTCGCTCGGGGACCAGGCCAAGGTCGCCCAGGCGGAACGCGAAGTGTTGCGCGTCGCCGCCGAGGCCGCCCTCGTTGCGGCACAGACCGCGGCCGAGGCGGCGGCCAATGCCCTCGCCGAATCCGAAGCCAAGGGCATCGAGCTCGAGCAGCAGCTGCAGTTCATGCGCGACGCCCAGGCCACGACAACGGCCGGCTACGAGGCTGGCGTGGCCGAACGTGCCCGCCTCGAAGCAATTCGGGTGGCGGCTGAGGCCGAACGTGCGCGGGTGGCCGCGGCTGCAGCGCGCGCCAGCGGCGGCTCCGGCGGAACGGTGAGCATGTCCGGCTGGGGCGTACCGGCCAGCGGACGCATCACCGGCGGCTACGGCCCCCGCTCGACCATTTGCGGCAGCGGCGGACAGTGCAGCGGAAGCTTTCACTACGCGACAGACCTCGGCACCGGTTGCGGCGCGCCCATCTACGCCGCCCACGCCGGCGTCGTCACCTGGGCCGGACGCCTCGGCACCTACGGTAACTTCGTGAAGATCAGCCACGGCGACAACGTCTCGACCGGCTACGCCCACATTCGCGACGGCGGGTACAACGTGGGTGTCGGCCAGTCGGTATCGGCGGGGCAGCTCATCGCCAGCTCCGGACAGACCGGGGCCGCCAACGGCTGCCACCTGCACTTCGAAGTTTGGATTGGTGGAAACCGCATCAATCCCGTTCCATTCATGGCCGACCGGGGAGCAGCACTTGGCTAACAACAGCACACCTGCACGGAATACCGCAGCGTTACCGAGCACCACTGCACGTGCACGAGTTCACGCACGATCGAAGCGACTGTTCTCGGCCGTCGCGATCGGCGCGGTCTCGGCCGTGACGGCATCCGTTGCCGCGGCCGGCGGGGCGGCGTTTGCCGCGCCGGACTACCCGAGCTGGAACGACGTCGAAAAGGCCAAGCAGAACGAGTCGACCAAGCAGACTGAAATTGCCACGCTGGGTGAGCTGTTGGACGGTTTGGCCGCCCAGTCGGCGACCGCCGTGACGACCGCACAGATGGCGGCCGAGGAATATCGCATCACCCAGGACTCCCTGGCTGCCGCCACCGAGCGGGAAGCCAGCCTGAACGCGCAGGCGAAAAAGGCAGAGGCTGCCGCTGCGACGTCGAAGATGCGGGCCGGCCTGATCGCGGCCCACCTCGCCAAGTCCGGCGGCAACGGTCTCTCACTCAACCTGTTCCTGAGCGGCAACAGCGCCGATGACCTGCTCAGTCAGCTCGGTACAGCCAGCAAGCTCAGCGAGCAGTCCGAGCAGATTTACACCGAAGCGCGCCAGGACCAGAACGCGGCCGAGTCGCTCGGCGACCAGGCGGCGTCGGCCACCGACGAACGCGAACGCCTCACCGCAGAGTCCAAGACCACCTTTGAGGCGGCGGCTGCGAGCTCAGCGGCGGCCGAGGCAGCCTACGACACTCAGCAACGCCGGTCGAGCGAGCTGTTCGAGCAGCTCGCCCTGCTCAAGGACACCACGGCCGAGGCTGAGCGCAGCTTTCACGTCGGCGAAGAAGCGGCCGCTGCAGCGAAAGCGTTCGCGCAGGCTCAGGCGTCCGCTGCGGCAATAGCGGATGCTGCCGCTGCCGCAGCGGCGCAGGACGCCGCGGCCGCTGAGGGTTCCGGCTCGGATTCTGGGTCCGGTTCCGGTTCCGGCAATGGTTCGGGGTCTGGCGCAGTCACTCCGGTGGTGCCGAGCGTGCCGAGCGTGCCGAGCGCTCCGGCTGGCGGCGGTACGACCGTTCCGGCGCCGAATGCGAGTGCCGTCGACACCGCTCTCGCCTTCGCCAGCGACCAGCTCGGCGACCGGTACGTTTTCGGCGGTTCCGGCCCCGACGCCTGGGACTGCTCGGGTCTGACCAAGGCGGCCTACGCCGCGGCGGGCATCTACATCGGCACCCACTCGGCCACGGACCAGTACAACACCATGGCGCGGCAGGGCAAGCTCGTCTCCTTCGCGCAGGTGCAGGTGGGCGACCTGTTGTTCTGGGGCAGCCCCGGCAATTACTACCACGTGGCGATTTACGTCGGCGGCGGGCAGATTCTCGAAGCTCCGAACCCCTCGGCGCGCGTGCGGGTGCACAGCATCTGGTCGTCCTGGGCTGTTGCGCCCTACGTCGGTCGCCCCGCAGCGTAGCGCGGAGCTCTCAGGCCCCGCATGAGACCGGACGTGTAGCTAATTCTGGAGATCTTCGCGGGATCGCGCGATGGCCAGCAGACCAGTGCGACGACCGCACCAGCACTTGGCGGATTTTCTGATGTAGCCCCCGCGGGTGGGGGCCCCGAGCCAGACACCAAAAAGGGGGCTCCTGCCGCCGGATAACCGGTGACCGGAGCCCCTGTTCGTAGCGCCCGCCTGCTGTTTCGCGCTGAGGGGGCGCAAACCGTTCAACCGAAACCGGTTTTAGGTCGATTTGGGCCCCCTCAGGAAGGTCCTGCGGGCTAGTGGCCCTCTTCGGCCAGCTTCGCGATGCCGTCAACCACGATCTGGTTGGCTTCGGCGGCGTCACCCCAGCCCTCGGTCTTGACCCACTTGTTCGGCTCGAGGTCCTTGTAATGCTCGAAGAAGTGCTCGATTTCCTTGCGGGTGTACTCCGGAATGTCGAGGACATCCTGAATGTGGTCCCAGCGCGGGTCGCCAGCCGGAACGGCGATGACCTTGGCGTCTGAGCCGCCGTCATCGGTCATGTTGAACACGCCGACCGGACGCACGGAGACGCCAACGCCCGGGAACAACGGGTAGTCGAGCAGCACGAGAACGTCGACCGGGTCGCCGTCGAGGCCGAGGGTGTTCTCGAAGTAGCCGTAGTCGGTGGGGTACATAAAGCTCGTGTAGAGCACGCGGTCGAGATAGACCCGGCCGGTCTCGTGGTCCACCTCGTACTTATTGCGGCTCCCGCGGGGGATTTCGATAACTGCGTCGTATTCGGCCATGGCGTTGTTTCTCCCTTGATCTAAGTCTGCGGATAACGTTACTGGATGGAATCCACCCGCCGCCCGCGTCTGACCCCGGCCATCGCCGATATTCGCCGGGCCGTGCGCGCGTTGCTGCCGACCGAGGGGCTCGTGCTTGTTGGACTCAGCGGCGGCGCCGATTCGCTCGCGCTGGCCGCGGCGACCGCCTTCGAGGCCGGGCGCGCGGGTATCCGTGCCGGCGCGGTCATCGTCGATCACAATCTGCAAACCGGTTCAGCGGATGTCGCAGTCGCAGCCGCCGAGACCGCCCGCCAGCTTGGCCTCGACCCCGTGCTCGTCTGGAGCGTGACGGTCGACGGCGACGGAACCGGCCCGGAGGCGGCCGCACGCACCGCACGCTATGCGGCGTTCACTGCGGCGCTCGAGCAGACCGGGGCGAGCGGCGTGCTGCTCGGTCATACCCTCGACGACCAGGCCGAAACCGTGCTGCTCGGGCTAGCCCGGGGCTCCGGGCCGACCAGCCTGCGCGGAATGGCGGCGCAAACCGGGCCGATTTTACGACCGTTGCTGGGCATCCGTCGCGCCGCTACCCGGCAATTTTGTGCGGATGCCGGCCTCGTGCCGTGGACCGACCCGCAGAATTTCGACCCGCGCTATGCCCGGGTGCGTGCGCGCGAGACCGTGCTGCCGCTGCTGGAAAGCGAGCTCGGTCCCGGCGTCGCCGTGGCGCTCGCCCGCACCGCTCAGGCGCTGCGCGAGGATTCCGACGCGCTCGATGAGCTTGCCGACGCGGTCGCGCGCAGGCACTGGGCTCATGGCACGATCGACGCGGCCGCTCTCGCAGCGCAGCCGGCTGCGGTGCGGCAGCGCGTGATCCGATTGGGAGTGGAGCAGGAGTGTGGGGTGTGGCTCGACCGGCGGCAGACCCTGGCGGTGGCGGCCCTCGTGACCGATTGGCATGGACAGGGGGCACTCAGCCTGCCGGGTATTAGAGTTATACGGCAGGGCGGATTGTTGATTTTTTCCGTGCCAGCATAAATCTGAAGAAATGGACTGCACCTTTCATATGGAACCTCGCGACATTGACGGCGACCTCACCGAGATCCTGATCAGCGAGGAGCAGATCCGCGATCGCCTGGCCGAAATGAGCCGCGAGATCGAAGCCGACTACGCCGGCACCGATCTGCTGCTGGTCGGCGTGCTCAAGGGCGCCGTCATGGTCATGGCTGATCTGGCCCGCGAACTGCGCCACCCGATCACGATGGACTGGATGGCGGTCAGTTCCTACGGCTCCGGCACGCAATCCAGCGGCGTCGTGCGCATTCTCAAGGACCTCGACACCGACCTGTCCGGCCGCAACGTGCTCATCGTCGAGGACATCATCGACTCCGGCCTGACCCTCTCGTGGCTGCTGGCGAACCTGAAAACCCGCGGTCCGGCATCCATTGAAATCTGCGCACTGCTGCGCAAACCGGATGCCGCGCGCGTCGACATCGACGTGAAATACGTCGGATTCAACATTCCGAACAAGTTCGTGGTCGGTTATGGCCTCGACTATGACGAGAAGTACCGCAACCTGCGCTCGGTCGGAATTCTCGCCCCGCACGTGTATTCCACCGTCGCGGCCGCCGCGCTCTAACAGCGTTCGGCTCTGCGCCCGAGTTTTCCTTTGGGCGAACACACGGCATTCCCTTGTAAACGCGCGCTAGCCTGAGGTCACCATGAACGTCAAGAAGCTACTCCGCGGCCCCATTTTGTACATTGTGCTCGCCGTCATCGCCGTCTGGGTGGGGTCAAGCCTCATCACCATGTCCGGATTTCGTGAGGTCAGCACACAAGAGGGCCTGAGCTTTCTTGAATCGGGCAACGTCGCCGAGGCGACTATCGTCGATGGCGAACAACGCGTCGACCTCACGCTGACCAAGGCCAGCGGCGACCTCGGCACCCAGGTTCAGTTCTATTACGTTGCTCCGCGTGGTGAAGAGATCATCACCGCGGTGACCGCAGCAAACCCGAAGGACGGCTTCACCGACGAGGTGCCGCAGCCCAACTGGGTGCTCTCCGTACTGAGCTTCCTGCTGCCCGTGCTGCTGATCGGTGCCTTCTTCTGGCTCATGATCTCGATGCAGGGCGGTGGCAGCAAGGTCATGAAGTTTGGCAAGTCCAAGGCCAAGCTCGTCTCCAAGGAAAGCCCACAGGTCACCTTCGCCGACGTCGCCGGCGCCGATGAAGCCATCGAAGAGCTCGAAGAGATCAAAGACTTCCTCAAGGAGCCGGCCAAGTTCCAGGCGGTCGGAGCCCGCATCCCCAAGGGCGTTCTGCTGTATGGCCCTCCCGGGACCGGAAAGACGCTGCTGGCCCGGGCCGTGGCCGGCGAGGCCAACGTGCCGTTTTACGCGATCAGCGGCTCGGACTTCGTGGAAATGTTCGTCGGCGTCGGAGCCAGCCGCGTGCGTGACCTGTTCAGCCAGGCCAAGGAAAACGCCCCGGCCATTATCTTCATCGACGAGATAGACGCCGTTGGTCGTCACCGTGGTGCCGGAATGGGCGGCGGCCACGACGAACGCGAGCAGACCCTGAACCAGCTGCTGGTCGAGATGGACGGCTTCGACGTGAAGGCGAACGTCATTCTGATCGCCGCCACCAACCGACCAGACATTCTTGACCCCGCTCTGCTTCGCCCTGGCCGGTTCGACCGGCAGATCGGCGTTGATGCGCCCGACATGCTCGGTCGCAAGCGCATCCTCGAGGTGCACTCCAAGGGCAAGCCGATGGCCGACGGTGTTGACCTCGAGGTCCTCGCCCGTAAAACGCCCGGCTTCACCGGCGCCGACCTGGCAAATGTGCTCAACGAGGCCGCTCTGCTGACCGCTCGCTCGAACGCCCAGCTCATCGACAACCGGGCCCTGGACGAGGCCGTCGACCGGGTCATGGCCGGACCGCAGCGCCGCACCCGCGTGATGCGCGACAAGGAAAAGCTCATCACGGCGTACCATGAGGGTGGCCACGCCCTCGTCGCGACCGCCATGAACTTCACCGACCCGGTCACCAAGATCACAATTCTGCCGCGCGGCCGGGCCCTCGGCTACACGATGGTCATGCCGCTTGAAGACCGCTATTCGGTCACCCGCAACGAACTGCTGGACCAGCTGGCCTACGCCATGGGTGGCCGTGTCGCCGAGGAGATCATCTTTCACGACCCGACCAGCGGCGCGTCCAACGACATCGAGAAGGCCACCGCGACGGCCCGCAAGATGGTCACCGAGTTCGGCATGAGCGCGGTCGTCGGTCCGCTCAAGCTCGGCCAGGGTTCCGGTGAGGTGTTTCTCGGCCGCGACATGGGCCACCAGCGCGACTACTCGGAGCGCGTGGCCGAGAGCGTCGACCGCGAGGTGCGCCAGCTGCTCGAGGACGCCCACGACGAGGCCTACGAGGTTTTGATCAAGAACCGCGTGATCCTGGACGACCTCGCCACTGCACTGCTCGAGCACGAAACGCTCGACCAGACCGCTCTCGCCGAGATCTTCGCCAACGTCGAAAAGCTCCCGTCGCGCCCGCAGTGGCTGTCGAGCGACAAGCGCCCCGTGTCTGACGTGCCGCCGATCGCGATGCCGGCTCCGAAGGCTCCCATCGACGGTGCCGCCGTCGACGGTGGCATCACGAGCGGTGACGCCGCCCCCGCCAAACCAAAACGCGCGCCGGCCCGCAACCCCCGCCCCGCGACCGCTTAGGCGCCCGTGGCGGTGGACAGGGCACGCATCGAGGCGGCCGTTTCAGAGATTCTCGCCGCAATCGGCGAGAATCCGGAACGAGTCGGCCTGGAGAGCACGCCGCGACGAGTAGCGGATGCCTACGCCGAGTTCTTCGCCGGCCTGGACCAGGACCCGCAGGAGCTCCTGCAGGACTTCGTTCCGGTCGGGGACAGCACCGGGGAACTCGTGCTGCTGCGCGACATCGCCTTTCGGTCCATCTGTGAACACCACCTGCTGCCGTTCCTGGGCACCGCCCACGTGGCCTACCTGCCACGGGGCCGGGTCGTCGGCCTCGGCCGGTTGCCCGCCGTTGTTGAAACCATCGCAGCCCGGCCCCAGCTGCAGGAGCGCCTGACCGAGGAGATCGCCGGCGCATTGCAGGACGGCCTCGACCCGCTCGGCGTGCTCGTCGTGCTCGATGCCGTGCACGGCTGTGTCGGCACCCGCGGCCCACGCCAGAGCGCGAGTTCGACCGTGACCATGGCTTCCCGCGGCGTGCTGACCGAGCCGACCGCCCGCGCCGAGATCATTGCCCTGATCGCCGCGGGCCAATGACTCTGATCAGGCCAGTGACTCTGATCAGGCCAGTGACGCTCATCATGGGGGTGCTCAACGTCACACCTGACTCTTTCAGCGATGGCGGACGGTGGGCAGCAACGGATGCCGCCATCGAGCACGGACTGCTGCTGCGCGCCCAGGGCGCCGACCTGATCGACGTGGGCGGTGAATCCACTCGCCCGGGTGCCACCCGCGTCACTCCGGCCGAGGAACAAAACCGGGTCATTCCGGTCGTCACCGAACTCGCCCGGCAGGGACTGCGCCTGAGCATCGACACGCTCAACGCCTCGACGGCCCGCGCGGCAGCGAAAGCCGGAGCGAGCATCATCAACGATGTTTCCGGCGGGTTGGCCGACCCCGACATGGCTGCTGTCGTCGCCGACACGGGCCTGAACTTTGTGGCCATGCACTGGCGTGCCCATGCCCAGCAGATGGACGCCCTCACGGAGTACGACAACGTCGTCACCGAGGTTATGGTCGCGCTCACCGCCCGGGTGGACGCGTTGACCGCCGCCGGCGTGGCGCGCGAGCGCATCGTGCTCGACCCTGGCCTCGGCTTCTCCAAGAAGACCGAACACAATTGGCAGCTAATCAACCGGCTAGATGCCTTCGCCTCGCTGGGGCTTCCGATCCTCGTCGGAGCCTCGCGCAAACGCTTTCTGGCGGCGGTTCTGCCGGACGGCGCTCCCGTGCAGGACCGTGACCTGCCGACCGCCGTGGTGAGTGTGCTGGCCGCACAGGCGGGCGCCTGGGCGGTGCGCGTGCACGACGTCGCCGGCACCCGCGCGGCGCTCAACGTACTGTCCAACGCCCGGCAATCGACGTCACCGGCCACCAATGAATTGTCGGGCGGGTCGTTCGAGTCCGACACAATGGAACCATGACTGATTCGATCACCCTCACCGGCCTGCGGGTGAACGCCCACCATGGCGTCCACGACTTCGAGAAAGAAAACGGCCAGGACTTCGTCATTGACGTCACCGTCTGGCTCGATCTGCTCGCGGCGGCGGCGAGCGATGACGTGACCCAGACCATCCACTATGGCGAACTCGCCGAGCAAATCACCGACGCAGCCAAGCACAACCCCGTCGACCTCATCGAAACCGTCGCCGAACGCATCGCCTCCGTCGTGCTGGCCCATCCACCGGCGCTCAAGGTGCAGGTCACGGTGCACAAGCCGCAGGCTCCCATCTCCGTGCCCTTCACCGACGTGGCTGTGCAGATCACCCGGGTACGGCCATGACCGGTGATCGAGTCGTTCTGGCCCTCGGTAGCAACCTCGGAGACCGGGAAACGACGCTCGCGAGCGCCGTGCGGGATCTCGCCGACCTGCCCGGCGCGACGCTCGTCGCAGTGTCGCCGAGCTACGAATCGGCAGCCGTAAAACTCGACGGTGTTGACGAGCGCGCCCCCCGCTATCTCAACGCGGTGCTCACGATCGATTACACCGGCGGCGCCTACGCGCTGCTCGACGCCGTCAACGCCATCGAGGCCGAGCACGGCCGGGTGCGCGCCGAGCGCTGGGGCGACCGCACACTCGACATCGACATCATCGCCTTTGGCCAGCTGAGCATCGACGACGCGCGCCTCACCGTGCCGCACCCGCGCGCGGCGGAACGCGACTTCGTGCTCGCCCCCTGGCTCGACCTCGATGAGCAAGCCACCGTTCCCGGCCGGGGCCTGGTGCGCGACCTGCTCGCCGCGACCGGCCAGACAGTGCGCCGGGCAACGGATGCCGCCACCCTCCACCCGGCACCGGGAACACCGCGATGAAGCGCTCGCACGCGACCGGGCTGCTCGCGGTGCTGCTCATCGGACTCGTGATCGGCTTTCTGCTCGAGATCGCGTTCGCGGCATCCGGTGCCCCCATCGTCGTTCCACCGGTTACCCTGCCGCTAACGCTCATCCTGTTGGCGGCCGTCGTCGTCAGTCTGGCCTGGCGGGTACGTCAGGGCAGCCGACGCAAGGCGCTGCGCCGCATCGACCCGTTCTGGGCGATGCGGGTGGCCGTGCTGTCGAAGGCGACCTCACTCTCGGCGTCCCTGCTGTTCGGCGGTTCCCTCGGCATCGTGCTGTACATCCTGACCCGATCCGTGGTGCCGGCGGTCACTTCGCTCTGGCTCGCGATTGGTACGGCGATCGGCGCGGCCGTCATGCTGGCGGCCGGCCTCGTGGCCGAACACTTCTGCACCCTTCCGCCCGACGACGACACCGATACCGACGAGCCCGGAGGTACGCGTGCCTGATTCCGACGATGTGAACCCACCCGAACACGCGCGGGTCGAACCGTCGGAACGGCTTGACCTGGTCGGCGTCGGCGAGTGGAAGCGGGTTTCCCCGAAGTACGTGCTGGTCGAGATCGTCGGCACCATTTTGTTCGGCGTCGTGGTCTGCGGCGGCGCCAGCGTGCTCTGGCTGCTGCTCGAGCAGACCTGGGCCTTGTGGGTCGGCCTCGCGGTGCTCCTGATGACCATTATCAACCTGGTGTTCGAACCGCGCCGGGTGCGCTCCATCGGCTATCTGCTGCGCGAGGATGATTTGCTCTTTCGCCGCGGCATCCTCTTTCAGCGCTTTGTGGCGGTGCCCTACGGACGCATGCAGCTCATCGATATCACCCGCGGCCCGGTGGCGCGCTGGCTCGGTCTGGCCGACCTCAAATTCGTGACCGCGGCGGCGACCGCCGGGGTCTCGATCCCCGGGCTGGCCGAAGCGGATGCCGAAAGTCTGCGCGACCGTTTGGTGGAGCTCGCCGAGATCCGCCGGGCGGGGCTGTGAGCGAGCCCGCCGTTCCGGCGCCACTCGCTGCACCGCGCACCGACCTCACCGACGGGCAGTGGCACCGACTGCACCCTGCGACACCACTGCTGCGCGGCGGCATTTTCATGGTGGCCGTGCTCGGCTTCGTGATCGCCAACCTGCGCGAACGGCTCATCGACCTGTTCCTGGGCGAGGAGAACTACGGCGGCGACCCGATCGATGAGATCTACCAGCGGGGCGGCACCGGGTGGGCGCTGCTCATCATCGCCGGCGTGCTGCTGGTCATAATTGTCGCGTTCTACCTGTCCTGGCGCATGCACACCTTTCGCATCAACGGAGAAGTCGTCGAGGTGCGCAGCGGCCTCGTTTTTCGCAGCAACCGCAAGGCGCGCCTCGACCGGGTGCAGGGGGTGAACCTGGCTCGGCCGTTGATTCCCCGACTGTTCGGAGCCGCCCGGCTCGACATCGCTGTCGCGGGTCAGGACGGCAACGTGCAGTTGGCCTACCTCGGCTCGAAATTAGCGGATGACCTACGCCGCGACATTCTGCACCTCGCCTCCGGCCTGCGGCAGAGCAGAGCGGCGGACGCCGCGCCACCACTAACCGTCCCGGCCGTGCTCGGCGGTGACGCCGCCCCCACCCTGATCGGCCCGCCCACGGCGCACTCGGCCCTCGGCGATTTCGCCGCGGCGCGCTACAACGAGTTTGTGGCCCCGGAACGGGGCCCCGACGCCGCCCCACCGGAGTCGGTCGTGCGCATTCCGCCCGGACGGCTGATCGGGTCGGTCGTGCTCAGCGGCTTCACCGTCTTTCTGCTCCTGGCCGGCATCGGGCTGATCGTCAGCGTGATCGCCGGCAGCAGCGGCTGGGTGCTCGTGGCCGTGCTTCCCGGCCTGATCGGCAGCGTCGGCTACTACTTCTCGCGCATCACCAAGCAGCTGCGGTTCACGATCGCGGGCACGGCTGACGGCGTGCGGGTCGGGTTCGGCCTGCTCTCCACGAGCAGCCAGACCCTGCCGCCCGGGCGTATCCACGCCATCAAGGTGTCCCAACCCATTCTGTGGCGTCGTTTCGGCTGGTGGCAGATCAACATCAACACAGCGGGGCACGCTGCCGGGGCGAGCGCGGGTAATCCAACGAGCACGGTGCTTCTGCCGGTCGGCACCCTCGCCGACGTCGAGAAGGTGCTCGAACTGGCCCTCCCCGGCTTCACCACCGATACCCATGGGGCGCTGGTCGAAAACGGCATGCTCGGCGGCCGCAAAGCTGATTCCGGAGTCGCCGATTTCTACAGCAATGCGCCATCGCGAGCTGTCTGGCTGCGACCCTTCTCCTGGTGGCGCACCGGCTGGGCGGTCTCGGGCAATGTCGCCCTGATCCGCCGCGGGGTGCTCTCCCGCGACCTGATCCTCGTGCCGCTCGCCCGCATGCAGGGTGTGAGCGTGAGGCAGGGCCCGATCAAGCGTCTGCTGCGCCTCGCCTCGGCCGACCTGCTCGCGGTCGCCGGCCCGGTCACGGCGTCGCTCAGCGTCATCGACGTCGATGAAGCGCTCGTGCTTTTCCAATGGATGTCCACCGGCGCGGTCAGCTCGGCGCTCGCCGACACCAGCCACCGCTGGAGCCGGGCCGACGAGGCCCCGAAGCCAGCCGCAGATCAATACGGAGAGACAGAATGAACGCCAAGCCCGGCCGCCTCGGCGTCGGAATCATCGGAGCCGGCCACGTCGGCCCCATTCTCGGCGCCGCACTCGCGGGTGCCGGCCACGCGATCGTGGGCATCTCAGCGATCTCGCAGGCCAGCCGTGATCGGGCCGAAGCCATCCTGCCGCTCGTGCCGATCCTCACCGTGCCCGAGGTGGTCGAACGCAGTGAGCTGGTCATCATCGCGGTACCCGATGCCCAGCTGGAGAGTCTGGTGCAGGGCCTCGCCGTGACGAACACCTGGCAGCCAGGCCAGCTTGTGCTGCACACCTCCGCCCGCTTCGGCACCGCGGTGCTCGCGCCCGCCCAGGCAGCCGGAGCGATCCCACTCGCCATCCACCCAGCCATGGCCTTCACCGGCACGAGCCTCGATTTGGCCCGGCTCGCGGACAGCTATTTCGCGGTGACCGCGCCCGGCCCGGTGCTGCCGATCGGGCAGGCGCTCGCGGTGGAGATGGGCGGCGAACCGCTCATCGTCGCCGAGGCCGACCGCGCCAGCTACGCTGAAGCCATCGAGATCGCCACCGCATTCTCCACGTCGATCGTCGAGCAGGCCACGCGGCTGCTCGCCGGAATCGGGATGGAGCAGCCGGGAGCCGTGCTGGGGCCGCTGCTTCGCTCCGCGATGGAGAACGCCCTCGGGCGCACGAGCCCGGAACGCCTCGACCTGACCGGGCTGGACGAAATCGCGCCCAGGCAGCATCCGCTTGACGACGACCGGACAATCGAATGAGCACGACCGAAGTGATCAGCACCATCACCGCCCTGCAACACCGGCTCGGTCAGGCCCGGGGCCGTTCGGCGCTGGTCGGCGGGGACACCCGCATCGTGCTCGTACCGACCATGGGGGCCCTGCACGCCGGGCACCTCGCGCTGGTGCGGCGGGCGCACGCTCTGGGCGACATCGTGGTGGTGTCGATCTTCGTGAACCCGCTGCAGTTCGGCGCCGGCGAAGACCTCGAGCGGTACCCGCGCACCCTCGATGCCGACCTGGCCACCCTTGCCGACGAGAACGTTTCGGTCGTGTTTGCGCCCACGGCCAGCGAAATGTATCCAGACAGCGCGAACGGCACGCGGGTGACCGCCGGCCCGATCGGCAGCGCCTACGAGGGAGCTGCGCGCCCGGGCCACTTCGACGGCATGCTCACGGTCGTCGCGAAACTGCTGGGCATCGTGGCACCGGACACGGCGGTGTTCGGTCAAAAAGACGGCCAGCAGGTTTTTCTCGTGCAGAGCATGGTTGCCGACCTCAACCTGCGCACCGCGATCGAGGTCGTCGAGACGGTGCGCGAGCCGAGCGGGCTGGCCCTCTCGAGCCGCAATCGCTACCTCGACGACGCCCAGAATACGGCGGCGCAAGCCCTGTTCGCCGGGCTCCGCGCGGCCGTGCAGGCGGCGCCGGCCGGACCCGCCGCCGCCCTCGCTGCCGCACACGCACGCATTGCCGCCCAGCCGCTGGTTAAACTGGACTATCTCGTGATCGTGCACCCGCAGACCTTTGTACCGGTCGACGACGCCTATCGCGGACCGGCCCGGATGCTCGTGGCCGCGCGGGTCGGTACCACCCGGCTGATTGACAACGTGCCGCTTGCCCTCGGGTAGGCAGCATCCGCTTTATTTCTGAACTGACAGCACCAACGGAGAACCGTATGAGCCAGAACACCCCGCCCATCTCGACCGACGACGAGGGCTTCTCCGACGCGGAAATGAACGAGCAGAAGGCCGTGCGCCTCGGCAAACGCGACCGCCTGAACGCGGCGGCCGCCAGCCCGGCCGGCGGCGCGTACCCGGTGTCGGTTCCGGTGACCCACACCATTCCGGCCGTGCGCGCCGAATTCGGCACGCTCGAAGCGGATGCCGTCACCGGCGTCATCGTCGGCCTGGCCGGCCGCATCGTGCACCTGCGCAATACCGGCAAGCTGTGCTTCGCCAGCCTGCAGTCGGGCGACGGCACCCGCATTCAGGCCATGGTTTCGCTCGCCGCCGTCGGCGATGAGTCACTCGCCGCCTGGAAAGACCTGGTCGACCTCGGCGACCACCTGTTCGTTACCGGCGAGGTCATCTCCAGCCGCCGCGGCGA
Source organism: Cryobacterium sp. M91 (assembly GCF_002929615.1). Lineage (NCBI taxonomy): Bacteria > Bacillati > Actinomycetota > Actinomycetes > Micrococcales > Microbacteriaceae > Cryobacterium > Cryobacterium sp. M91. Next base: position 49,663 of record NZ_PJJT01000083.1, on the reverse strand, counting down.
ACTGTCGATCATGGTCACCGATTGGCAGGTCGCCGCGAAGGCGCTGTTGCCGCTGCCGAACCTGCACTCCGAGCTCAGCGAAGAAACGCGGGTGCGCAGCCGCTACCTCGACCTGATCAGCCGCGAGCAGGCCCGCACCAACGTGCTGTCCCGTTCGAAGGCCGTCGCGAGCCTGCGCAAGACGTTCACTGACCTCGAGTTCATCGAGATCGAGACCCCGATGCTGCAGGTCATGCACGGTGGGGCATCCGCTCGCCCATTTCAGACCCACAGCAACGCCTTCGACACCGAACTGTTTCTGCGCATCGCGCCGGAGCTGTTTTTGAAGCGGGCCGTGGTCGGCGGCATCGACCGGGTCTACGAGATCAACCGCAACTTTCGCAATGAGGGCGCCGACTCCACCCACTCGCCCGAGTTCGCGATGCTCGAGGCCTATGAGGCGTACGGCGATTACAACTCCATCGCCGACCTCACCCAGAAGCTGATTCAGGATGCCGCGTTCGCGATTGCCGGATCGCACGTGGTCACCTGGGCCGACGGTACTTTGTTCGACCTCGGCGGCGACTGGGACCGCATCGGCATGTACGACAGCCTGTCCACGGCGGCCGGTATCACGATCACGCCCGAGACGCCGCTCGCCGACCTCGTCGCGATCGCCGATCGCGAAGGCATCGAGATCGACCACCCGATTCACGGCAAGTACGTCGAAGAGCTCTGGGAGCACTTCGTTAAGGGCGACCTGGTGCGCCCGACCTTCGTGATGGATTTTCCCATCGACACGAGCCCGCTCGTGCGCGGCCACCGCTCGGTGGCCGGGGTGGTCGAGAAGTGGGACCTGTACGTGCGCGGCTTCGAACTGGCCACCGGCTACTCCGAGCTCGTCGACCCGGTGGTGCAGCGGGAACGCTTCATCGAGCAGGCCAGCCTGGCCGCCGGGGGAGACCCGGAAGCGATGCGCCTCGACGAAGAATTCCTCCGCGCTCTCGAATACGGCATGCCGCCAACCGGTGGCATGGGCATGGGTATCGACCGTATGCTGATGGCCCTGACCGGCCTCGGCATTCGCGAGACAATCCTCTTCCCGCTGGTCAAGTAGTTAGTAGGTACTCATGAGCTATCTCCCCAAAGACGAATTAGAGCCCGACAAGGGCGGGCGCAAACCGCCGTCGATGAACCGCATCGCGATCTGGGTGATCGTCGGCGGCGTCGGCGTGTATTTTCTCGGCAGCGGAATCTACGGCATCCTGACCAAGTAGGGGCTTCACCAGCCTTTACGCGTAGTCTGGGGGTGTGATTGAGAACTTCTGGGGTAACGCGCTCTTTTCGGTCGTGCCCACCATTGCGCTTGGCCTCATCTTCTGGATGCTGATGCGCTCAATCCTGCGCGCCGACCGCACCGAACGTAAGGTGTACGCCCAAATCGAAGCCGAAGAACGCGCCCGGCTCGGTCTCGACAAACCGACCACCTAAGTACCAATGTTCGGCATCGACGGCCTGACCATCACCGTTCTGCTGGCCCTGATCGTCGACTTTTCCGTGCGCGTCGTGGCCATCATCGTGGTCCCTCGCAACCGCCGCCCGATGTCGGGCATGGCCTGGTTGCTGACCATTTTCTTCATCCCGTACCTCGGCGTGGTGCTCTTTCTGCTGATCGGCTACCGCACCCTGCCGAAGAAGCGCCGATTGATGCAGGATGAGATCAACCAGTTCATCCAGGGCAGCACCGAGGGCATGGAGCTCGTGCGCCGCGACCACCCGTGGCCCAGCTGGCTAGAATCGGTCGTTGAACTCAACCGCAACCTCGGGGCGATGCCGCTCGTCGGCGACAACACCGCGAGCCTGATCAACGACTATCAGCTGTCGTTCGACACGATGATTGCCGACATCGACCTGGCCAAGAAATACGTGCACGTCGAGTTCTACATTCTCTCGCTCGACCACACCACCGCGCCGTTCTTCGACGCCCTCGAGCGGGCGCACCGGCGCGGGGTCAGCGTGCGCGTGCTAATGGACCATATCCAATCAATGCGCAAGCCGGGTTTTCGCCAGACCAAGAAACGGCTGACGGATGCCGGTATCGACTGGGAACTCATGCTTCCGGTGCAGCCGTTCAAGGGTAAATGGCAGCGACCCGACCTGCGCAACCACCGCAAGCTGCTCATCGTCGACGGCCTGGTCGGCTTCATGGGGTCGCAGAACATCATCGACCGCACCTACAACATGCGTAAGAACATTCGTCGGGGTCTGAAGTGGAAAGACTTCATGACCCGGCTGGAAGGCCCGATCGTGTCGGGGCTCAACGCCATCTTCATTACCGACTGGTACAGCGAAACCAATGAGCTGCTCACTCGTGACATTGAGCCGGTGCATCCGCGGCCGGTGACCGATGCCCTCGACTGCCAGGTCGTGCCGAGCGGCCCGGGGTTCAAGGGTGAGAACAACCTGCGCCTGTTTCTCGCGTTGCTCTACTACGCGCAGGACCGCATCATCATCACGAGCCCGTACTTCGTGCCGGACGAATCGATCATGTACGCCATCACGACCGCCGTGCAGCGAGGGCTTCGCGTTGAGCTGTTCGTCTCGGAGATCGGCGACCAGGCCGTGGTTTATCACGCCCAGCGCTCGTACTATGAGGAATTGCTGACCGCCGGCGTGCACATCTACATGTACAAGGCGCCGTACATTCTGCACGCCAAGCACTTCACGATCGACGATGAGGTCGCCGTCGTCGGCTCGAGCAATATGGACCAGCGCTCCTTCAGCCTCAACATGGAGGTCTCGCTCATGGTGCGCGGCCGGTCGTTCGTGCGCAACCTCCGGGCGATGGAGGATGAGAACCGTTTGAACAGTCGCGAGTTGACCCTCGAGGAGTGGCGCAAGCAGCCGCTGCGCTCTACCATCCTCGACAACCTCGCCCGGCTCACTTCCGCCGTGCAGTAGCGCCCGGTCAAGCGGATGCTGCGCGCGGGCCCAGCGCGCAGCATCCGTCACGCTGCGCGTATCACGCCTACGGCGAACAAACGCCCGCGGGCGGCGCAGGCTGGTTATTCTCGATGTAACGGCACCAACTGCCCTGGCGCCAAGGGAGCGATCATATGTTTGAGAGATTTACCGACCGAGCTCGTCGCGTCGTCGTTTTGGCCCAGGAAGAGGCCAAGATGCTCAACCACAACTACATCGGCACCGAGCACATTCTGCTCGGGCTGATTCACGAGGGTGAAGGCGTCGCCGCGAAGGCTCTGGAGAGCCTCGGCATCTCGCTGGATGCCGTGCGCGAGCAGGTACAAGACATCATTGGCCAGGGGCAGCAGCAGCCCACCGGCCACATTCCCTTCACGCCGCGGGCGAAGAAGGTTCTCGAGCTGAGCCTGCGCGAAGCGCTGCAGCTCGGCCACAACTACATCGGCACGGAGCACATCCTGCTCGGCCTCATTCGCGAGGGCGAGGGCGTTGCCGCCCAGGTTCTCGTCAAGCTCGGCGCCGACCTCAACCGCGTGCGCCAGCAGGTCATCCAGCTCCTCTCCGGTTACCAGGGCAAGGAGCAGGTCGCGGTCGGCGCCAACGAGCAGGCGGCCAACACGGCCGGCAGCCAGGTGCTCGACCAGTTCGGCCGCAACCTCACCCAGATGGCCCGCGACAACAAACTCGACCCGGTCATCGGGCGCGAGAAAGAAATCGAGCGGGTCATGCAGATCCTCTCGCGTCGCACCAAGAACAACCCCGTGCTGATCGGTGAGCCCGGCGTCGGCAAGACCGCCGTCGTCGAGGGGCTCGCCCAAGCGATCGTCAAGGGCGATGTGCCCGAGACACTCAAGGACAAGCAGCTCTACTCGCTCGACCTCGGCTCGCTCATCGCCGGCAGCCGCTACCGCGGTGACTTCGAAGAGCGCCTGAAAAAGGTCACCAAGGAGATCCGCACCCGCGGCGACATTATCGTCTTCATCGACGAGATCCACACCCTGGTTGGTGCGGGTGCCGCCGAGGGCGCCATCGATGCCGCATCCATTCTCAAGCCGTTACTGGCCCGTGGTGAGCTGCAGACCATCGGCGCGACCACCCTCGACGAGTACCGCAAGCACTTCGAGAAGGATGCCGCCCTCGAGCGCCGCTTCCAGTCCATCCAGGTGAACGAACCGTCGCTGCCGCACACCATCAACATCCTCAAGGGACTGCGCGACCGCTATGAAGCGCACCACAAGGTATCCATCACCGACGGTGCCCTCGTAGCCGCGGCGAACCTCGCCGACCGCTACGTCTCCGACCGGTTCCTGCCCGACAAAGCCATCGACCTGATCGACGAGGCTGGCGCTCGCCTGCGCCTGTCAATCCTGTCGAGCCCGCCGGAGCTGCGGGAATTCGACGAGAAAATCGCCGTGGTTCGTGCCGCCAAGGAACTCGCCATTGAGGAGCAGGACTTCGAGAAGGCCGCCGGCCTGCGCGACGAGGAGAAGAACCTCCTCGGCGAGCGTCTGCGCCTGGAGAAGAAGTGGAAGTCCGGCGACGTCAAGACCACCGCGGTGGTCGACGAAGGCCTGATCGCCGAGGTTCTGGCCCAGGCCACCGGCATTCCGGTGTTTAAGCTCACCGAGGAAGAGTCCTCGCGGCTCGTCTTCATGGAAAAGGCACTGCACCAGCGCGTCATCGGTCAGGAAGAGGCCATCTCGGCGCTCGCCAAGACCATCCGTCGTACCCGTGCCGGCCTGAAGGACCCGAAGCGTCCCTCCGGATCCTTCGTCTTCGCCGGTCCCACCGGTGTCGGCAAGACCGAGCTCGCCAAGGCGCTCGCCGAGTTCTTGTTCGACGACGAGGCCGCCATGATCTCGCTCGACATGAGTGAGTACGGCGAGAAGCACACCGTGTCGCGACTGTTCGGTGCGCCTCCCGGATTCGTCGGCTTCGAAGAGGGTGGCCAGCTCACCGAGAAGGTGCGGCGCAAGCCGTTCTCCGTGGTGCTGTTCGACGAGATCGAAAAGGCTCACCCTGACATCTTCAACTCCCTGCTCCAGATTCTGGAAGAGGGCCGGTTGACGGATGGTCAGGGTCGCGTCGTCGACTTCAAGAACACCGTCATCATCATGACTACCAACCTCGGCACCAAGGACATCTCGGGCGGACCGGTCGGCTTCCAACTGGAAGGCGACACCACCACCGGGTACGAGCGCATGGCCGGCAAGGTCAAGGACGAGCTGAAGAAGCACTTCAAGCCCGAGTTCCTCAACCGCGTGGACGAGATCATCGTGTTCCCGCAGCTGACCAAGCCCGAGCTGCTGCAGATCGTCGACCTGTTCATCAAACGTCTCGGCGTGCGTCTGCTCGACCGCGACATGACCGTCGAAGTCGCCCTTGCGGCCAAGGAACACCTGATCGAGGTCGGATTCGACCCGACGCTCGGTGCTCGTCCGCTGCGCCGCGCCATCCAGCGCGAGGTGGAGGACCGCCTGTCGGAGAAGATCCTTCAGGGCGAGCTCAACGCCGGAGACCACGTGCACGTGGACTTCGTCGAGGGCAAGCTCGTCTTCACCACGACGACCCGGGCAGATTCGGTCGGCGTCGGAGTGAACACCGCAGCCGCCGTCGGCACCGGTCCGGCCACCCCCGACTTGGCGATCACGAGCGACTAGGTTTCACCCCGCGCTAGTTCAGCGGCAGAAGGCCCGGCAGATTCGTCTGCCGGGCCTTTTCCGTTCCCCCAGCACCGGCTGGCGTGCATAACTCCTGCAATTTCTGTGGCTTCCAGCCAACTTCCGCGTCTTTCCGGGGGTGGCCGGCCGGGGCCGCCACAATTTGCAGGAGTTATGCGCGGGGAGAGGGCGGCTGGACGGGGCATCCGTTCTGGTGGGGGCGAAAAGTGGGGGCCAATTCAGAAAGGACGGGGGTGGCGGGCGGCGGCGGCGGCGGAATCCCGCGGCACGATCCCTAGACTGGTGGTTTGATCCTGATTTAGCCACGAGAGGGGCCGATAGGCGTGACCGTATTGCAGCAGAGGGAGCCGGAACAACCCGAACTGGAGTATTCGGTGCGCCGCGCCCGCACCAGTGACGTTCCCGGCATTGAAGCGCTGGTCGAACCGCTCGTGCAGCAGCGCATCCTGCTCGGCAAGGACCGCGTCGTGTTCTACGAGGCGGTGCAGGAATTTCGGGTGGCCGTTGACTCCTCAGGGAAGCTGATCGGCTGCGGCGCCCTGCACGTCATGTGGGAAGACCTTGGCGAGGTGCGCACCCTCGCCGTCGACGCAAACTGGCTCGGCCACGGCGTCGGCTACACCATGATGCAACGCCTCGAAGCGGATGCCCGCGACCTCGGCTTGAGCCGACTGTTCTGCCTGACGTTCGAGGTGGGCTTCTTCACCCGCAACGGCTTCAGCGACATGGGTACCGAAACCGTCGATCCGGCCATCTACGCCGAGCTCGTGCGGTCTCCCGATGAGGGCGTCGCGGAGTTTCTCGACCTGGCACGGGTGAAGCCGAACACACTCGGCAACACCCGCATGGTGAAGCGCCTGACTCGTTCCTGAACCGGCGGAATTCTGCGTGACCGGCTCGATCGCGGCTATCTGTGCTGCGGGGCGCCGATTTCTGCTGCGCATACGAGCGAAATGAGCGGAGTTCACCCCCCGGACACCGCCCGTCACTAGGCTGCGAACTATTGCACCGGCCGGAACCACTCCACGGGGAGCAAGACCCTGGGTGCAATGAGACGACCATCGTTCAATGAATGAGGAGATCCATGTCATCCGCCGTTCGCAGCCGTTCGAGGCTGGTTTTCGCCACACTTCTGGGGGTAAGCCTCGCGGCCGCTCCGATCATTGCCATACCGGCCAGCGCCAACACCGCCGGCACCGGAGTCGTCATCAACGAGGCCTACCTGAACGGGGGCAGCTCGGGTGCGACCTACCTGAACAAGTTCGTCGAGCTGTACAACCCGACCAACGCCGACGTCTCGCTCGACGGCACGTCGATTCAGTATCGCGCGTCGGGCTCGACGTCGAATCCGACCTCGGTCCTCGCTTTGACCGGCACCATCGCCGCCGGAGGCTACTACCTCGTACAGGGCGGCTCGAACGCGACAAATGGCGCGTCGCTCCCAGAAGCGGATGCCGCCTCCGGCATCTCCTTTGCCGCCGGCTCCGGCACGATCTTCTTCGCCAACCAGTCCGCAGCGCTGTCTGCGCCCGCCATCGGCTCGCTCACCGGGCAGCCCGAGATACTCGACCTGATCGGTTACGGCAGCTCGAACACCTACGAGGGAACGGCCGCAGCCAACGCATCCGTCACCACCTCGGTGAACCGCACGAACTTCATTGACACCGATGTCAACGCCGCCGACTTCAGCTCGGCCACTCCAACGCCGACAAACACGGCGGGCGAGACCGGCAGCCCGGTCGACCCAGAACCCGACCCTGACCCAACCCCGGTGCCCGCCGAGCTGACTGCGATCAACGCGATCCAGGGAACGACCGATACGAGCCCGCTGGCCGGAACGGTCGTCAAGACGTCCGGCGTCGTGACGGCCGCCTACCCGACTGGCGGCTTCAACGGCTTCTACCTGCAGACCTCAGGGACCGGCGGCGATATCGACTTCGCCAGCCACACCGCTTCGCACGGCGTCTTCGCGTACTCCAACTCGGCCACCGCCGACGTGAAGATCGGCGACCACGTGCAGGTCGTCGGAACCGTCGTGGAGTTCTTCGGCCTGACCGAGGTCACCTTCAGCACCGTTGACGATGTCACCCAGCTCGCGGGCACCGACGTAGCCTTGCCGACACCGGTCACGGTGTCGCTGCCGACCAGCGAGGCGCAGCGGGAAACCCTCGAGGGCATGCTCATCGCGCCCCAGGGTGATTACACCGTCACCAACAACTACACAACCAACCAGTACGCCGAGATCGGCCTCGCCGCCGGAACGACGCCGCTGGTGAACCCGACCGTGACAGCACTGCCCGGCTCGGCCGAGTACACGGCGGCCATCGCGGCCAACGCCGCACGCGCCGTGACCCTCGACGACGGTGCGAGCACGAACTACCTCTCCAACACCAACCAGGGAACCCCAGTTCCGTACCTCACCGTCGCTGACCCGCTGCGCATCGGTGCGGCCGTGACCTTCACCAAGCCCGTGATCTTGGACTACCGCAACTCCGCGTGGAAATTCCAGCCCACCACGGCGCTCACCGCGGCAAACGCCGCCACGGTCCAGCCGGCCACGTTCGCCAATACCCGCACGGAGGCTCCCGAAGACGTGGGAGGGGACATCCGTCTGGCAAGCTTCAACGTCTTGAACTACTTCTCCACCGTCGGTGATTCCCTCGTTGGCTGCTCGTACTACAGCGACCGGGCCGGGAACCCGATAACCGTGCGCAGCGGATGCGACGCCCGCGGCGCCGCAAACACTGTCAACTTCGAACGCCAGCAGGCGAAGATCGTCGCGGCCATCAACGCCCTCGACGCCGACGTTGTCTCGCTCGAGGAGATCGAGAACTCGGCAGCCTTCGGCAAGGACCGCGACGACGCCCTCGCCAACCTGGTGAACGCGCTGAACGCAGCGGTCGGCAGCACGGCCTGGGCCTTCGCGGCCTCGCCCACCGAGCTCCCCGCCAACGAAGACGTCATCCGCACCGCTTTCATCTACAAGGTCGGTACGGTCGAAACCGTGGGTGGGTCCAAAATTCTCACCGGTTCCGCCGCGTTCAGCAATGCCCGCCAGCCGCTCGCCCAGGCGTTCCAGCTGGTCGGCGACACAAACAGCTCGTTCCTTGCCATCGTCAACCACTTCAAGTCGAAGGGCTCCGGAACCGGGGTCGACGCCGACATGAATGACGGCCAGGGGGCCTCGAACGCTTCCCGGGTGAACCAGGCCACGGCCCTCGTGGCCTTCGCCGACGATCTCACGGCCAGCACCGGTATCGACCGGGTGTTCCTCACGGGCGATTTCAACGCCTACGACCTGGAAGACCCGATCAGGGTTATCACCGACGCCGGGTACATTAACCAGGGCGCCAAGACCGGCGAATACAGCTATGCCTTCGGTGGCACGGTCGGCTCGCTCGACCACGTGTTCGCTTCGCCAGAAGCGGATGCCACGGTCAACGACGTCGACATTTGGAACATCAACTCCGTTGAATCGGTGGCCCTGGAGTACAGCCGGTACAACAACAACGTGACCGACTTCTACATTGCCGACGCGTACCGCTCCTCCGATCATGACCCGGTCGTGCTCGGACTCAACCTCGTCGCGCCCACCTCGGTGGAGCTCAACCTGCTGAACATCAATGACTTCCACGGACGCATCGACGCCAACACCGTCAAGTTCGCGGGAACCATCGAGCAACTGCGGGCCGAGTACGGCGACGCGAATTCGCTGTTCCTCTCGGACGGCGACAATATCGGTGCCTCGCTGTTCGCATCGGCATCGCAGAACGATCAGCCGACGATCGACGTGCTGAACGCCCTCGATCTGGCCGCCTCTGGCGTGGGCAACCACGAATTCGATCAGGGCTTCGCTGTCCTCGGGGCAAGAGTGGCCGATGCTGCCAACTTCGACTACCTCGGAGCCAACGTCTACAACGCGGGCACGGAAACGCCCGCGATGCAGGAATACGCCCTCATTGATGTTACCGGCGTGATGGTTGGCGTTATCGGCGCGGTGACGGAAGAGACCCCCTCCCTCGTCTCGCCGAACGGTATCGCGAGCCTCAGCTTCGGGGACCCTGTTGCCGCAGTCAACCGCGTTGCCGCGCAGCTCACCGACGGCGACCCCGCCAACGGCGAAGCGGATGTCCTGATCGCCGAGTACCACGAGGGTGCCGGCGCCGGAATTCCGGATGGCGCCACGCTCGAGCAGGAACTCGCCGCCGGCGGGGCCTTCGCGAGCATCGTGAATGACACTTCGGCCGAGGTCGACGCGATCTTCACGGGGCACACTCACAAGCAGTACGCCTGGGACGCCCAGGTTCCCGGCGCGGCCGATGGCGTCACGCGCCCGGTGCTGCAGACGGGCAGCTACGGCGAGAACATCGGTCAGGTTGTGCTCAGCTATGACGTGGCCTCCGGTGACACGACCACGGTGAAGAACCGCAACGTGGCCCGCTCGACCGTTGCCGATGCCGACCTCGTGGCCGCGTACCCGCGCGTCGCCGAGGTTCAGGCCATCACCAACGCCGCGTTGGCCGAGGCCGCGATTCAGGGCAACGTGCCCGTGGGTTCGGTCACCGCCGACATCACCCGGGCGTGCCTCGGTGGAGTCGCGCCGTGCGCCGAAAACCGGATGGCGCCATCCACTCTGGGGACGCTCGTGGCCAACTCGCTGCGCGCGTCGCTGGCCGACCCCACCATCGGCGGTGCCGAGATCGGCGTCGTCAACCCCGGTGGAATGCGTGCAGACCTCTCGCTGTCTCCTGACGGCGTGGTGACCTACGCCGAGGCGAACGCGGTGCTGCCGTTCCTGAACAATCTCTGGACGACGAGCCTGACCGGCGCACAGTTCAAGACCGTTCTCGAGCAGCAGTGGCAGACCAACGCCGATGGCACGATTCCGAGCCGGCCGTTCCTGCAACTCGGCTTGAGCGACAACGTGAACTACACCTTCGACGCGTCACGAGATGCCGGAAGCCGCATCACGGGCATCTGGATCGACGGTGCCCAGATCGACCCGGCGCAGTCCTACCGCATCGGTTCGTTCAACTTCCTGCTCACCGGTGGCGACAACTTCCGAGAGTTCACGAAGGGAACGGATACCCGCGACTCGGGACTCGTCGACCGCGACGCCTGGATCTCTTACATTCAGGCCAACAGCCCGCTGTCCCCGTCGTTCAAGGCCAGCCAGGCTTCGATCACCGGCGCCCCCACGGCCGCGGTCAGCCCGGGTGACACGATCACCTTCACGGTCGGCAGCCTCAATCTCACCTCGCTCGGCGCCCCGAAAAACACCCAGCTCACGCTGAGCTGGTCGGGCACCGACGTCGGTACGGCATCCGTTGATTCGACGGGCGCAGCCATCGTCACCGTCACGGTGCCGGCCGATGCCGTCGCGAGCAGTGTCCTCGAGATGACCGCGGTTGAATCGGGCACGATTGTACGCCTCGCCGTTGCGGTAACCGTGAGCACCGAACCGGGAGATGCGCCGACCGCAGCCCCAGCGAAGGATCTCACCAAAAAGCTGCGGAACGCGATCGACACCGACCGGAACTCCTATCGGGCCGGTGACACGGTCGCTGTCGAGGTTGGTGCCTCGCACGCCGGCGAGTACGTGTCGGTGTGGGCCTACGACAAGAAGAAGGCCGCCAACCTCGGCGGCTGGTTGCTCGTCAGCGCAGAGGGCACGGTGAGTGTCACACTCGCTGACGGCCTCAAGCACGGCAAGTACAGCGTGTCCGCGCAGAACGCTGACGGTGACGTAATCGGCTGGACCAACGTCACGGTCGACCACTCCAAGAAGGCACCGAAGCCGCCGAAACCAGGGCACCGCTAAGCCATGGTTTGTGCCGGGGCCCGCTCGCACCGTTTCGGTTGCGGGCGGGCCCCGGCCTGTTCCGGCGGCAATTGCTGCCGACACGCACGCCATTACCGCCTTCTGGCGTCGAACATCAATAACCTTGGGGCATGTCGACGATCAAGCAACCGGTCGGCCGCCAGTCCAGCAAGGTGTACCGGCGCCGGCGTTTCGTAGTGGGGCTCGGTCTGCTCGCCGTGCTCGTGATCCTCTTTCTCATCATCGTGCAACCGGGGGTGAGCAAGGGCGACGCAGACTCCCCGAAAACGCCCGCCGCGGCCACGACCGAGTCGGCCACGCCGACGGATGCCGCCACCGTCATTCCCGAGACGGGCACCGCCGTCGATGGCTCGGCCTGCGACCCGTCAGCGGTGCAGGTTGCGGCCATCACCGACGCCACGAATTATGCGGCCGACGTGCTGCCGCAGCTGTCGCTGAGCCTGACCAACATCGGCACCACGGACTGCGTGATCAACGCCGGCAACAAGCAGCAGGTGTTCACCGTGATGAGTGGTGAAGACGTCTACTGGACCTCGACCGACTGTCAGACCAACCCGATCGACGCCGAGGTGACGCTCAAGCCCGGCGTGGTCATGCCGCTCGCAACCCCGATCAGCTGGGATCGCACCCGCTCGGCCGTTGACACCTGCCAGACCGAGTCCCGCACCGCAGTTCCGGCCGGCGGGGCGTCGTACTACCTGTACGTGACCGTGGACGGTATCGAAGCGGCCGACCCGGCCTTGATGATTCTGAACTAGGGCTGGCTGCTCAATCTGACGCCCCGCCCGGTGGTGCCGAACACTATTTCCCGTTGAACTGGGGAGAGTGCGCGGGTGAGGGGTAGCCTGTTGCTCTTCCGGGGCCGGTTTTAGAGCGACTTGAGACCCCTCACGGAGGCGGGTCTGGCTGGGGCTGGGGTGGAACAGGTGGGCGGCTATCTGGGGCCTCGGCTCGAGCGCGCGTTCGCTCGTGGCATGCGCTGCCGGCTGGGCGTGTACGGCCGCGCCTGATTGAATGAATGGGTGACCGATACGACTGCCAACACCCGTTCCGAGGCGCTCGCCGCCGCACTAGCGGCGCAAGACGTCGTCGCCGTCGCCTATGCGCTGCGCAACGATTACATGATCGTGCCGCAACTCGTCGTCAACGGGGAGGCGGCGCAGGTGCGGGTCTTCGGCCGCGAAGGCTCCGACAAGCGGATGCTGCTGCTCTTCTCGGCCGCCGAAAACTACGTGCGCGTGGTACCCGACGACCCGAACCCGCAGGTCATGGTCTGCGACGGGCAGTGGCTGCGGGAATTTCTCACCGTGCACGCCGCGACCCTGGAGATGGTGTTCTTCGACATCGCCGGGCCGAACGTGATGCAGGCAGCTCCTGCCGATCTGCTCAAGGCGCTGAGCCCCGAACTTGGCCAGAGCGACGGCGACTGAGTCCTCGCCCGGGCAGCTTCGAGCAACTGCCCGATAGATCGCCGGGTCCAGGTGCAGGCTCGGCGCGCCGGTCAGTGCGCCGAGCGTGCATCCTTTTTTCGGGAAAGCGCTTAGCTGCGGCCGAATATAGGGCGGGGTGGCGGCGGAGTCTAGAACGCCCGATCGAGTTCGGCGTCGCGGGGGCTGCGGCTGGTTCCGAGCGCGAGAGCAACCGCCGCGTGGATCGACCCGCAGGCGGCGTCGATCTGGGTGGTGAACCCGAGGCGCACGGCCTCGTTCACGCGCTGCTTCGACATGAGTGCCCCGCGCACTTCGCCGGCCAGGCTGATCTCACCGAAGGCGACCACGTTGTGGGCCACGGCAAGCCCGGTGAAGGCCGACGCGATGGCCAGCGCAATCGCGAGGTCGGCGGCCGGTTCGGTCAGACGGATTCCGCCGACCGTCGACACGTAGACATCTTTGGCGGAGAGTTTCATGCCGGCGCGCTCCTGCAGCACCGCGAGCAACATGGCCACACGGGCTGCGTCCACACCGCTCGTGACGCGGCGCGGGTTCGGTGCCTGGGTGTCGGTGACGAGCGCCTGCACCTCGACCGGCATTGCCCGACGGCCTTCGAGGGCGACGGTGACGCAGGTGCCGTCGACCGGTTCAGTGGCCCGGCTTAGGAACAGCCCGCTCGGGTCGGGCACCTCGGCGATGCCGTCGCCGGTCATCTCGAAGCAGCCGACCTCGTCGGTGGGCCCGAATCGGTTCTTGAGCGCGCGAATGAACCGCAGCGAGGTCTGCCGGTCGCCCTCGAACTGGCAGACCACGTCGACCAGGTGCTCCAGCACCCGCGGGCCCGCAATCGAGCCGTCCTTGGTGACGTGGCCGACGAGCAGCACCGGCAGGTTGCGATCTTTGGCCACGCGAATGAGAGTGGATGCAACCTCCCGCACCTGACTGGGCATGCCCGGCGAGCCGTCGGAGAGCGCACTCGACACCGTCTGCACCGAGTCGATGATGATCAGGTCGGGCTTCACAGCGTCGATCTGCCCGAGGATGACGCCGAGGTCAGTTTCGGCCGCGATAAAGAGCTCGGGTTCGAGCGCATTGGTGCGTTCGGCGCGCAGTCGCACCTGGCTCACCGACTCTTCAGCGCTGACATAGAGCACGCGGCTCTTGGCAGCCGCCGCCTTCGACGCGACCTCGAGCAGCAGCGTGGACTTGCCGACGCCGGGCTCACCGCTGAGCAGAATCACCGAGCCGGGCACGATGCCGCCGCCGAGCACCCGGTCGAACTCGTTGATTCCGGTCGGCCAGTGAGCGGCGGCATCCGTTTCAACGTGGGTGATGGGTCGGGCGATACCATCGCCGACGAGCGTGATGGCCTTGAGCTTGCGGGTGATGCCAGCGGTCTGGCCGGCATCGACGACGGTGCCCCACTGCTGGCATTCGCCGCAGCGGCCCGCCCATTTCAGGGTGGTCCAGCCGCATTCGGAGCAGCGGAAAGAGGAGACGGATTTTGCCATGTTTCGAGCCTAGCCGGGGCCACCGACAGTCGACTCTGCGCGCGGTTCCGGCGCTAGTCGGCGTCCTCCGACACCTGATTGACCGCCGAGAACCGGTGGGCGACATCGGCGCTGATCGCCGGCAGGAACGCCTCGGCCCAGGAGCGGTAGCCGCGGTCGTTGGGGTGGAACAGATCCCGGGCTACGTGGGTCAGAATGCTGCGAAAGCCGGCCCGCTTCGTCGTTGCGTGCAGCGGAACCACGGTCAGCTCGTGCTCGTCGGCGATCCGGCGAATGATCTCGTTGGCCGCGGCGACCTTGACCTCGTTGTGTGGCAGGTGAAAGCAGGGCAGGTCGGCGACGAGGGCGTGCGGCGGCAGTGCGGCGAACACGGTTCGGATGCCGGCTTCAAACGCCGCCGGGTTCCATGCGGCGATATCGTTGGCGCCGATCGCGACCGTAACCAGGTCGGCCTCCAGCCTGGCGAAGCGGGGAAGCTGATCGCGCACGGCCAATGCCACGGTCGCGCCGGAGACGCTGAGATTCACAACGCGTACCGTCTGGCCGGTCGCCAGGCGCACATGATCGGCGAGCACGCCGACGTAGCTCTTGCTTGGGCTCGACGCCCCGATTCCCTGGGCGGCACTGTCGCCGATCGCGACGTAGAGCAGCTCGCCCGACTGCTTCGCGTGGTCGCGCCACCAGGCCGAGTGCACCGGCAGGGTCTCGTTGAGAATGGCCTTCTGCTGTTCCAGGTCGCGGCGCCACAAAGTCGTGGCCAGCACGACGCCGCCGGCAAAAACGGCGGCTGTGGTAGCAATAGCAGAGCGGATGCGTAGGGTCGGTGAGGTCACCCGCTGAGGGTACTCCGCGGCATCCGTGTGTCTGCTGCATGTTTGCCGATTCGCGTCGAACCTCAGTCTCTACTAGAATCAACGGCGGTACCGTGTCCGAGCGGCCGAAGGTGCGACTCTCGAAAAGTCGTGTGGGGGAGACTCCACCGTGGGTTCAAATCCCACCGGTACCGCCACGAAAAACCCCCTACATCCCAGTGTTTCACTGGGGAGTAGGGGGTTCAGTTTTGCCCAAATGGCCGTTTGCCCACACGGTGCCCGACGTGCGGCTCAACGGGGTCTTCGAGATGAGTGCGCCCGGATTGGGTAGTCGCTACGCCCGTTACCGTAGCGACTACCTAATCCGGACGCGGGCACCGTGATGCGGCGTGACACAGGGACATCGTCGCGGTCAGTGACCCGGCCGTCGATTTCGTCGTCCATTCCGCGCAGAGCGGCGAACCCTCCGTTTCATGTCGCCACACACTACAGCTCGAACGCTCGCTGACCAGTGTCTTCAAGAGCATGACGGCCTCCAGAAGTTCTGGAACCTTGCTGTTCCATTGCTGAGTTTCTTAGTGCTACGGAACAACTGCATCCCATTCAAAAGGCATGGAACGCCTTTATTCCATTGAGGTCGATATGCTCATCAATGACCTGGTCGAGCTCATCCGCCTGCGCCGAGCCGAACTCAGTCTTTCGCAGACCGACGCTGCCGAGCAGACCGGCACCACCAGGCAGTGGATATCGCGCCTGGAGAAGGGCAAGAACGACATCGGCACCGCCCGCCTGCTCGCGGTCCTCGACGGCTTAGAACTAAACCTCGAGATCCGGCCGCCGCGGCTCGACAGCGCGCCGAAGCTTGTCGGTGAAGGCATCTGGCGGCAGTCGCTGATCGCCTCGGATACGGTCGGCGTGATTCTTCAGATGCGCGAAGACTCCACGGGCGGATTTGCTCGCACAGCCAGCGTCGAACCCGAAGGGTTGGCAGCAGGGCGTCGACGCATCCTCGAGGCAAGCCTGAAACTTACGCAGCGTCGTGCCGCCGCGAACACGATTCCAAATACTCACACCAACACGAAGCCAGACCCCGACAATGCCTAGCCTCGACGTGTATCTTTACGGCGCCCACGTAGCCGAGCTCGAGATGCTCGCCCCCTTGCAGTACCGCCTCACCTACAACGCAGCGTGGCTGGACGACCCAAACACGATGCGGGTCAGTCTGTCGCTGCCGGTTGGAGCTGCGCCGTTCTCGGGAGCGACGCTCACGTCGTTCCCGACAACCTGCTCCCCGACAATGCCGACGTTTGTGAGCGGTGGGCTGTCCGGGCAGGGCTGGCCACAGCTGAGCCGTTCGAGCTGCTGCGCGCATATGGCACCGACGTGGCCGGAGCCATCCAATTCGCCGACCCGGGCAGTGATCCAAACCAGAGCAGCACTAGCACCGGTGAACCGATCAGCGATGCCGAGATCGCTGCGCGAATCCGCGCGATCTGAGAGGACGACACCAGCTGGCAAGATCCGGACCGGGATACCGGCTATTTCCCGCTCGGCGGCGCCCAGGGAAAGTTCTCGCTCGGCAACGCCGGGCGGGGCTGGTACGAGCCGACTGGCAGCCACCCGACCACCCACATTTTCAAGCCCCTGGTACGTGGCCAGAAAGAGGGCGAGCTTGTCGAGTTCATCACCATGACAGTCGCCCGGATGGCCGAGATCAACACTGCCACTGTGGAACTCGGCATGTTCGACGGTGAGCACTCCCTCGTCGTTGAACGCTTCGACCGGCTGGCTGTCGATGCTGGTGCTAGCCCGGGCGCAGTCCCGACTATCGTCCGCGTTCATCAGGAGGATCTCGCCCAGGCTACGGGTGTCACCCGACTACAGAAGCACGAGAACCGCGGCGGCCCCGCGTACAGGGACGTGCTGCGTCTCCTTGATGCGCACGTGCCGGACGAACGCAAAGCCGCCTCGAAGCTGACATTCGTCCAAGCCCTCGTGTTCTCCTGGATGGTTTTGAATACCGACGCCCACTCCAAGAACTATTCCGTCTTCATCGGCCCTGACGGTGTCGACCTCACTCCGTTGTACGACGTGAGCAGCTTCATCCCGTATGCCCGGCGAGCAGATGACGGACGCCCCCGGACCGACTCGGCCTTCCGCAACACGAACCTCTCGATGCGCATTGTTGCGGACTATCCCGCTGGTCGGCAATCCTGGTTCGAGTGGGGCTCCGTCGCCCGTGAAGCCGACCTCAGCCGCGTACTGGTTACTGACTGGGCGAGCGCGGTCGCGGATTCCGTACCACAACTGATCGCCGCTGCTGCGTCGTCGTTGCTGTCGCATTTGCAGACCGACATCGTCGCGCGGTTCGTCGAACGCACGCCCATCCGTGCAGCCCAGGTGGTCGCGGCCATCGCTCGCTGAGCCGCCTCTGGGAAAATGAGAGGTCGCGACTGTTATGTTTGCACGCTAAGGCGTGCTGTTTGCCCACAATTCACCGAAATCATGGTGATTGACGGCCAGCCATCGGACCGCGATCCTTCTTCGGGTAGCATCCAAGCGATGGCCATTTGTTGGCACCGCTCGGCTCACGTTCTCGCGGCTCACGTAATCGGCGCGGCGAATCTACATGCCCGATGCTTCGTCCCGGCATCGTCTCTCACCTGCGAGATGGCAGATGGATGTGTCTACCCCTCGATGATGTCGAGCGTGCTACGACGATGCCGGCATTGAGGCGTTCGACGATGAGTTGGCGTTCATGCCTCCGCGTTCATCGTCCGCGACACCCGCGGGTAGCGCCTCAACCGGGAATCCAAGTCGAGTCTCGAAGCCTTCACCGCATCAAACGTTCCTGTATTGCCCGCTGAACCGCGAGATGAGCCTAATCGAGCGGGATGACCGGCGCGCCTCAAACCAGCATCTTCCTTGCTTCGCTCAAACATTCCTCGGCTTGCCCAGTTGACGTGAAGCTCACTCTCCTGTTGAATGACTTCAGAAGGGGAGTAATCCTCGCTTCGCATCGTCAATACGTTCCCGCCGCGGGTTCCGGTGCGCAGGGCCGCAAGGTAGATAAGACCTTCACGAAAATTTCGTGGAGGTCTTTGTCATGACTGTCCCCCTGTGGGCGTGGTTCGCTGTTCTGGGTGTGATCCTGCTGATGCTCGCCGTCGACCTGGTCGCCCACCGCAAAGCTCACGTGATCGGTGTGCGGGAAGCCGCCGTCTGGTCGATCGTGTGGGTGACTCTCGGTGTCGCGTTCGGCGTGCTGGTGTGGATGCTGTGGGGGGCGGAAATCGGGCAGCAGTACTTCGCTGGCTACCTGATCGAGAAATCCCTCGCGGTGGACAACGTGTTCGTCTGGGCGATTATCTTCGCCGCTTTCGCGGTCCCGCGTGAGTACCAGCACCGAGTGCTGTTCCTCGGCGTCCTGAACGCCCTGATCTTCCGCGGGATTTTCATCGCCGCCGGCGCCGCGCTGATCGAGAACTTCTCTTGGATCCTGTGCGTATTCGCCGCGTTCCTGATCTACACCGGGTGGCGGATGTTCCACTCCCGTAACGACCACGTCCACCCCGAGAAATCCCGCATCCTCAAGGTGTTTCGTCGGTTCGTGCCGACGACCGACGCATACCAGGGGCAGAAGTTCCTGATCCGCAAGGCAGGAATGCTGGTGGCGACCCCGCTGCTGGCCGTGCTGGTGCTGGTGGAAATCACGGACATCATTTTCGCCGTTGACTCGATCCCGGCTATCTTCGCCGTCACGAGCGAACCCTTCCTGGTCTTCACCGCGAACGCGTTTGCCATCCTGGGCCTTCGGGCTATGTACTTCTTGCTGGCGGACCTGATCCATCGGTTCATTTACCTCAAGATCGGACTGGCGTTCGTTCTGATCTGGGTGGGTATCAAGATGCTGCTCCTGGATGTCTTCTATATCCCGACCACGATGAGCCTGGCAGTGGTCGTGACCATCATTACGGTGTCCATCGTGGCCAGCCTCCGCGCTACCCGCGGTCAAGGCCGACGCGAAGTGCATGCCGAGGCGGCAGGGGTGTTCCGGATCGCCACCGACGAGGAACTTGCCGCGGCCGAGCCGGTCTTCCGCCGCAGTGGACGAGTGCCTGTCGGTAGCACAAAGGATCGTTCCGATGAGTGACGTGGATCCCGCGGTGGGCATGGCCCCTAGCTAGCGATCGCCGGGATGATGGCACCCGAGAAGACTTGCCAGGCCAGCGCGGTCTTCGCCACCAGGCTCAAGGTGATGTAAGTGCGTTCGCCTTGGAGGTAACTTTTCCATTTGCCGACCTGCTTGTACTGCAGCCACTGATTAATAGCGAAGGTATTGAAAAACAGGAACAGCGAAATCACGATGCCGACGACGAAGCCGGGGGCCGCGACGTCACTGACGCTGCCTGGACGCAGGAAGTAGATCAGAATCAGGATCCACGGCACGATGCCGACCATCGACCCGAAGATGAAGGGCAGCAGCCCGCCCGAGCCGGGCTGTTCGTATTTCTCCTGCAGCGCACCGAACAGGATCATGGCCGCGTTGACGGCGAAAACGGCGAACAACGCACCGATGTCGGTGGCCCCGTTGATTGCCAGGATCAGCCAGATCATGATCGACGAGCTGAGAAAGTACTCGACCCATCGAAAGTAGTTGTGGTTGTTCTGCAACCCATTCTTGTAGCGCGCAAAGAACCAGGGACTTGAGATGAGGAAGTGGAAGAAGGCACTGAGGGCCAAGAACGCGACGACGCCGACACCGATGTTCACTTCGAAGAGCGTGACCCGTTCCGGTGGAATCGGAACTCCGGGAGGGCCAGCCAGGTAGTCCGCCGTCACGGCGAACAGAACCTGCGAGCTCAGCATGGTGAGAATCACCGCAAATCCGGCGGCTTGGAGCAGGTGCAGACTTCCGGCAACAACGTTATAGATCCGCAGCCGATCGATTTGCTCGTTCGGTGAGTAGACCCTTTTGGACATGAGACGGCTCCTTCGTTCGTGGGGGCTAGTGCCCTTGAGGACATCTTGGCACCGCCGAATCCACTATCGGGTTCGAAGAGAAAAAACCGGGATGAGGCTGGCCATTTCTCCAGCTGTGGCGTGCGTCCTGTCTCGCGAACGATTGTTCAGAACCACCGAGAGGGCTTGCCCATGATTTCAGCATGAGAACGATGTGGCGGCCGCGGAACGCGACGGCGTGCAGCACCTGATCTGCACCAGCGTTGCCACGGACAGGGATCACCTGGGCTTTGCCCTGGCACATCGGTGGACAGATCGACGTATTCAGGGCTACGCACTGCGTTGGACGATTTTGCGCCATGGCCTTTACGCCGAGTTCTTCGGATCGCTGCTGGCGCCGGCCGAAGGTGTGATCACGGCGCCATTTGGTTCCGGTGCCGCGGCTGTGGTGACTCGCGCTGACTTGGCGGAGGCAGCGGCCAATGTGGCATCCGACCCGGATCGCCACATCAATCGTGTGTACAACCTGGTCGGGGCGCGCGACGTCACGGCCGACCAGATCGCCAGGGCGGCCGGTCTGGTCTATAAGCCAGCTTCTCTTGGTCGTTACCGCGCGCTGCTTTTGACGAGAGCGGACTGCGGCCCTTCCAACCGGCGATGCTCCTATCGATCTACTCGAGCGCGGCGTACGGTTTTCTCTCTCGCACGAGCACCGACCTTGGAGGTCTCTTCGGCCGTAGCCCGAGCGACCCCGAACACACCATCGTGCGCGGGCTGGAACTAGTCGACTATTGTTTGACGCCCAGTGCGTCCCGCTGAGGGTTCCCCTGACAGGCTGAAGACGGGCGCTGCAGTCCGCCACTCTGGTCGCGCGCGATCTGAACATGTCGCGCGCAACTCTGTATCGCAGAATCTCCGAACTCGGAGCGTGAAGCTCGAGCAAACCAGTCGAAATTTGAGAGTGATGGTTGAAAATCAAGCCCACCGGGATGCGGCGTGCGGTGCTACTACAGCAGTAGTGCGGGCAAAATGCACCTCATACATTGCTGCTGTCACACCGCCACGGGCACTGGTCGACTACGGGGGCGACTACTGGGCTCTTACTGGTTTCGGTTCGACAATAGCGGGGAAGCTTTGGGCGGGGTTCTTCGACAGAATCAGTGCTTCGACCCATTTCTGGTTCACGTGTAGCATTCGGCTGCCGAAACACGTGTACGCCAACGGGACACCGGAGTGCGCGGGATGTGGCGGAATAATGGACGCTGACGTGGTCACGACTACCACGTTGGAAGGCACCAAGTCCGAGTTGCGGGCTGTCAGCCGGGCCGTCCCTCGTTCATTCGACCCTATGATTCCGCCGGCAGAGACTTCGAGGTGTCCAGGCCTAGAAAAATGAGTCCACGTTCTCACCGCTACTTGCAACTCTTTGCAAGAGGGTAGATGAGCGGACAATTTCAGACTGATTTAGGGCAGTACCTACTGGGGCATTTTTTTTCAAACGATCGACCCATCTGGGTTACAAAATATATGGGCAATTGGGTTCCAAACGGGGCGGCGAACTTTACTATAAACATATGAGCGACCTACCTCTGCGGGGTTTTACGAGATCCTCCGCGCGTATTGCCCTGCCCTTTGGCCTGATCATTGCTCTGGTGAGCCTGCTCGTGTTCGTACCGGTGACGCCGGTCTTTGCAGCCGGGTCGCCCACGGGCGCTGTTGCGGATGCGTGGCCCGCTAGTTGGAACAGCTATCGCTTCAGCGACGGTACGTCTGTTCGCGATACGAACACCGACCAAAACCCTCCTTACACTGATCTTGCCAGCGGAGCGTGCACTGGTGCCTGCGTGGGGTCTGAAGCAACGGTGCAGTATGCCGCGACGGGCACGACAGCTTTCTTTCGCACCCGACTGGCGACCAATCCCGCCGACAACACCAAAGGCGGCCTGTTTGGCGGAGCCTTCCTGACTGTCCTGGCCGTCAACGACGTCGTCAAGGCCGTCGTCGGCGTGAACGGCAAGGAATCAGCAAAGGACTTCGTGTATGTCACGGACTCGGTTGGAGGAACAATCTCGACCGTCTACACCTACCCCTTCGACAATGCCGGGGGGCAAACCTCCGGCGGGATGCGCGTGGTCCCGGCGGGAGACGGCTCAGGACAGTATTTCCTCGACTACCAGGTACCGTTGAGCTATATCACGGCGATCTCGGGCAACACCATCACGGCGTCGACGCCGATTAAACTCTTTTACGGCTCCTCGGCGGCAGCAAACCTCTCGGTCATCAATAAGGACTTCATGACCGGAAGTGCAGTCAACTTTGCAAACCTGTCGACGGTGTCGTTTTCGCCCGCTTCACTGGCCGTGTCCGCGGGAGCAGTAATTGCATCTGGCAGCAACCCGCCCACTGAGGGTGCCACCAGCTCATACTCCGTGACCGTGTCCGCCTCGAACCCCGGCGGAGGAGCGCTCAGCAATGCTGCTGTGACGATTCCTGTTCCATCAGGGGTGACCGTAACCTCGCCGTCGACAGGAGTCGGATCAATCACAGGCTCGCCGCTCGTCTGGACGATAGGTAGCCTTCTGCCCGGACAGACCGTCACTGCGACGTTCACCGCATCGGTAACGCCGAGCGCCGGTGACGTTGGAGCAAACTACACACTCGTATCAGCGCAGTCTGGAAGCGGCACCGACACTCCTTTCTCCGCGACCCGCACAGCAACGGGCGGGGCGATTCTGGTGGGTCCTGTCGCAGCTGAGCCGGCTCCGGTGGGCAGCTACACGGTGAGTTTCAGCTCTGCTGTGGGTAGCCCGGTTGCGGATGAGACTGTGGTTGAGGGTGACCTGGCGACGAACCCGGGGGAGCCTTCGCGCGCCGGCTATACCTTCGATGGGTGGTTCACGGCTGCTGCGGGTGGCAGTGAGTGGGATTTCACGACTCCGATCACGGGTGACACCACTCTGTTCGCGCAGTGGACGGTGGTCTCGATCGTCGATCCGCCTGCAACTTTCACCGCAATGTTCAATTCGAACGACGGCATCGGGTCGATGACAGCACAGTCGGGGTCGGCTTCGGGCACGCTCATGCTGAACACGTTCACGCGTGCCGGATACCTTTTTAGCGGCTGGAATACGGCGGCCGACGGGTCTGGTGTCCCCTTCGCCGACGGCACCCACTTCCCCTTCACCTCGAACACCACTTTGTACGCACAGTGGACCCCTGCTTCAGGGCCGGTCGATGAGAGTCCTGATATCAAGATCTCGCTGAATTTGGATCTCGTGGCGGGTGACCGTGTCGGAGGAGCGCCGGCATATGTCTCCGGATACGACTTGCTTGAAGGATCTACGTACACCGTGACTTTGCGGTCAAATCCTGTCGTGCTTCTTCGAGGCACTGTCGGCAGCTCAGGGATGTTCAACACGACCGTGTTTATGCCTGCAGGCGTGACCCCAGGTCAGCACACGCTCACGCTTGACGCAGTTGGTGTCGATGGGGTTGCGCGTAGCCGCGTCGTCTACATCACCGTCGGTGCCGAAGGAACAGCGATCTACGTCTCAACCATCGAGGCCGAGACTGGTGACCTTGCAGCCACTGGTGTGGATGCAGGACCGCTTGGACTTCTCGCACTGATACTGCTTGGGCTCGGTGCCGTCTTGATCCGCCGCCGAAACCGGACCGTCTGCTAGTGGAGGTCCCGCAGCCGCAGACGCGGCTGCGGGACCTCTTCTCGAACAAGACGATTCGAAATCTTGAAACGCGACGCCGGTGCGTGGCAACATAAACGGTCTGCAACGGTCTGCAACGGTCTGCAACGGTCTGCAACGGTCTGCAACGGTCTGCAACGGCGTCGAGGTCGTCATCGAAGAGGTCTGCGTACGTGTCGAGGGTCATCGCCGAGGCGGCATGACCGAGCATTCGTTGCACCGCTTTGATCCGCGTGCCGAGGCTTACCCGGGTGCCCATGAGGTGGTTTCCGAATCGGTCGGCGAAGACGAGTCCCGTTGCCAGCTTGTCCAGGCATCCTTTCCTCTGATCGTGCTCATGATCGTCCCGCTCTACTCCCTGTCATTGGTCCTGTCAGACCCACACAGTCCCGTCGTTCAGATCTTCACGTATTTCCCGTACTCGGCGCCGATCACCGCGATGCTGCGCAACGCGTTCGGCTCCCTCTCCGGCTGGGAAGCCGCCATTGTCATCATCGAACTCTTCCTACTCAGCCCAGTCGTGCTCCAAATCGCCGCACGCCTCTTCCGATACGGATCCATCTCCTACACGAGCAAGGGCTTTTTCAACACGGTCTTCGTGCGACCCGCTGGGAGCGCCACGCGCAAGTGACCCGCGAAGTGATCAACGAGGATTGATTATCCTTCCGGTCCTCCCGCTCGCCTGGGGCGGGGCGAGCGTCACCCACGATGGCTAACCCAGCTCGAGTGCGTCGACCGCCACCGCCCATGGGTAGGCCTGGATCGCTGCGATGCGCTGGTCGCGCAGCTCCCAACGGTGGCAAAACGGGCAGTGCAGCACGCTGTGGCCCCAGGCCCCAGGCCCCAGGCCCCAGGCCCCAGGCCCCAGGCCCCAGGCCTCTGCGACCCAGGCCTCTGCGACGCCCGGGATAGTGGGCAGGTCGTCCGAGATCGACCGGTGGCGCGGCTACCCGCTGCGACGCCACGCCATCGCATCCGCTGAGGTGGAGGAGCTGGAAGACCACCTGCGTGAGCAGATCGAAGACCCGCTAGCCAACGGGCTCGACCACGACCACGACCACGCGTTCCTCGTGGCGATCAAGCGGCTGGGCAACCTCGACGCCATCTCCCGGGAATTCGCCCGGGAACACTCCGATCGGCTCGGGACGCAGCTAGTGCTCGTGCCAGACGACGCCGACGCCACCCGCGCGCCGGCCTGGCGCGAACTTGCCGTGGTGCGCGGCATCGCCCTGGGGTCGGGGCTGGCCGTCAAGGCCGGCCTGACGGTTTACGGGGTGTGGGCTGCTGTCGTCCTGGTGATATTCGCGCCGGTGTTCGGCTTCGCGTGAGCGCTGCAGACTGATCGAAGCGGATGCCCGGGTCAGCCCAGCTTCGTCAGTGCGGTCATTGACATCGACGAGGATTGACCGTTCTGGCAGGTCTGGTACAGCAGGTCGAAGCCGCGCGGCAGATCGGTGGTGGTGGCGGTGGCCTGGTTGAGCATCGCCACGATGCCCTCGACCCGGTAGGTGCCCGCGCGCAGCCCGGTCAGGGTGATGAGTGTGCCCGGCTCTTCGGGAAAGTCGCGCCCGCCGCACGACCAGTGTTCGGCGATCGTAGCCACACCGTAGCTGGCGGTGAGGTCCACGGAGCCGAGGCATGCGTCAAGTTCCGGGTACCAACCGGCGGCGTGCACGTGGTTCGTGTACCGATCGCGGATGATGCGCTCCTGTTCGATGCTCCAGGCTGCGACGGCGTCGGTAACGACCTGCCTGGCTTCGGCCAGGTCCTGGTCGACGCTCGTTAGCGTGTCGGCGGCCGGGAAGCCGAGCGCGGCGAGCCGAGCTGCGGCCTGGCGCAGTGCGATGCCCGCCGACAGCAGGTCGTCGTTCGGAGCGTGAGCCGCAGCATCCGTCGCCACTTTCAGCGCTTCGGTGGTGGGGCGGATGCGCACGGTCGCGTTTTCGATGGCCGTGCGAAGCGCAACGCGCGGCTCCTCGGTGAGTACCTTCCCGGCGCTGTCCGCGAGCAGGTGCCGAGCGTCATCGATCGCCGTCACGGTCGCGCCAGCCAGGTCAGCGGTGGCCGCCTGGCGAGTGGCGAGGGAGGCAGAGGTCGACGTGTAGTCGGCCCAAGCGGTGGCACGGAGGGTGAACAGCGTGCCGCCGCAAATCAAGAGGGCTGCCGCAGCGAGGCCGGTCGCGCGGAGCATCCGTCGACGAAGCTTGCTGTCGCTGACCGCAGGGTTGGTCGGAGGAGTCCCCATCGCTTACTGCGTGACCATGATTTGTTTGCCGAGGGGCATGAGTGCGACCGGGATGGCGATGATGAGCGCGGCCAGCAGATAACCGAGGAGCAGCCAGATGACTGGGAGCACGAGCCAGACGACGTTGAGGAATGTCATAGTTGGTCCCCATTCTCGCAGGCTGCGTCTCAGACTCGTTCGACGGCAGGGCCGAGCACGCTCAGCGTTACCAGCGACTCGAACAGCGCATCGAGCATCGGTCCGTCCCTCAGCTCAGCAGGGCCTATATCGGCTCTGCTGACGAGTGCGCCAGCTGAAACGCGCGACCGCGCTCGAAGTGGGTAGCCGCTACGGTAACGAACGGGCGCAGCTGCCACCCGGATCGGGCGCGCTTATATCGTCCTCGTTACCGTGTCTGGAGCTCATACCTTGCTGTTTCGGGTGCGACGCGTTCCGCGGTCGGGTATCAGGAGGGCTCTTCCTTGTTGGTGACCGTCTCGATCCAGTCGACGGCGTCAGCTTGGGCCACCACAGTTCGATATTCATACGGCGCAGTCTGCCATGCTGCCGCCGATGTGCGGTAGGCCGTAGCATCCGCTGGCAGCATCGGTGAATGGTCACGGACCGGCGACCACGCCCGCGCCTGATCGATAAACTTTGGATATGTCAGACCAGCACTACGAGCAGGATGAAACCCTGCGCCTTCCCACCCTTCAGTTTCGCGTCGTTCTCGATCTGGGCGCCCGGCTCGCTGCAGCGATCACGCTGCCGCCGAAGCTGGCCCATCCCGACCTGTTCGCCGACCGCGACGACGAGGGAGAGGCCCTCAACCTGTCGATCGATTACGACAGCGGTCAACTGCACGTGCTGCTCGATGAAGCCGGCCCCAGCTTTCACTATCACGGCACCGCCGACCCGTACGAGAGCCCGTGGCCGGAGGATCAAACCGCCATTCTGCTCGAATGGGCGCTCATTCTGGTGCAGGAGATCGGTGGACTCGATGAGCTGCTCGACTCGATCTATGAGGCCGCCGAGTGGTTCGAGCAGGGCTTCACGCTCTATGTTCCCGAGACGGACCCGACCCAGCTCGAACTGATCGAGGTCGACATTATCGGCGAGCTGCTGACCCTGCCGTGGCTGGGGTCCGGGCGGGTCGACCACGAACACATCGACGGCGACAACCACCCGATCGCGCTGCTCTGGAACATGAACAACGCTGACCCCGACGTGCCGATCGCGCGCGCCTGGCTCGACCCGCAAACCGGGGAGCCCCGCACCGCGGCGGAGCCCGGGGTGGATTGGACCGCCGTCGCCATGAGCGAAGACGAGGTGCTGCAGTGGCTCGTCGGCATCTACACCAACCACCACGTGGCCCCGACACCCGAGGCGCAGATCATGCGCGCGGCGCTCGAGCGCATGGGCGGCATCAGCTGAGTCAGCTCATTCGCGGCGCACGGGTCAGCGCGGCGAGCAGACGCTCGAGCGGACCCTGGCCCAGAAGATAGCGCCACAGACTGGCCAGGATGAACGTGAGCAGCAGCATCCAGATCAGCAACGGCCAGCCGGGGTAGTCAACCTCCCGGCCGCCGGCGACCACGATGGCCAGGACCATAATCTGCAGGGTGTAGACGGTCAGGGCCATCGATCCGGTCGCTCCGACCGGCGAGAGGATGCCGCGCAGCATCCGACCCAGCTGGCCACGTTCCACCGCCGTGAGCCAGAGCAGCGCGCCGATCAGTGCGATGGCGAGCCCGCCAGAGCCGGTCACTTCGGCGATCGATCCGGAGTGCGCCTCGGCGCTGACCCCGGGGAGCACGATGGCCGCGCCGTAACCGGCCACCGCCGCTGACGCGCCGACACCGACGAGGGCGACCTGGGTTTTCGCACGCCGCAGATCGGACCGTGCGACGATCAGGCCGGCCAGAAGAAACGGCATCCAGATCAGCACCGGGTAGGTGCCGTTGAGAAAGAAATAGTCGACGAAATAGGCGAGCGTGGGCTGGTCGACATCCACGTCGGCCTGGGCGGCGCCGAGCATGGGCGCCCCCAGCAGAAACGCGACGCCGATCAGGCAGAGCAGCCACCGACGCAGAAACAACAGCGGCAGAAGCAGCAGGAACATCAGGGCGTAGAAGTGCAGAATGATGGCGATGCCGCTGTGCAGGCTGGACAGCACCAGGCCGAGCAGAAACAAAAACAGCGCGCGCACCACGATGCCGACGACGCGATCCGAACGTTGGCCGCGACCGAGCGGATGCGCCGATCCGGTCATGATTCCGAGCGATACCCCGGCCAGGGTCGCGAACAGAATGGAGGAGCGCCCATCGACGAGCAATTCGGCGTCACCCGCGCGCGGAATGGCATGGGCCACGAACATGCCGATGATCGCCAGCCCGCGGGTGATGTCGATGGCAACGACCCGTTCGCCCCGATCAGGCCTCGTCTGCATGAGAATAGGCTACGGGTTCTTGCGGCATCACGCAGTCGGGTTCGCGCTTTCCGCCAGCGCGCCGGTCAGATCAAGTGCGAGCGACGTCGTCACGTGCAGTCGGGCGAGGAACGCGTCGTCGTGTCTGACCACGATGAGCGCTCCCCGGTAGCCGAGCAGGGCGTCGACGAGCTGGTCGACGCTCTACCGGTCGAGATTGTTGCTGGGTTCGTCGGTGCCGACAGGTCGGTCGAGGTCGGCGGCGCTGAATCCGAGGTCCTCAGAGGTGTTGAAGGCACTTGCACCGGAACCGAACTGGCGAGGGTCAGCGCAGGGACTGCGGCGCGAAAGCGACGAGAATCTTCACTGGTGCAACCTCACGTTGGGAACACGAACGACTCAAGCCTCAGACGCAGCTGTGCGCACACCACGCGTCACCAACCGGCGCTCACATGCGGGAGCGGTAGCCTGAAGTTGTAAGCAACTGGAGGAGTAATTATGCAGGTCATCGTGAATACCGACAGCAATATTGATGGCACCGAGCGGGTTTCTGGCGCGCTCGAAACGATTGTCGAAGAGTCCCTTTCGCGCTACGGCGAACGCCTGACCCGGGTTGAGGTTCACCTCTCCGACGGCAGCGCCGGCCGCAGCAGCGCCGACGACATCAAGTGCACCCTCGAGGCCCGCCCAGCCGGCGGCACGCCCGTCGTCGTCACCGAAAACGCCAACGCCGTGGAGGAAGCCCTGACCGGTGCCCTGCACAAGATGAAGAGCCTGCTGGAGAGCCACTTCGGCAAGCTGGATGCCCGTAAGGGCAACCTCCCGATGGGCGAGGTCGTCTAACTGCGCTGAGCGGATGCCGCGCTGCGGCATCCGCTCAGCTGGTGCTTGAGAAGTTGTCACGTGTTCAAACCGGGGCGAACCTCTCAAGCACGTGCCGCGAGCGCCCCGGGGGTTGCGGAGAACCGCAGCCTTGGGATTTTGGACGTGATCTCGGGTGTAAATGCTAGTGTCGGATTTCAGTGTTTTGCTTGCGATTTGTTTGGCGACGGTGTGAAATGGACTTATGAGCACTACGACTGCACGGCCCGGTCTGCGCGCGTATGAAGATTCTCTTCGCCTGCCGCCGGCGGAGATCGTGGCGGGTCTCCGCGAGACGCTCGGAGCGAAACTGGTCGCTTATCTCGGTGGCGTGCGTGAGACGCGCGCAGTAAGAGAGTGGGCTGAAGGTACACGGACGCCGTCGGCTGAGACTATGCAGCGGCTGCGTACGGCTTTTTATGTGATGGCGTTGCTGCGTGAGCGCGAGGCGGCTTCGACGGTATCGAGCTGGTTTCAAGGCATGAACCCTGAGCTGGGCGATACGGCACCGGCGCGGGTGCTGCTCGAGCAGGACCTTGCTACCGGGGGCCCTGCAGTCCTGGCTGCCGCTCGTTCGTTTGTGGCGTTTGGGTGATCGTCGGCGTGCCTGAGCTGGAGCTCGTTCTGAGCGTCAACCCAGGGACGGTCTGGCGGGTGGGCTTTCGCCCCGAACCGTGGTCTTGGAGCGATTGGAAACACGCAACCGACGCCGGCTGTTTCAACGGGCGGTGGGATGACATCAACGGTCAATTCAGGACCGTGTATGCAGGTGAATCGCTCCTCGCCTGTTTAATCGAGGTGTTCGCCAAATGCCGTTGTGATCCGCATCTGGGCGTCACCCTCGAAGACATTGTGGAGGACCCAGCCGACGCGATCGAGTTCCCCGCTCGAGCGCCGGCCGCCGTCAGCTACCGCTGGCTGGAGGATCGCTGCGCATCAAGGGCGACATTGCAAGGCACATTCTGTGCGGTCGCTGCCGCTGGCACCATCGCATCGCTCTGGCCACGGTTCATCGACATCGCCCATCCTTACGGAGCCGTCGATTTCGATGCGTCAGCGATGAAAAACTCAGTGCCACGAGATCTGACTCGCACAATCGCCAGCTGGCTGTACCAGCAGACCGAGCCATCGGTAGACGGCATCGAGTTCGCCTCCAGGCACGGCGACGACCTCAAACTCTGGGCAATCTTTGAGCGTCCGTCGGCCGAATCAAATTCCTCGCCATTGCTGAGTGCTGTCACCGCGATCGATCTGGCCCCGGAGACTCCCGAGCTCGTTGCGGCCTTCGCGACACTGGGCCTGACTTGGACGAACTGACGGCTCGTTCGTCGGCACTGTGCGAGGCATCCGCGCGCCTAAACGTTTCGTGGCACGTGTTTGAGAAGTTGTCCCGTGTTCCAACCGAGACGAACCTCTCAAGCACGTGCCGCCCGGGCCCGCGGACCAGGATGTGAAGCTGCCGCGGCACCCTTTCAAACTCGGGGCACCCCGTGGTGAGAGGGCCGCGAGCGCTTAGGAGTGCCGCGATCTAGCGCGCGATGGCCGGCCGACGCTGGCAACCTCGTGCCAGAAGTGCGTGCAGCCCAGCGCCGATGGTAACGTCGCCTAGGTCTGCCCAGCGATTGGCAGCGGTGCCCCTCTGTTTGCTCCTCTGCTAGGAACTCCCCCATGCCCCAACGCCTGAACTTGACCAAGAACCTACCGCGCAGCCTGGCCGGGTTGTCGCGCGAGATCCTGCAGGACTTGCAGCAGTTGGCGCGCACGCCCTCCCTCCTCGTGGCCTGTAACTACGGTGGCACCCTGTCGTATCACGGCGCGTCGGATGTGCCCTCGAAGCTGCTCGTCGAGTCGGCGCTCGCACTGCGGGCGCTCGCCGCGTTGCCCAACACGCACACGGCCGTGATGAGCGGGCGCACCCTGCGCGACCTCGCCGCTGACTCCCGACTGCCCCGCGAGGTGCACCTGGTCGGCTCGAACGGCGCCGAGTTCGACTCGGAGTTCTTCGACACCGACGACGGTGACGCGAGCAGGCAGGATTCCGGCGCGGCCCTTGACCGCTTGCGCTCCCGACTGGGCGTCAGTGCCGCCTTCTTCGCCGGCGACGGTGCGAGCGACGAGATGGCGATGAACACCCTGCACGGCCCCGACCTGGGAATTCGCATCGGCGACGGCGAATCCGTCGCCGCGCACCGGGTCAGCGGCCCAGAGAAGCTCGCGCAACTGCTGGCCCTGCTCTTTGAACTGCGCAAGGACTGGCTGTTCGGCCAGCACGTCGTTGCCATCGAACGCCACTCCATGATCGGCGATGGCACGTCGACCGCCCTCGTGACGCCGGAAGCGCGCATCTGCTGGATGACGCATCCGCTGCCCGATTCTGGCTCGCTGTTCGCGAGCATTTTGGGCAGTGAAGAGGCCGGTCACTTCTCGATCGAACCGGTCAAGAAAAGCCGCGTTCTCGGCCAGCGTTATGTGGACAACACCATGATCGTCGAAACCCGCTGGGCCGACGTCACCGTGACCGACTACATCGAGCCTTCACCGCTCGGGATCACCAACCTCGTGCGCAAACTCACCGGTACCGGTCTGGCCCGCATCGTGTTCGCGCCCCGACCCGACTACGCCGTCGCCCACTTCAACATGCACGCGGCCGACGGGGTCGTCACCATCACCGGAACCCCGGACCCCATCGCGCTGTCGGCGCCGGGCGTCGAGTTCGAGGTGACCTCCGACGGCCGCAACGAAACGGCCACGGCCATCGTCGACCTGTCTGCCGGGGCTGTCATGCTTAACCTGCGCTGCGGCGACACCGAGCCCTATATTCCGGATGCTGCCGGCGAAGCAGCCAGACGCGGCGCGGTCATGAATGACTCCCGTGCTTGGGTGAACACACTCACCCTGCCGAGCGTGAAGCCGTCGCTCGTGAGCCGCTCCGCGCTCGTGCTGCGTGCCCTCTGCTACGAACCAACCGGTGCGGTGCTCGCCGCATCGACGACGTCCCTGCCCGAGGGCATCGGTGGAACCCGCAACTGGGACTACCGCTACTGCTGGCTGCGCGACGGATCGATGACGGTCAAGGCGCTCGTCGACCTCGGATCGACCGACGAAGCCGATGGCTTTTTGCACTGGCTGGCCGGAGTCGTGGCGGACAGTCCCGGCGCGCAGTGGCTGCATCCGCTCTATTCGGTCACCGGCTCGTCGCTGTCGACGGAGGCGAGCCTCGAATCTCTGCCCGGCTATGCCGGATCTCGCCCGGTGCGCATCGGAAACGCTGCCGACAACCAGGTGCAGATCGACGTGTTCGGACCGGTCGCCGAACTCATCGACACGCTCAGCGCCCGGCAGGGAACGCTCTCGGACTTTCAGTGGCACCTGCTCACCGAGATGGTTGAGGCTGTTACGAGTCGCCGGCAGGAACCCGACCACGGCATCTGGGAGGCCCGGCGCTCGCCGCGGCACCACACTTACACGAAGACGATGTGCTGGGTGACGGTGGATCGTGCCATTCGTACCGCGGAACGGCACGGTCGCGAGGTCGGTGCCGGGTGGCACGAGCTCGCCACCACGATTCGCGACGAAGTTCTGGTTGAGGGCTGGAGCGAGGAAGCCCAGTCTTACACCGTCGCCTACGACAGCCCGGATCTGGACGCCGCCGTGCTGCACATCGGGCTGTCCGGCCTGCTCGACGTCAACGACGAGCGCTTTCAGAAGACGGTCAGCGCCGTCGAGCGCGAGCTGCGCGTTGGTCCGACCGTGTTCCGCTACCGCTATGACGACGGGCTGCCCGGGCTCGAGGGTGGCTTCCACATTTGCACGACCTGGCTGATCGAGGCCTACGTCCTGGCTGGGCGTCTCGACGAGGCCGAGGCGCTGTTCAACCAGCTGGTCATCCTCGTGGGCCCGACCGGGCTGCTGTCGGAGGAATTTGACCCGGCCACCGAGAAACACCTCGGCAATCACCCGCAGGCGTACTCACACCTCGGCTTCATCCGCTGCGCGCAGCTCCTCGACAAGTACCGCGGGCGGTAGCGTCGGCCGGTTTCCGCGAGTCCGCCGTGAGGACGCGCCCGGGTCTCGGACACGTGTCCGAAAAGTGCTATAGTAAATAGATGACTTCGTTGACTGACCCCGGCCTCGTGGTCGAGGTGCCGGTCGACGTTATCCCAGAGTTCAAGCTCACGCACGATCCGCGGGCCGAGCGCACCCGGGGGCTCATTCTCACGGCGATCCGTACGCTGATTGCTCAGCCGGCGGCATCCGTTTCAGTGGCCGAAATCGTGCGCCTGGCCGGAATCAGCCGCAGCTCCTTCTACGCGCATTTCGCGAGCCTCGACGTTCTCGCCGCCGAGCTGCTGCAGGCCCAGTTTGCCGACATTGGCTCGGCCGGCCTGGATCTGCGCCCATTAAGAGCGGGCGAGAGCGCTGCCCGATTCGGGTACGGCCGGCTCGTCGCGCATATGGTCGAGAATTTTCCCCTCTACGCGAGCGTGCTCGAGCTGCCGTTGACCCGCAGCGCGCACGACCAGATCATCGAGGCCTACGCCACTCGCATGCTTGAGTCGGTGCTCGTCTTCGACGAGACCGTGAACGCCGAACTGGTGACGACCTATGTGGCTGGCGGTGCGCTCACCCTGATCGGCTCCTGGATGCGCGGCCACCTCGACGTATCCGACGACGAACTTGTCGACCAGCTCGTGGCGCTCCTGCCCGGTTGGCTGCAGGACCCCCAGACCTCAAGCGCAACGCCCTTACGCGTTGCATCACCCACACAACACTGAAGGCGCATTCCATGAAGATTGAAATCGGCGAAACTCTGGTCTACCCGCACCACGGAGCGGTCACCATCACGGCCCTCGCAACCCGCACCATCAAGGGCGTCGAAAAGCAGTTCATGACCCTCAACGTGCACACCAGCGCGCTGACCATTCAGCTGCCGGTCGACAACGTCGAGCTCGTCGGGGTGCGCGACGTCATCGACGCCGCCGGGGTGAGCGCCGTCTACGAAATTCTGCAGAACGCCTTCACCGAGGAGCCGGGCAACTGGTCACGCCGCTACAAGGCCAACCAGGAGAAAATGGCCAGCGGCAGTGTCTACCGGGTCAGCGAGGTCGTGCGCGACCTGTGGCGTCGCGACCAAGACAAGGGCGTTTCGGCCGGCGAAAAGCGGATGCTCGAAAAGGCTCGTCAGATCCTCGTCTCCGAGCTCGCTCTGGCCCAGGGCCTGACCGACCAGGAAGCCGGCGACCTGCTGCTCATCGAAATTCAGAACTACGTCGTCAGCGACGAGCCGGTTGAAGTAGCCGTCTAGTCTGCCTGACCGTGCACCCTCGTTCGCCGCGCGAACGAGGGTGCACACCTGTTTAACCCAGCCGCGCCGGGCGTCCGCTTGAGCGCGCCCGGTACTGGCGCGCGCTACGGTAACCGGCGTAGCGGCCACCAGTATCGGGCGCGCTCGTGCGCCGGTGGGGCAGGGGACCGCGCACTGGCGTTCGCCCCGCGCATCGTCCAGGCGCTAGACCAAGGCGGCACACAGCAGCAGGGCCGGCCACGACGCGACGAGCACGACAGCCAGATAGACCAGATTGCGGCGGGTGAGCGCAACGCTATCGATGCTGTAGCGCGAGCTGAGCAGCATGGTCAGCCCGGTGATCGGTCCCACAGCGGTCGAGACTCCCCAGCCGATGCAGGCGGCCAGCACAAACAGGGTCGGGTCGGGTCCCAGCGGATGCATGAGGGCCGCGACCACCGCGACCGACACGACCGGGTGCACGCCCACGAGCGCGAGCAGAATCATCGCCAGCATCATGGCCCAGGCGACGGGAACGGTGAACTCGCTGACCGGGAGCTGCAGCTCGAACAGGGGAAACAGCATCCGCAGACCGACCGCGAGGACCCCGGCTGAGGCGAAGAGCGTGACCTCACCCCGCAGTTGCGGCAGGTCGTGTTTGGCATGCCGGGCCAGCGACCGCACCGCACCGCGACCGTTGACGATGAGCAAGCCGAGCAGCGTCACGCCAAGGCCGGCGATCAGCACAATGCGCGGCACCGGCACGGCCGAAAAGAGCTGGTGGGCGATGATCACGAGAGCGACCAGGGCGAGCGGAACCCGCACGAGCGCCCAGCTCAGCGAGTAGCCGGTATAGGCCGGCAGGTCGCGGCCCCAGAGCCGAAAAATGTCCCAGACACTCAGCCCGATTGCCGCGAGCGCGAGGCCCAAGCCGACGAGCAGCAACACGAGCGAGTTGGCGCCGGGCACGAGCGTGGTCGCCGCGGCGGCGGCCGCCCAGAACGGTGACCAGAACGCCGCAGCCGAAAACGACCGGGACAACAGCGCGGCATCGGGTAGTCGCAGCGCGGTGCGACCGCGCAGGTGGTCGCCGACGATTCCAACCGCACCGATATTGATGATGGCGCCGAGCGCGTGGGTGGCGAGCGCGGTGCGCAGCACTGCGAGCCGGCCGTGCAAGCGGGTGCGGGTCGTCGGTTCGCTGGGTGTGATGAGCCGCAGAAACGACACGGCCGTGAGCATGCCGATGAGGTCTTGATTGACAGAGAGCAGGTCCCGGCCGTTGACTGTGCCTCCGAGTGCAACCCCGATCAGAACGGATGCGATCCCAAGACCGATCAGCAGCATTGCAATGATGCGCTGGGTGCGGTTGACCAGAACCAGCCCGACCGCCGCCGCGGCGATGGTGAGCCCGCCCGCCACGAGCGTCGCGTCTGGCAGCGCGACCGACAGTCCCACAAACAGGATCACCCCGCTCAGGAGCAGCGCATAGAGCAGTCGCACTCGTGGCCTCCCGAACGGTTCGCCCAACTCGTCGGTCGGCACGTGCTTCCTATCCAACCAGCATCGTGTCCCGGTAGTGCGCGGGCGAACCCCCGAGGGTGGCGGCCGCGGTGCCTGGTCGGGGATCCGCGTGAGCGCGCCCGATCTGGGTGCGCGCTACGGTAACGGCGTAGCGCGCACCAGTATCGGGCGCGCTCGTGCGCTGACCAGGGCCCGGGCCCGGACCAGATAGCGGGCGAGCTCGGGCGCGGGTTGCGGGGCGGCGTGTGCCCTGCGGATACGGCGGCCGTCGGCGACGGTCTGCATCTGTTTCAGGGCGGCCTTCTGGCTCTTGGTGGTTCCACGCGCCCGACATCGAAATGTGGCGCGGCTTCGGGGTGTTCCCGCCCGAGGTGCCGGTGCCCGCGGGCGCCAACCACGAGGTTCAGCTTCTCGGCAGGGCCGGTTACTGGGGCGCATAGCTTCGCTATACCCCGAAGGCCATCCGCACCCCGAGGGCGATCATGACCACGGCAATGAAGCCGTCGAGTACTCGCCAGGACGAGCGTTTGGCAAACAGGGGCCGCAGCATCCGGGCGCCAAAGCCGAGCGCGAAGAACCAGACGAAGCTTCCCGTGATCGCGCCGACGCCCCACCACCAGCGTTCGTTCGCGCCCTGTTGATTGGCCACCGAGCCGAGAAAAATGAGGGTGTCGAGGTAGACATGCGGGTTGAGCCAGGTCAGCGCGAGGGTCGTCGCGACGGCGGCCCTGGTGCTCACCTGGGTGGTGGCCGCGGCGACGAGGACGCCGGGGCGAAAAGCGCGCACGGCGGCGAACACGCCGTAGCTCAGCAGAAAGCCGACGCCGAGCACCTGCACGACGACGAGCGCGGCCGGGGCGGCCTGAATGAGCACGCCGATTCCGACGATTCCGGCGAAGATGAGCACGGCGTCGGACAGGGAGCAGATCAGCACGGCCGCGAGCACGGTGCGGTTTTTGCCCGCGATGCCGAGCCGCAGAATATACGCATTCTGGGCGCCGATCGCGATGATCAGGGCGAGTCCGGTGCCGAAGCCGAACAGGGCGGGCAGGAGCGTATCGGCGAGGTTCATTTCCTGCTCAGTTTAGGGCGCACTATTCGGGGGCGACACCGTTGTAGAAGTGCTCGAACACCATGCTCGTGCGGGTTGACGCCACGGCCGGATTGGCGGAGAGATGCTCAAGCACGAAATCGCGGACATCGTCGGTGTCGCGGGCCGCCAGATGAATAATGAAGTCCTCGGAGCCGCCGAGAAAGAACAGCTGGACGACCCGGGGCATCACCCGGATCGAGTCGCGAAATGCCGGAATGTGCGTGCGGGCCCCGGCGCGAATGCTGACGCTGATCAGCGCCT
Source organism: Cryobacterium sp. M91 (assembly GCF_002929615.1). NCBI lineage: Bacteria > Bacillati > Actinomycetota > Actinomycetes > Micrococcales > Microbacteriaceae > Cryobacterium > Cryobacterium sp. M91. Next base: position 12,088 of record NZ_PJJT01000083.1, on the reverse strand, counting down.
GCAGCCCGAGGCCGATCGCCTTGGGATCGACCATGGCCGTGAAATCGGTGACGATTCCGCGGCTGACCAGTGAGCGCACCCGGGAAACACAGGTGGACTCGGCGATTCCGGCCGCCGCAGCCAGACGGCTGTTGGTGGTGCGGGAATCCGCCTGCAGCGCCGCGACCAGAATGCGATCGACCTCGTCAAGGGGTTCGAGCGATCGAATCCTCTTCGCTTCGGCCATGTTGCTTCTCCTCGTCACCGCATAATTCGTGAAATATTCTTGAAGTCTGGCAGATTCCACGGATTTTACCTAGCGGAAACGAATCAATAGCAGTCTAACTCCTATCAAAGCCGATGCATTCGGCACTGGCGACTGCGAAACGGAGCCCCTATGTTGGTCGGCATTCCCACCGAGATTAAGAACAATGAGAACCGCGTCGCGATCACGCCGGCCGGTGTGAATGAGCTCACCCGTCGCGGTCACGAGGTCATCATCGAACAGGGTGCCGGGCTCGGCTCTGGCATCACCGATGACACTTTTCGCCTCGCCGGGGCATCCATCGTTGCCACCGCCGCCGACGTCTGGGCGGCGGCCGAATTGCTGCTCAAGGTCAAGGAGCCCATCGCGAGCGAATACCCGCTGATGCGCCAGGGGCAGGTGCTGTTCACCTATCTGCACCTGGCGGCATCCGCTGCCTGCACTGAAGCACTGATCGAGTCGGGCACCACCGCGATCGCCTACGAGACCGTGCAGCTGAGCGACCGCACGCTGCCGCTGCTCTCGCCGATGAGCGAGGTGGCCGGCCGGCTCTCGGTGCAGGTTGGCGCCTACCACCTGCTGAGTGCCAACGGCGGCAGCGGGATTCTGCTCGGCGGCGTTCCTGGAACCCCCAAGGCCAAGGTCGTCGTGATCGGCGGCGGCGTCGCCGGCGAGCATGCCGCGGCCAACGCCCTCGGTATGGGCGCCGACGTGACCATCATCGACCTATCTCTGGCCCGCCTGCGCCAGCTCGAGGCGCGGTTCAACGGCGAAATTCAGACGCGTGCGTCGACCCAGTACGAGATCGCCGAGCAGGTTCGGGAAGCCGACCTCGTGATCGGCTCCGTGCTGATTCCGGGAGCGCAGGCACCCAAACTCGTCACCGACGCCATGGTCGCGTCGATGAAGCCGGGTTCCGTATTGGTGGATATCGCGATCGATCAGGGCGGCTGCTTCGAGGGCTCGCACGCCACGACGCACGACAACCCCACCTTCGCCGTGCACGACAGCGTCTACTACTGCGTCGCCAACATGCCCGGCGCAGTGCCGGCCACCTCGACCCGTGCGCTGACCAACGCGACCCTGCCCTACGTGATCGCGCTGGCCCAGAAGGGCTGGAAGAAGGCCATTGCCGAAGACGCCGCCCTCGCCCAGGGCCTCAATGTGCACAACGGGCGCATCACCAACGCGCACGTCGCTGCGGCGTTTCAGGCCGAGCTGCTGAGCGTCGCCGACGCGATCGCCTGAGCGGTCGCGGGCTGGTCAGTACACTAAGAGTTGTGACACACGGTAAGGACTCCCAACCGCGAATCAAGGGACCTGGCGGAATGACGGCTTGGCTCAACGGTCGTCTGTTTCCCATTCTGGGACCGCCGCCGGTCGGATTAAACGGGTCGGATCTGTTGCCTGCCGTTCCCGCGCCGGTTCGGGGCTGCCCAGTCTGCGCCCAGCCGATGGATCAGCACGAGATCGATCGAACCGGCGAGCGTACCCAGCTGCACTGCCCCGTCGTCGTACCCTGAACTGCAGCACTAGGCTGGTCGGCAATCAGGGGAGATCAATGACGGTGGATCAGGCGGGGCTCGACCTCTCCATCGCAGCGCTGGCACGGGGGAGCGAGGGGTGGGCGGCGACCACCTTAGCGGCGCGAGCCGATCTGCTGGCGAGTGTCGCAGCATCCGTCGGCGTCGAAGCCGAGCGCTGGGTGCTCGCTGCCGCGCACGCCAAGGGGCTCGACCAGGCGTCGCCGCTGATCGGGGAGGAATGGCTGACCGGGCCGTACGGCGTGCTCACGTCACTGACCGCGCTGCAGCGCACACTTCGGGTGCTCGACGCGGGACACAGCCCGCTCGCCGGCCGGCGGCTGGGGAGGGCACCGGGCGGTCGGGTCACGGTTTTCGTGCTTCCACACAACGCCTGGGACGGGCTCCTGCTGCACGGATTCACCGCCCAGGCCTGGCTGCGACCGGGCGTCACAGCGGCGCAGGCCCGATCCCGGGCCGGACTGGGGCAGCACGTTTCCGGCAGGGCACCCAGTGAGGACTCTGGGCCCAGGCCCGACCGTGGAATAGGCCTCGTGCTCGGCGCCGGAAACATCAGTTCGATCGCGCCGCTCGACGTGCTCTACGAACTCGTGGCACACAATCGGGTCTCCATCCTCAAGCTCAACCCCACCTTCGACGGCCTGCTGCCGGTCTATCGCGCGGCGCTCGCCCCACTCATCGAGGCCGGCCTGCTCTGCATCGTCACCGGCGGCGCCGATGTGGGCGACTATCTCGCGCACCACGCCGGCATCGGCCACGTGCACATTACCGGCAGCGCGGCCACCCACGACGCCATCGTGTTCGCCGGCTCGAAAACGGATGCTCCGCGCCTCACCAAACCGATCACCAGCGAACTCGGCGGTGTCTCACCGATCATCGTGCTGCCGGGCCGGTGGAGTACCCGCGACCTGCGCTATCAGGCCGAACACGTCGCCACCATGCGGCTGCACAACGGCGGCTACAACTGCATCGCCGGGCAGGTGCTCGTGCTCAGCGCCACCTGGCCGCAGAAGCGCGTGTTTCTGGACGCGGTCGCGGCGGCCCTCGCGTCCGCACCGGCTCGGCCAGCCTGGTACCCCGGCAGCGATGAGCGGATGCGCGCGGCCCGCGCCGCCTACCCGGCCGCGCGTTCGATTCCCGGCGGGCGCCTGCTCGTGCCAGCCGGCGCGAGTCGTGAAGCGCCGCAAACGGGCGGTGTGGACTCGCCCGAGGCGTGGGCATCCGCTGTGCCGGAAGATATGCTCAGAACGGAATACTTCGCGCCGGTGCTCGGCGTTGTCGAACTTCCCGGCACCGGCCTGGCGTTTCTCGACGCAGCCGTCGAGACGGTAAACCGCGACTTTCTCGGCACGCTCGGCGCGAATATTCTCGGAGTGCCGAGCACGATCCGCCGGCTCGGTGCCGGGTTCGAGCAGGCAGTGGCGCGCCTGCGCTATGGAACCATCGCGATCAACGCCTGGACCGGCGTCGGGTTTCTCTCAGCGGCGGCGCCGTGGGGCGCGTTCCCGGGGCATGCCCTCAGCGACGTGCAGAGCGGCATCGGCGTGGTGCACAACGCCCTGCTGCTCGACGACGTGGAGCGCACCGTCGTGCGGGGGCCCTTTCGGCCGTTTCCACGCTCGGTCGTGCACGGGGAGTGGGCGCTGCTGCCGAAGCCTCCGTGGTTCGTCTCGGCCCGAAGTGGCGCCCTGACCGCTCGCCTGCTGACCGAATTCGCCGCGCGTCCCTCAGTGCGCAGGCTGCCGGGCATCCTTGCCGCCGCCTTTCGCGCCTGACCCTGTCCCTTCGGCCACTTCGTGACTGCAGTCCGGGTGCTTGGCGCGCATAACTCCTGCAATTTGGAATCGGTGAATAAAAGTTGGGCGTATTTTCGGGCTTTGGAGGAATTGCTGACACAGATTGCAGGAGTTATGCGCGGACGGTTCCGGAGAGATGCCGGGCACCTCGCCGGGAGGGGTTAGGGGAGCGGGTGCAATAGTGTGGCAGCACACCCAACAATGCGAGGTTCACGATGACTGGCTGGCGACTGCGCGATTTTCACTCCGACGATCTGGACGGCATTCTGCGCCTGTGGGACGAGATCAAGGCCGCCGACACCGAGCCGGTTTACGGCCTGTCGGAGGTGCTCACCTCCTGCCAGAAGGACCATGCCATCGTGGCCCTGCACGGAGATGAGGTGATCGGTGCCGCCGTCGGCCGCGCCGCGCACGCTCAGGGCTGGATCGTCTTTCTGGCGACCGCGGAAAAGTGGCAGAGTCAGGGCATCGGTACGGCAATGCTCGCCGCGCTCGAGGCCCGCATGGCCCCGCACGGCATGACCAAGCTGTCGGCGCTCATGCCCGAATCCGAGACCAAGGTCGACGCTTTTATCAACCGCGGCTTCGAGGTCAAGAAGAACCTGCGCTACTTCGAACGGCATATTCCCGTGCAACGCGAGGAACTCAAGCTGCTCGGCGAACTCGGCGGCCGGGTGCTGCCGCGCGACCTCTGGCAGAAGGTCGGCGGCATGGCGCGCGAGAAGGAATTGCTCGAACGCCGCCTGGTTATGCCCCTGGCCAAGCCGGAACTGGCCGAGCAGTACGGTGTTTCTCCGCCCAAGGCGGTCGTTCTGTTCGGCCCTCCCGGCACGGGAAAGACCACCTTCGCCAAGGCGATCGCTTCTCGCCTGGAATGGTCATTCATCGAGGTGTTCCCGTCGCGCCTGGCTGCCGACCCGCAAGGTCTGGCCGGGGCGCTGCGCGAAACCTTCCTCAAGATTTCCGAATTGGAACACGCGGTGGTGTTCATTGACGAGGTCGAAGAGATCGCGTCCCAGCGCTCGGGCGAACCCCCGTCGGCGATGCAGGGCGTGACCAACGAACTGCTCAAGATCATCCCGGCGTTCCGTGACCAGCCCGGGCGCCTGCTGGTCTGTGCGACCAACTTCATTCGTGCGCTCGACTCCGCCTTTCTCCGCCACGGCCGCTTCGACTACGTCGTGCCGATCGGGCTGCCGGATGTTGCCGCTCGCCAAGCTATCTGGGAGCGGTACATTCCGCAAGGCGTGACGGACGAGGTCGACCTCGCGGTGCTGGTCGAAAAGAGCGAGGGATTCTCGCCCGCTGACGTTGAGTATGCCGCGCATCGGGCGTCCCAGCATGCCCTGGAAAAGGCGTTGTACCAGACCGGTGACGGACCGGTCATCAACGGACCCAGTACCGCAGACTATGCCCTCGCGATCTCCGAAACCCGCCGCACCGTATCCGCCGAGGTCGCCGCCGAGTTCCTCGAAGACATCGAGCGGCTCGCCCGGCTCTAGTCAAGCGGATGCGCCGGCCCGGAACGGATTGCGGGGTCAGGCTACGGAGTCGGTGATCTCGTCGTTCAGATCGGTGGATGAGTCCTCGGGGATCAACACGGCAAGGGGCGCGCGCCCGGCTCGCGGGCTCTGCCCGGTCTTGACTCGCGCCTGGTAGAGGTGGGACTCAACCGTGCGCACCGAGACATACAGTGCAGTCGCGATCTGTCGGTTGGTCAGGCCTCGCTCGGCCAGTATGGTGATTTCCTTCTCCCTCCCGGTCAACAGGTAAGCGCCGGCGAAGGCCACGAACGACTCAGCGCGTTCCCCGCTGTCGGTTGGAACTGAAGCCGGCTGGGTCGCTGCGCCGTTCGGAATGCTCGAGCCCACGTGTGAAACGCTCGTCGTACCAACCGGAGCGTCCGAGACCGCAGCACCCGTGACCGGCGTTCCCCCAACGTGAGCAGTCGCGACCGGAGCGGACGAGATCGACGCGTCGCGGGCATCCGTTTCACCGTCTCGCTCGGCGAGCAGTCGCGTCACGTGGCCGGCGGGCTGCCCAAGCTGCACGAGGATTTCGATCAGCCAGGAGCGAATCACAGGGGAACGATTACCGGCGGTTTCGTACAGGTAGACGGCCAGCAGCTGGGCGCTGTCGGTGCCGGAGCTCAGTAGAAACCCTAGATCGAAGCGGTCGGCGCTCGACCGGCGGGCAGCGGATGCCGCTGCCATCAGACCCAGCCGGGCGAGCGAACTCGCGCGCAGGCACTGCAGCCAGGGCTGCCAGCGATTCGGCTGCGCCGAACCATTGCCGGCCGGCCGGTCCAATTCCCCGCCGACGAAGCCCAGCAGGGCCAGGCTGCCGAGGTCCCCCATCTGGATGGCGCTGGCGATCCACTCGTTCACCTCGCCGAGGGCCACGGTCCGGTCTGACCCGGTCAGGCAACGAATGGCGGCACCGGTATGGAAAATCTCCAGGGCCAGCCCCTCGGCGGAATACACGTCTGATGCGCGCGGCACCCGGTCGCGCTCATTGAGGCTGGTGGCGAGATCGACCAGGCGCAGCGCGTCAGCGGGACGCCCCTGGTGGGCCAGGCTCAGACCGGTGAGGCAGGCCGCGTGAATGCGGGTGACGGTGTCGTAGTCGGCCGTGCGGGCGAGGCGCTCGCCGCGCGCGGCCGCGATCGCCCACTGCCGATTCTGCACCGTTTCGGTGAGTCCGATGAAGGCCAACTCGCCGACCATTATGGGGTCGCCGACAAACCAGCCAGCCGCCCTGGCACGCAATTTGGCAAAGTCGGCACCGGTCATGACGCCGAACGTGGCCAGTTCCCGCAACCAGCGCAGTAGCAGTGCGCCGTCGGCCGGCGTGCGCAGATACTGTTCCGCGTCGACCAATTCTGCCCGCGCTGCGGCCGGACGACCATCGCCGGCCAGTGCCCGGGAGTACTCGATCATCGACGATAGCGCCGGTTCGAGCTGCCGGGCAAGTCCCGCCAACAGCACCGACTGGTCGGTGAGCCCCCGCGTGCGGCTGCGCCGGGCCGCAACGAGCAGAATGTCGGCGACGGTTTCGGCGGGCACCGCGTCGAGCACTTCGGGACGCAGGGCGACTGAGGTCGTCCAGCTATCGGCGATGACGAGGCTCTCGGCCGGGGTCGTCACGCCGCCGTGCGTGCGATCCAACAGCAGCAGGTCGACGATCTGGGCCGTCATGTTCCGCAGCAGGTCGGGTTCACAGTCGGCCAGCGCTCCGTCGGAGAACATGGTTGGGGCATGCAGCAGACCGGCCGGCAGCCGATGCAGAAACCCCCGACGCAGCAGGTCTCGCAGGGCTACCGGGCGGCACAGCCGGGTCGCGTGCGAGTAGGAAATGCCGTCCAGCCGGCCGATTAGGGCGAGCACGGCGAATTGGTGGGGTGTCAGACCGCGCAACTGATGCGACACCACATCGAGAATTCGCCGCGACGGCGGGAATCGCGAGAAGGAGACCAGTTCCTGGTCGTCGGGCGGCTGCTGCTGGCGCATGACTTCGGCCGTGAGCTCACGCAGCAGCATTCGAGACCCGCCGCTGCGTGCGTGCAGCAGCGCACGAGCGCCGCGTTCGAATTGACCGGTCGGAGCGAAGTGGGTCACGAGAGCCGACGATTCAGCGGGGGTGAGTGCCTCCATATCGACGCGGTCGGCGCAGCCCTTGACCCAGAGCTCGTCGACCAACCGAACCGTGATGCTGTCGGTTTCGGTGGTCAAGCCGGTCGCCAGCAGATCGCTCGCCACGAGCAAGACCACTTCGCCCCCGGCGGCCAGCCGGTAGAGGCAGTCCATGGTCTGGGCATCCAGCAGGTGCGCATCGTCCACGCTGATCACCGGCCGCTCACACTGGCCGTGATCGCGGGCGTACTTCAGCAGCCGAGTAGCGGTGACCGGCTCGGTTCCGCCGAGCGCGAGGGCCAGACGAAGGTTGGAGCCGTTACTGATCGACCCGAACGGCACCGTGTGTGAGAGCGCGGTGGCCGCGATCTCGACCGGGTCGCCGCCATCCGTGCGCAGAATCGTCGTCACCGACCCGAGCAACTGGGATTTGCCGTAACCGGGCGGCCCGAAGATGACGACGCTGCGCCCCGACTGCACGATGTCGGCGATTCCCCGAGCATTGCGACCAACAGTCGCGGGAGCGTCGACCGGCATCCGCTGCCCATCCTGGTGCTTTTGGCCGTCCACGTCTCCCCCGGTTCGGCCGATGCATACCGCCTTGCGCCATGACCTGTCAAAAATGATGTTGAACGTTATAGTACCCACTTTCGAGGGGTATCGATCCGGCGGTGACTCCGTGGGCTACTGGGATCGATAAACCGACTACTGGGATTCCTGCGCATCAGGGATGAGATGTGCTCATGTCGCACTACTGGCACTGGTAATGCCGCAGAGCCGATCATCAACGCGGTGAGTGGATGCCGCCGTGGCGGCCTCAGCCCCCGCTACACGCTCGTGAGGTCTCCGCGAGAGTTTTGCCCGGTCTTGATGCGCGCCTGGTAGAGGTGCGATTCGACCGTGCGCACCGAGAGAAACAGACTCTTGGCGATGTCCCGGTTACTCAGGCCCTGGGTGGCGAGCGACGTGACTTCCCGCTCGCGCTCGGTCAGCAGCACCGGCTCGATCAGGAGCGACGCCGGCACGTTCACCGGCAGCTGGCGGCTGGCCAGCGAGAAGCCGTCGGCCCGTAAGCGGCTGAGGTCGGCGGAGTCGCTCTGGCCGTGCAGCTCGTGCAATGCTGCGGCCTCGTTGCTCGCCGTCATGGCAATTCCGTAGGCGCCGAGGTCGGCCAACTGTCCGGCCGCGAGGTCGAGTGCTGCGGCGTCCTGGGCGGCCACAGCGCGCGTGCGCTGGGCCAGTGCGGCGACTATCGGCGCGTCGTTCGTTGCCACCGCGCGGTCGAGAATGTGCACAAGATCATTGGGGGGCTCGCCGAGCCCCACGAGAACGTCGAGCAGCCAGGCCCGCATCACGGGAGTCTGCGCCTCCGCCGATTCATACAGCTGAGAGGCGACCAGGCGAGCACCATCCGTGCTGCCCGCGGTCAGCAGGCCCTTGAGGGTCGAGCGGGTGGTCTCGAATTGATAGCGGGCAGTCATTTCTTCATGCAGCACGCGTATTTTTGAAATCTTGGCGCGGGCGGCATCCATTAAACCCATTCGGGCTAGGGAGCTGGCATGCAGGCACTGAATCCACGTGCGCCACGCGTCGGGGTCCGAGCGTGCGAAGTGAGCGTCGGCGGCACGCAGGTCGGCTTCGGTGCCGGCCACGTCACCACGAAATTGCGAGAGTTCGGCCGCGACAAAGCCGAGAAAGCCGAGGTTGCCGAGATCGTGATTGATGATCGATCGGCTGATCCACTCGTCAAGCTCGTCAGCGACGACCGGCACCCCGAACCCGCTCAGGCAACGCACGGCGGCGTTGCAGTAGAAGATCTCGAGCGCCAGCCCCTCACCGGAATAGATGTCGGCGTCGCGCTGCGCTAGGTCGCGCCGATTGAGGGTGGTCGCGAGGTCAAACATGCCGAGCCCCTGCGCCGTGCGGCCGTCGTAGGCGTGGCCTACACCACTCAGGCAGGCGGCACGAATGCGTGTGATGACGTCGTAGTCCTCATTGCGCGCAATGCTTTCCCCGTCAACGGCCACGCGTGGCCAGTCCACGTCCTGCACAGACTGGGTCAGACGAACGAAATCCACCTCACCGTGCATCATCGTGCTGGTGGGAAACCAACTGGCGGCCCGGGTGCGCAACGCGGTGAAATCATCCGCTGTCATGGTGGTGAACTTGGCCAGCGACATGTGCCAGCGCGCGAGCTTGACGCCATCGGCGGGGGTGTGCAGCAACTCCTCGGTGTTCGCGAGAACGGCCAGCGCGGCCGAATAGCGCTCGTTGCTGGCGAGAGCACGCGAATACTCGATCGTGGCCTTGAGGCCGGGTTCCAGGCACAGGGTGAATGCCGAATAGAGGAGAGCCTTCTCGGTCAGGCCGAGACGACGGCTGCGCCGCGCCGCCACCAGCAACACGTCGGCAACGACGCTGCTTCCCCACTCGTCGACCACGCTCGGAGGCAGATTTCCTGACGCCGTCCAGCTGTCGGCAATGGTCATGCACTCGGCCGGGGTGGTGGTGAAGCCGTAGTGTCGGTCGGTCAGCAAAATCGACACGACCAGGGCTTGCTGGGTGCGCAGCTGCTCGGCATCGCAGATAGTCAGTGCCACGTCGGCGAGCAGTGTGCGCGCCTGCAACTGACCGGAACGTTCGACACACGGATACACGTATCCGCGACGAATCAAGTCGCGGAGTTCACCGGCGCCACAGATCATTGACGCACGGCCGGTGGAGATGCCGGTCAGGGAGCCGATCAGAGCGAGAGTGACCAGCTGGTTCGCGGTCAGGCCGCGCAGCTGATGCGCGAGGAGGTCGAGGATGCGCTGCGACGGTGTGTGCAGGGCAAAGGCGGTGCGATCGCGGTCATCGGGCCGGGGCTGCTGGCGCACGGCCTCGCTGGTCAATTCCCTCAGTAGCAGCCGGGATCCACCGCTGCGGGAATGCAGCAACGCCAGCGTGACCCGATCGAACTGGGTCGTCGGGGCGAATTCCCGCACGAGCTGCCCGGTTTGCACGGGGCTGAGCGGCTCGAGGTCGATGCGTTCGGCGCCGCCCCTGATCCAGAGCTCGTCCAGCAGACGAATGGTGGCTGCGTCGGTCGTGGGGGTATCGATCGCGGGTACCAGATCGCTAGTGACGAGCAAGACGACCGACCGCGCGGCGGCAAGCTGGTACAGGCTGTCCATCGATTGCGGGTCGACCAGGTGGGCATCGTCGACCATGATGACCGGGTGGCTGCTCCCTGTTTGGGCCTGGGCCGAGCTCAGCAGAGTCGCCGTGCTGAACTCGCCATCGGTGGGGGACATTGCGAGGCCGAGCTGTGACCGGATCGACCCGAACGGAACGGAGTGCACGAGGGGATTTACCGCAATATTGAAGGGTTCTCTGCCGAGCGCGCGCAGGGTGAGGGCGATGGACTCGAACAGCACGCTTTTTCCGTAGCCGAGCGGGGCGAAGATCACCACACTCTGGTTGCCGCTGAGGGTTTCAACAATGCCGTGGGCTGTTCGGCCGATCAGGCGGGGGGTAGCGGCAGCGCGTTGTCTACTTCCGAACGTTCGTTCCAATCGTGCACACCCTCGTTTGTACTGGCACATTTAGCCGTTAGACCTTTTATACGGCAAATGCCACAATGTTTACATCGTTTAGGGGTGCGTGGTAGGGATTGCCAATGAATCCCAGTGCTCTGCCGAGACCTACTGGGGCCCACTGACACGACACTGGGTCGATACGAACTTGCTATCGAACCGCACACCCGGAACTACTGGCCTTGAGGTCAACGACACTTGAAGCGCACCGGTGTAGGGCAGGAGTCCCTGTTTGGCTCGTGGTAAACGCTGAGCACTTTCACGAAGCGTCCATTGAGTCCGTCCAAAAGTGCGACACGATCGCGCCGATATATAGGAGTGCCACCATGGCGCACCAGGCACCGGAGCAGTTCGTCGACAGCCGCCAAAAGCGCAACCGCCGAATTCGCGCCGTTCTGGCCGGAGGCCTCGTACTGGGCCTCGGCGCCGCCGTCACCCTGGCGGCCTGGAACGACTCGGAGTTCGCTCGGGGCAGCTTCGCCGCCAGCGGCTTCAACCTGGTCGGCAGCTCGTTCCCGCCACGACCCCGCTCGGCGCAAACCCCGCCACGACGACCTCGTTCGCTCTCGCCTCCGGAGCGGATGCCGCCGCCGGCGCACCCGGCTCTAGCCGAGCGGACACCCGGAACCATTGAACGCGGGCCCAGTTTTTAGACTGGGCCCGCGTTCGGGGATGGACCGGGGGCGGAGTACGAGCCCTGGACGGCTGCGAAACGAGGCGTTCAGCGTGCCCGGCGGTGGTAAACCAGAGCGGCGACGAGCGCTTGCCAGATGGCGAAAAACTCGACGACGAGTGACAGCAGACCGAGCGGTTCCAGCCAGTTTCCGATGTCGCCCATGGCCATCGGCATGCCGACGGTGCGATTGATGACGAAGCCGACGATGACGGCCGCAGACAGCGCAGCAGCGCCGAGGAAGTCGATTCTCGATCCGACGACGAGAACGCGTTCGATCAATACGGCCACAGCGATGATGATGCCGATGTACGCGAAGGCCAGATATGGAGTCTCGGCGAATTTGCCGGGGAGGTCGAGGATGTGAATCGCCCCGATGACGGCGAGCGACAATGCAACGGTGATGCGGCGTGTGAGCAGGTGCTGGTCGATGAGGCGCGCGGCCGTGCTGCTCGGATGTGCAGCAGGGGGCTGCATCGGTTCGTCAGGCGATCGCGTGGCGGTCGTAGTCATAAATACCTCTCCATAGGGTGGGCAGTTTCTACTGGTCGTTGCGAATCCCGAGCAGGGAGAAACCAATGGTCAGATTTGCACCGAACAAGATGCCGGCAGCGGTTAAGC